>DATBDJ010000015.1:0-21199 GCA_036269995.1 Candidatus Udaeobacter sp.
CCGCGGCGGCGACGAGAATATTGTGGTTGTTGCCGGCGACGCCGCGTTCACCTGCGGCATCAGCTACGAAGCGCTGAACAACGTCAAAGCGCACACGAAGCGCTTCATCGTTGTACTCAATGATAACGAGTGGTCGATCGCGAAGAATGTCGGCGCAATCGCGAGTTACCTAAACAGCATCGTGACGAATCCCACTTATGCGCATCTGCACGATAAGGCACGCGATTTCGTCCAGGCGATTCTTGGAAAAACCGGCGTGCAGCTTGCGCATAAGGTGGAAGAAAGCGTCAAGGGTTTGCTTGTGCCAAGCGTGATTTTTGAAGAACTCGGTCTCCGCTACTACGGCCCGATCGATGGACACGATATCCCCTTATTGATACGGACATTCGAGTTTTTGAAAACGCAGGACGAGCCAGTGTTGCTGCACATTCTCACCAAGAAAGGGAAAGGGTACGAACCGGCCATTAAACAGCCCGACAAATTCCACGGCCTCGGCAAATATAAGATTGAAAGCGGCGAGACTGCGCCGACGGCGACGCCCACCTATTCGGAAATCATTGGCAAGACACTGGCGAAATTTGCGGACACCAATCAGAAGCTCGTCGCGATCACGGCGGCGATGCCGAGCGGGACTGGCCTTTCCCATTTCTCCAAGGCTCACCCAACTCGCTACTTCGATGTCGGTATTGCGGAAGAGCATGCTGCGCTTTTCGCCTGTGGGTTGGCGACGCAAGGCATGACGCCGTTTCTCACGATCTATTCCACGTTTTTTCAGCGCGCCTACGACATGGCGATTCATGATATGGCGATCCAAAAACTAAATGTCAGGCTCTGCATGGACCGCGCTGGACTAAGCGGCGACGATGGCCCGACGCATCATGGTTTGTTCGACATCGGCTATCTGCGCCACATCCCGAATTGGGTGCACATGCAGCCGAAGGACGAAGACGAATTCGTCGACATGCTCTGGACGATGGCGCACTATAACTCCGGTCCAATCGCCGTCCGCTACCCGAGAGGTCCAGGAACAGGCGCGCAAATCAAATCGGAACCAAAACTTCTCGAGATTGGCAAAGCGCAAGTCGTGCAACACGGCCGCGAGGTGGCGATCTTTGGTCTCGGCAACATGTTTGAAGTTGCGGAAGAAGCCGCGCGCAAACTTGAAGAAAAAGGAATTTCCGTTGCGCTCATTAATCCGCGTTGGATCAAGCCAATGGACACCGGCACGCTCGAATTTTTCGCGCGGAGCGTGGATGTGGTCTGCACGCTCGAAGATCACGTCTTGTACAACGGTTTCGGTTGCGCGGTGATGGAACACCTGCACTCGCAGATGATTAACACACCCGTGGTGCGCATTGGTTGGCCTGATCAATTTATCGAACACGGCGCCGTCCCAATTTTACGGAAGAAGCACGGAATCACAGCCGACGCGCTGGTCGAAAAAGTACTTCCGCTCCTTCGCAAAAAATCCAAGCTCACGCCATCTGTAGCCTGATAAAAGCGAAGGGCGCCTTCGTTTTTGAAAGCGCCCTTCATATTGATGGCGATAAGCCGAATTCTGTGTCCCCGAATTTCTCCGGAACGATGATCATTTATCTCACCCATCCCGCCTGCGCGGGACGAGCGCCCGGCGAATGTTAATCCGCCGTGGTGCGACGATACCCGAGGAGTAAATCGGGCCGGCTACCCTTCCCCTGTTTTGTCTTGCACCGCATGGGGTTTTTCGTGCCTCACGAATTACTTCGCGAGCGGTGAGCTCTTACCTCGCCTTTTCACCCTTGCCTGCGCTTTTCTCAAAGAACCGGCGGTATGTTTTCTGTGACACTTTCCGTCAACATCCGCTTTCGCTAATGTTGCCCGCGTATTTTACGCGGCGTGCTGCCGTATGGTGTTCGGACTTTCCTCTAGGAAGTCCCGCCAACGCGGAACTCACCAGCGATCACCTGCCATCGCTGGGTAAACTATCATAAGAACAGAAATCTGGAAGCCATGAAACCACGGATCAGGAACGCAGGAAACAGTTTTGCGCCGCAGGCGCTTTGGAGTGCGGTGGCTTGACACCGCTTTAGAGCGGCGGGCAACAGTTCCCGTTTTTCTGATTCAGAAGGGCGACGGCAGAGCCACGAGAAAAATCGTGATCATCGCCAGCGCGATGACGAGTTTGGCCACCATAGCGCCAAGGTTTCCAAGCAAACTTCCCCAGCCAGCGCGCCCAGCGTCAATCATGCGCTTACCCGCGATGACTTCCCCGGCGATTGCGCCGATAACCGGACCAATGAATAAACCGACGATGCCAAACAACAGCCCGATGAGCGCTCCGGCAATTGAGCCCAGTGTTCCCCATTTGGTAGCTCCAAAATGTTTCGCGCCTAAATAACCGGCGAACACATCCAGCGCATAGCTCGCGACCGTCAGCACAACGAGAACGATCATCGTGCGCCAGCCAATGCTTTTCTCCGGGCCAACCATGAGTCGGTGAATCACTGCGGCGGCTAGAATGATTGTCGTCCCGGGCAGGACCGGCGCGACGGTGCCGATCAGACCGAGAGCGAAAAGCGCAATCGTCAAAAACCACCAGAACAATTCCATTTTGAAGGTTGAAGCGTTGAACCGTTAAAGAGTTGAAGCGGCAGTGCTGTCATGTTGAGCAAAGCGCTGCAACGAAATGCGAAGCATGAGGCCAGGCTTTCAAACATCTCTGTTTTCGCGGAAGCGCTACCAGAAGAAAAGACCAGAGATTCTTCGCTCCGCTCAGAATGACAATCAGATAGCCCGCTTCAACAATTCACGATCTCCTTTGACCCGTTGAATGCCAAACCTATACTGAATTTTCGCACCAAAATTACAAACAGAGGATTATCTTATGCCAGTTGCCGTTGGAACCAAAGCGCCGGATTTCACCTTGCCCACGAAGGTCCCCGCCGGACCAAAGCAAATCCGGTTAAGCGATAATTTTGAACATAAAAACACGCTATTGCTTTTCTTCCCGATGGCGTTCACCGGCACGTGCACGACTGAGATGTGTGAAGTCAGCGCGGGCATGAACGCGTACATCGGTTTGAACGCTGCTGTGTACGGAATCAGCGGTGACAATCCGTTTGCGCAGGAGGCATGGGCGCAGAAAGAGAATATTATCGTGCCGCTACTGAGCGATTACGAACACAAAGTCGCGAAGGCGTACGATGTGATGTACGACTCCTTCCTGCCGCAAATGAATCTCGGAATGGGCGGGGTGCCGAAACGATCTGCATTCGTCGTCGATAAAAATGGCATAATCCAGTACGCTGAGAGCAACGACGACGCCAGGGAGTTGCCAAATTTTGAGAACATCAAAGCGAAGCTGGAGGAATTAAAATAATCGCACAACGGCCACAACGGACACGAAGATTGGAACTCCCGTGTCATTGTGCCCTTCGTGACTTTGTGTGAGATATGCTGAACGACGAATTTAGAGCGCTGAGGAAATTCGACGTGGGCAACGGCCGCGAAGGCTGGCTCTATTCTTTGCCGACGCTGGAGGAGCAACATATTGGCAAAATTTCGCGATTGCCCATCAGTATTCGGATTGTGCTCGAGTCGGTTCTGCGCAATTGCGACGGCAAAAAAGTTCGGCGGAACGATGTCGAGACGCTGGCGAATTGGAACGCCGAGTCGCCCGCGAACGCCGAGATTCCGTTCATCGTCGCGCGGATTGTTTTACAGGATTTCACTGGTGTGCCGTTGGTTGTCGATCTGGCGGCAATGCGCAGCGCCGTACGACGGTTGGGGGGCGACCCGAAAATCATTGAGCCACTTGTGCCCGTGGATCTTGTCGTCGACCACTCGGTGCAGGTCGATTTCTTCGGTTCGCTGCGCGCGCTGGAACTTAACCTGGACATGGAGTTCAAGCGCAATCGCGAGCGCTACCAGTTTCTCAAATGGGGCCAGCAAGCGTTCAAAACGTTCCAGCTAATTCCGCCGGGAATCGGAATTGTACACCAGGTAAATCTCGAATATCTCGCGAAAGGCGTATTGAATCACACATCAGAGGTGGGAGGTCAGAAATCGGAGATTTTTTTTCCGGACACTTTGGTCGGAACCGATTCACACACAACAATGATCAACGGACTCGGTGTCGTTGGGTGGGGCGTCGGCGGAATTGAAGCAGAAGCGGGAATGCTTGGGCAGCCGGTATATTTTTTGACGCCGGAAGTGGTGGGTGTGCATATGAGCGGACAATTGCGCGAAGGCGTCACCGCGACCGATCTCGTATTGCACATTACGCAGTTGCTGCGAGCGCAGAAAGTCGTTGGCAAATTTGTTGAGTTTTATGGGGAAGGAACAGCGTCTCTGCCGGTGCCGGATCGCGCTACAATTGGCAACATGGCGCCGGAATACGGCGCAACAATGGGATTTTTTCCGATTGACGAGGCGTCGATCGATTACATGCGTGCTACCGGTCGCACCGAAGAACAATGTTCTGCATTCGAAAATTACTTTCGCGCGCAAAAAATGTTCGGTGTGCCGCTGAAAGCTGAAATCGATTACACCGTAGACATTGATTTGGATCTGGCGGACGTGCAGCCAAGCGTGGCCGGACCGAAAAGGCCGCAGGACCGAATCAATTTGCCAGAACTTGGAAAAAAGTTTCGGGAGTTACTGGAAAAACCGCTGCGCGACGGCGGCTATGGCAAGGAACATGTCGATCTGCGCGAAAAACATGTGGTCGAGTTGAACGGCAGCGCGCCGCGCAACGGAGCGATGTTTTCGACGGACACAAAGGAAGATCAGGGAATTAATCCCGGCGACCAACTCAACAAGATCGAGATGGTCGCAAACCGGCCAACGCCCGATTCTGGCAGAGAAATTGAAGCGGAATCACGCGCGGTATTTGCCCACGGACGAACACACATCGGCCACGGCAGCGTGCTCATCGCTGCGATCACGAGCTGCACAAATACGAGTAACCCAAGCGTGATGATCGCAGCTGGATTGCTTGCGAAAAAAGCGGTTGAGCGTGGACTGCAGGTCGATCCCGCGGTGAAAACGTCGCTGGCGCCGGGCTCCCGCGTTGTTTCGGATTACCTGGAGAAAACCGGACTGCAGGGATATTTGAATCAACTCGGATTTAACCTTGTCGGCTACGGCTGCACGACGTGCATCGGCAATTCCGGTCCGCTGCATCCGAACATCGAAAAAGCGATACATCAGCACGATCTGATTGCCGCCTCAGTTCTTTCGGGGAACCGGAATTTTGAAGCGCGCGTACACCAGCACATCAAGGCAAACTTTCTGATGTCTCCGCCGCTCGTTGTCGCGTTCGCGTTGGCTGGTCGCGTGCACATCGATCTGTCGTGTGATCCGATCGGAAGAGACAAAGATGGCAACAAAGTTTTCCTGCGGGATCTCTGGCCCACTCTCACCGAAATCCGCGAAGCCATGCAGGCAGCACTCGCGCCGGAAACATTCCGGAAATTGTACCGCGATTTCGCCGACCAGAACCCAAAGTGGAACAAGATCCCATCGAGCACCGGCGACATTTATCAATGGGACGAGAAGAGCGACTACATTCACGAGCCGCCGTTCTTTCAAAACTTCTCGATGGCGCCGGGTCGCATCGAGGAAATTCGCGGCGCACGCGCGCTTGGGATTTTCGGCGATTCAGTCACGACCGATCACATTTCACCGGCAGGAGCGATAAAGGAAACGTCGCCGGCTGGCAGGTATTTGGTATCGCGCGGAATTCAGCCGCGCGATTTCAACAGCTATGGAAGCCGGCGCGGCAATGATTTGGTCATGACGCGTGGAACATTCGCCAATGTGCGCATCAAAAATTTGATGGCGCCCGGAACAGAGGGAGGCGTGACAAACTATTTCGGTCCGAGCCGGACTCGCGGTTCAAAGAACGGCGCCAGTGAAGAAGAGATGTGCATCTACGATGCCGCGGCGAAGTATGCAGAGACCAACACGCCATTGATTATTCTCGCCGGTCACGAATACGGCACCGGGTCATCGCGTGATTGGGCTGCGAAAGGCACGCGTCTGTTGGGTGTAAAAGCGGTGATCGCGGCGAGTTTTGAGCGGATTCATCGCTCAAATCTTGTGGGAATGGGCGTATTGCCGATGCAATTTGCAGAAGGCACAAACGCGCAATCGTTAGGCATTGACGGCTCGGAGATTTTCTCGATTACCGGGTTGTCCGATGCAATCACTCCAGGACAGGACGTAACGCTCGAGATCGAAAGGAACGGCCAAGAAAAACGGGCCGTGCCAGTTAAATTGCGGATCGATACGCCAATCGAAGTGGATTATTACCGCCACGGCGGGATTTTGCCGTTTGTGCTGCGGCAACTGCTGATGAAGCAATAGACATTTCTTTGGCGTCTGACCCGCCTTCGCTATGCCACTGCGCGGCAGGCACAGACGCCCTACAACCTCTGGCGCTTTTGCACGGCAATTGGTGAGCCGTCAGCAATGAACGCGGAGCGTGGTGGCTGATCTAACACTGCGGCCAATTCTTTTCCGTAGAGCGTGGCAGCGTCTGCGTCCAATTCAAAGCTAGTCGCATCCCAGATTTTCCATCGTGGATGTTCGATTCGATACTCACCGCAGCCACTGGTCAGACGAGTGTAGCCCCAGTAATGTTCGGTGATGAATTCGGCGTGAGATCCAGCCGCAGTTAGCTGCGGGTCGCCGGTCGCAGTCATTTTGAGTGACTCCCATTTGCGCCTGCGTCGCCATGAATATTCCACCTTCAAATTGGAGTCGAGATGTTCGATTTCGTGCTTCATGGGCATGGCGAAATAGTTTTCTCCATAACACGCGCGCGCGATGAGGGCGATTGCTCGACGTGGAACGAGCTCGCGAATGAAAACGACACCCCGTCGCCACGTCTCCGCCGATTTTCTCCTGACATAGAAACGCAGGTTCACTTCTTCGAAATCGCGATGCGGTGGGATCGGCAATCCGAGGAGGCGCGTGTCGAGAAAGAGAAAGCCGACCACGCTTAAAAAAGTTTCACCATTATCGAAGTCGATCTCAGTCCCAGCCGGAATCAGCGGCGTCAGTACACGGGAATCCACAACATAGTTGAGCATCGCCAGGTAACGCCAGTTAGCGGTAAGAAATGCTTGCACGCGATCACTGTCGGGCCGCTCGAATACTAGGCAATTTGATCAAAAAAGCCGGGCGTTTGGCCGGCTGATCACTGCAACAATTTTTCCAGCGACACACTGCGTTGCGTGCCGAGTGCGGTAGCGCGGGCGTAATGCTTCCTTGCCAATTCTTTTGAGCCCGGCTGGGTCGTAACAAGAATGACGGCGAGGTTAAAATGCGCGTCGGCATCGTCAGGGTTGTTCGCGAGCGCCTGAAGAATCTCTTTCTCTGCCTCTTGCTGTCGACCTTTTTGGCTGGCTGCGATACCAAGATAATTGTGGGCAGTAGCGCTTTTTGGATTGATCGAGATCGCCCTTTTCAACTCCACGATCGCGTCGTCGAATTTCGATTCGCGATAATGAACGATTCCGAGCGTGGTTAGCAGAAAATCGTTATTCGGCTCAATGACTACAGCTTTTTCCAGTGCTGATTCCGCCAAGGACACCTTGCCGCTGCGAACGTATACGACGGCGAGGTTGGAAAGCGCTTCGAAGTTCTCCGGGTATTTGGCCAAAATATCCTGATACTGTTTTTCAGCCGCGCGATATTTACCGTCGTCCAGATTATTTTTCGCCGCGCGCGCAAGGTCCTGAAATTTCCTTGGCAGCTCCGGTTCCACTCGACCGGGACCGTTGATGGTGGCAGTCGTCTCGCCACCCGATGTGTGAATACCGTCAGACGCCACCGGTTCGTCCGATTTCTTTTCAAATACAAAACTTGCCTTGAACATTCCGCGCTGTTGGTCTGAAACGGCCAGTACGGGCTGGCGTAGTAACTCGAGCTCCTCACTGCTTAATTTCGTGACCGGCTGCGCGAGAAGTTCGATTTGTTGGTTCAGCTTCTCCGACCTGATTTTCAAGCTGCCAAGCTCCGCCAAGACCAGCTTCCTTGCGTCGTCGCGACGTGCTTCTTCGCCGCGTTCCCGCACCACGATGTTTCGCAGGATTTCGTTTTCTTTTGAAAGCTGCGCGGATTCCTGACTGTCTGCACCGGCGAGCTTTGCAGCTTGAAGCTCGATGGTTGCATCATCCAGCTGAACATCAAGCTCGGCGGCTCTTGCTTGTAAGTAGTCATTTCTCTTCTCGGTGTCGGAAAGGCGTTCTTGAAGTCTCCCCAGTTGTTCTTTGATCTCGACAAATTTTTGCGCGTCTCCCGAGTCGCTTTTGTCGAGTGTTTGAACATTTTCTTCCGCGGACACGAGTAGTTGTTGTAGCTCGTCCTTGTCGGCAACAAGAGCGCGCAGCTCCTGCTCGGTTTGCCGAGCCACGGTCAATTGCGCAAGCGCTTGGTCCCGCTGTTGCTCCAAAGCAGTGATTTGCATGCTCGCTTGGGCAAGTTTCGTTTGAGCTTCGTCTCGTTGCTTTTCTGCCGTCGTACGCGCCTGATCGGCGGCCGCAGCGGTCGCTGTAAATTGCGCAATCTGCGCGCGCAACTGCTCCTTTTCTCTCGCGCCATTCTCCTGCGACGCCTGGGTTGCTTTCAGCGACTCCTGCGCCTGCGCGAGTTGCTCGCGCGCCTGGAGTTCGGTTTTGTTTGCTTTGTGCAGTTCGTCTTGTGCCTTCTCAAGTTCCGCATTGTTCTCGTTCAGACGACTGTTGAAGTTTTCTTTTTCTTTGCGCGCAGTTTGAAGGTCGCCGCGCGCTTTATCGAGCGCCGCCTGCAGCTGATCGACTTTGTCGCGCAATTTTGTCGTCGCTTTATTGATCGTAGTATCGCGCGTCAGCTGAGCGTCATCTTCGGCAGAGCCGACGGCCACAGCTTCCGGCCCAGGCTCGGACCAGGCATTGCTCTCCGGCAGCGCGGGAACAACCTCGGGTAAATTACTTGCAGTATCGCTCAGTGCCTTCTGCCTGTTCAACCTTTCCTGAATTCGCAAGATTCCCTCGCTGACTCTGCGACCGCGGTATTCCACGATCGCCGGCTGCCAGTCGGCATGCGATTTCCGCAAAGACTCGATCAGACTTCCAGCGAATCGGTATTTGGCGAGCGCGCTCTTAAATCGGCTTTCGCGCTCCAGCTTTTCCCCCAGTTGGGCAGAGAGGTAGGCTTTCAAAAAAACTTCGCTGGGATCATCCTGCTGCCCCAGAACGATCGAAGCCTTGAGAAAAAAGAACAGAGCAATTAATGCCGCGCCGGCTCGTGTTGGGCGAGCGCGAAATAACACGATACGCCAGGGGGCTCTTTTTTGCACTGGCCGCGAGAATTACTGGAGAGCGCGGTAAAAGTCGAGTCCTTTGTTTGCAAAAGAAGATTGAAATTTTAAGATGCTGCTTCGCGGGAAAGATGGTGGCCGTAGCTCAATGGTAGAGCCCCAGATTGTGGTTCTGGTTGTTGCGGGTTCGAGTCCCGTCGGCCACCCGGTACGCCTGCGGCGCGATCTCAAATCTCGAATTTTAAATTTCTCACTGTGCCTGTAGCTCAACTGGATAGAGCTTCTGACTTCGGATCAGAAGGTTGGGGGTTCGAATCCCTCCAGGCACGGAAGGTAATCGCGGATGTGTTTGGCAGTTGTCGCTGAACTTCCATTGCTTGGCAAAGCGGCAACAATTATCGATCGTCACACAATGACGGCGAAACAAGACGAGAAGTTCATGCGCGCTGCGCTGACGGAAGCAAAAAAGGCCCTTGGCCAGACAAGCCCCAATCCTGCTGTTGGAGCCGTTCTGGTCATCGACGATCGAGTCGTCGCCAAAGGGCATCATCGGCAAGCGGGTCACGACCATGCTGAAATCGAGTGCCTCCGCAACTTCGGTACGGCGTTGCCGGCAAGGGCCACACTATACATCACGCTGGAGCCGTGTTCTACCGCAGGACGAACTGCTCCCTGCACCCACGCAATTTTGAATACACGCCTAAAACGTGTGGTTGTAGGAGCAATCGATCCAAATCCGCGGCACTCGGGCAGAGGCATTGTGGGATTGCGGCATGCCGGGATCAAGGTACGCCAAGGCGTGCTGGCCGCTGAGTGTGCCGAAATTAACGAAAGTTTTAATAAGTGGATTGTCACTGGCGAGCCGTTTGTTATCGCAAAGTGCGGCATGTCGCTCGATGGCCGATTAACGCGGCCCGAACGCGAACCTCGGTGGATCACAGACCCTGCTGCTCGGCGCGACGCACAGGACCTTCGCGCGCACGTCGACGCGGTGCTCGTAGGAGCGGAAACGGTGCGCGCGGACAACCCACGTTTAACCGTGCGCGGCATGCGCGCTATGCGACAACCGCGGCGCGTTGTGCTGACCCGTTCAGGCAAGCTTCCACGGCGAGCACATCTGTTTTCTGACCGGTTGGCGGCGCGAACGCTGATCTATAGAGGAAAGTCTTTGGCTGGCGTTCTAAACAATTTAGGCAAACGCGGTATCACAAGCGTGCTCATCGAGGGCGGCGGTGAGGTGCTGAGCCATGCGCTAGATGCGCATCTCATTGACAAAGTGCGAATTTATTTGGGTCCGATATTAACCGGAGGACCAGTCGTCGCGTTCGCAGGGCAGGGAGCAAGAAATGCAGCGAATGCGCTGCGACTGCGCAACGTTTCGTATCAACGCGTTGGGCAAAGTGTTTGCATCACGGGATATCCGGAGATGTTTCGATCCAAATAAAGCGGAAAACTTTCCAGCCTGACTTTTGTTTAACTAGCGGGAGGTAAAACAATGAAGAAACTTCTCTTGATTGCACTAGTGGCGGGGGGATTAACCTTTGCTGCGGCGCCGCGTTCCGATGCTCAAGTGTTCTTCAGTGTTGGGTTCGGGCCTGGCTACTACGGATATTACCCTTATGGGTATTATCGGCCGTACTGGGGTTACTCTTATTATCGGCCTTACTACTGGTATGGTGGGCATCGTTACTACCGGCACCATCACCACCGCTACTATCATCGGTATTAGCTGACAGAATAGCCAAAGCGGCTCGGCTGGCTCGAAAGTGATTTGGGCCAGCCTTTTTTTGTGGAGCAGGGCCCGCAGACAAACGCCCGAAATTATTTCTTTGGATTGACGGAATCGGCCTGTTTTGCAGCAGGATTTCTCGTCGGCTGGTCGATTTGGAATTCCTTCTTCAGTTGCTGAATTAAGGCCGGCAATTCCTTTTGCCGTTCCGCCTCAATCTGTTGCCGGAGGGTCTGTTCAACCTTGCGGCGTTCCTGCATGTAGCGGGATTCAAACTGAGCCCGCTCCTGCGGATTGAGATTAGCACCGGATTCACGAAGCGCCGAATCGGTTTCCCGCTTGACGGTTGCCCGGAGCAAATTTTCGCGCTGGCGCATGACGTTGCGCTCTTCCGGACTCATCCGCATCCAGCGCTCGGCGTTACGCCGAAAGTTTTGCCGCGCTTCCGGTGGCATTGCCAACCAACGGTCACGTATGCTCTGACCCGACGGCCCCCGAGGAGGTCCCATATTTTGACCCGGCGGCCCATGCGGAGGTCCCATGTTCTGACTAGGTGGCGGTCCATGCGGAGGCCCACCCATCGGGCGACCGATCGATCGGTGCGATTGCTGTTGCGGCTGCGCCTGCGCGATACCGCAGGTTAAGACCAGAACCGACGATGCGACGATTACTTCACAAAGTCGGCTTTTCGTCCCACACGCTGTTTTCATCCCAGGCGATCAATTCATCCAGATCAGCCACGACGTCGTAGTCTTGTGGATCGATTTTTGCCACGACGTCCACGTCATTTGGAGACGCCGCCTGCGGGACTGTGCGGTGCGTGGCGATAGCCATACCGACCACGACGACTGCGACAGCCGACGCTGCAATAAGCCGTCGCAGGCTAAACCAGTTTCGCGCCCGCTCGAGCAGAGTTGCTTCCTCGCGGATTTTTCTCAGCACGTTCCGAGCGAAAAATGGCGAAAGCGTCGGCTCCGGAATACGGCCGAGGACGTCCCACAACTCTTTGTCATCTTGGCGTTCCATAGTCTCCAGTCAATTGAACTAACTGCACCGCCGGAAGTTGCGCTGGAATGCGTGACGAAAATGATACTTTAGATGCCGGGCGCTTCAAGGAAACCCTCGAGCTGCCGAATACGAGTAGGATGGCGCATTTTACGCAATGCCTTTGCCTCGATCTGACGAATGCGCTCGCGAGTGACTTGGAACTGCCGGCCCACCTCTTCCAAGGTTCGGCTGTATCCATCGATTAGGCCGAATCGTTGCTCGAGTACTTGCCGTTCGCGATCCGTAAGCGTCTCCAGCACGTCCTTGATCTTTTCTTTCAGCAAGACGATGGCGGTCATGTCGCTCGGGTTTTCAGCCCCTCGGTCCTCGATAAAGTCACCGAAGTTCGTTTCTTCGCTCTCGCCCACCGGGGACTGAAGCGAAATTGGCTGCTGCGCCATCTTTAGCACCGCTCGAACACGATCTACCGGCAAAAGCACCTCTTCGGCAACTTCGTCAGGCGTAGGTTCTCGCCCGTATTCCTGCACCAGCTGCTTCTGGACGCGCATCAGTTTGTTGATCGTTTCAATCATGTGCACGGGGATTCGGATTGTGCGCGCTTGGTCAGCGATCGAGCGTGTAATCGCCTGGCGAATCCACCACGTAGCGTAGGTAGAAAACTTGTAACCCCGGCGATACTCAAATTTCTCGACGGCCTTCATCAGTCCCATGTTTCCTTCCTGGATCAGATCGAGAAAAGACAGGCCGCGATTGGTGTATTTTTTTGCGATCGAAATCACCAAACGAAGATTCGCTTCCACCATTTCCGTTTTCGCCTTGAAAGCCTGCCGCAGCCAATTCTTCAGGGTCCGGTATTCTTCGGCGAATTCAGGAAGAGGAAACCAGAGGCTCTTTTCCAAGTCGCGGATTTTATTCTGCAGTTGCAGGCGTCTTTTTTGACTGCGTGGGTTTTTGGCCAGCTCAGTCTGCAGATAAAGCGCGGTGTGATGCGCGTCATCCGCCAGATGCACAAATTCCTCGGTCACTCTCTGTTTGAGATAAAAGTGCGGATAAGTCCTCTGCAGCGAAGCCAGCGTCCTTTGCAATCCCCTGGCTTTGCGGGAGCGATTTTTCGAACCATTGCGCGCAAGGTCGGAGAAATGTTGATTAACCGAGGTACTTAGTTGTTCGACCTGTTTGCACAGTCGTGGGAGGTGTTTCATGTAGCGTTCGCGGCTCTCGATTTTTTTGTCGAGAATAACGCGATCGAACCGTTCGCGGCCCTCCAGCAATTTTCCGGCGAGATCAAGATGGGCACGGGCGACAAAACCGAAACGACTAATGTGCTTCTGCACCATTCCTTCCGCTTCCTCAATTCGTTTAGAGATTTCGACTTCCTGTTCGCGTGTCAGAAGTGGAACCTGCCCCATCTGCTTGAGATACATCCGCACCGGATCATCCAGAATGTCGACTTTGGTTTCCGCTCGCTCGTCTTCCTCCTCGTCCTCGTCTGCGTCTTTTTTGCCATCCTTGTAACGGTCCACCTCCGACGCTTCGATAATATTGATCTCCAGACGGCGCAGCCGTGTCAGGATGAGATCCAATTCGTCTGCGTCCGTGACGCCTTCTGGTAACGCCTCATTGAGATCGTCGAACGTGAGGTAGCCCTGCTCTTTTGCGAGCTTGATCAGTTCGCGAATACGATTCTGGACTTCAAGAGCAGAATAGAGATGAGATCCTGCTTCACGCGCCAGCTCCGGAAGAACGCCATTGGCAGAGAGTGAGCCGGCCCGTCTTGTTCGCTTGTTAATTGGAGCGATTCGTGGTCGCTTTTTCAGACTCGTTTTGCGAGCGCGCGCCGTTCGTGATGTCGCGCGATGACGCTTGCTTCCGTTGAGCCGTTGAGCCGACGACTGTCGGCTGCCTACCCTTCGTTTCGAATGCCTGGCCAAGATTTTGCGGTTAAGATTTGACTAAGACGTTCGACCCTGCCGCGGCAATAGATCGACAACAACTAATCATTGGCTCTCACCCCCGCGGGCTGCGAAAGCTCGTGGAGCTGTTCTTGCAGGTCAAGAATTTCTTTTTGCAAATTTACCACCTCGCCGGCACTCAGTTCCGGCAGTTTAATTCGGTTCGTGGCAACACTCAGCTGCCGGCGTAAAACGCTTTGGCGAATACCCAGCCACCATTTTTCGACCATCGCCCCGGCATCAGCCGGCATCTTTTGCAAAAGCCAAGACGCAATCAATCGTTCCTCTGTCGGGGAAAGCGTAACCATGAACGCGTTCAGTGAGGCGGGGTCGCCGGCGCGCAGTTCACCTTCCAGAATTCGCCCAAGAATGTCTCCATCCGGAAGGTGCGCGAGAATCTCGTGCCAATTTTGTTGAAGCAGAAATTGTCGCGCTGTTTCATCGCGCAGCGCCAAAACGCAAAGCATCGCAACATCGTGCCGCGGCGTGCCCGTGATTGCGCCACTAGTGTGTGTTTCAGGCGAGGCATCCGACCTGACAGAGGCATTACGCCTCCGTTGCTTCGCTACGAGTTCCTGAAAAGCGTCCGCGAGGACTCCAAGCCGTGCACTCGCCTTGCTCATTACTTCTCCCCGCATGAGTGGATCGCGCACCCGAGAAACGGTCTCGGCCAGCCGTCGCGCTACCTGCATTTTGACTCCCAGCGAACCGAGATCGGTGTTTACCGTTTCGCGTTCGATCCAGTAATCGAAAAAATCGCGCGCATTAGAAACACGATCTTCAAATGCCTCTTTGCCCTCGCGCCGGACCAGCGAGTCTGGGTCTTCGCCCAGCGGCATTTCGGCCACCCGAACGATCAAATCATTTTGCAGCAATGCATCGAGCGAACGTTCCGCGGCCTTCTGACCTGCCGCATCCGCATCGAAGCAAAGCACAACCTCGTTGACGAAGCGTTTCAAGATGCGCGCCTGGCTGTCGGTAAACGCGGTGCCTTGTGGCGCCACAACATTGGTGACTCCACGCTCAAATAAGCTTATCAAGTCGAGCTGGCCTTCGCACACAACTGCACAATCGGCCTCGATCAGGGCGCGTTTGCTTTTATCCAAGCCGAAGAGGACGCTGCCCTTTCGAAAAAGCACGGTCTCGGGGGAATTCAAATATTTCGGCGCGCCTTCTTCCTCTTTCAAAATCCGGCCACTAAACGCGATCACTTCGCCGGCGTCGTTACAAATTGGGAATATGATGCGTCCGCGGAACCGATCGTATGATATTTGGTTTTTGGTCTTTGTTGGTTGATTTGGCGCCGACGCACCTTCTTCTCGCGTTTTTACCAGACCACTGGCAATGAGCTCGCGTGTTTCGAAATCCTGACCGCGGGCCCAGCTGCCGAACGCGTCCCACTCGTCAGGCGCATAGCCGATTTGCCAGCGCTTTGCGATTTCGCGCGTGATTCCACGCGCCGCAAGGTAATGTCGCGACGCTTCGCCGACGTCTCTTTTGATCAGGTTTTCGTGAAACCATTGCGCGGCCTCAGCATGCAGCTTCAGCAGAAGCCGGCGCAATTCACCTTCTCGATGTTCATCGGCAGCGCCTCCATGCGATTTTTCGGTAACGGTGATGCCAGCGCGCGCGGCGAGTTTGCGCACGGCTGATGGAAAATCGATATGCTCATAATCCATTACAAACCGGAAAACGCTGCCGCCCGCGCCGCATCCAAAGCAATGGAAGGTCTGCCGGGTCGGACTCACGATGAACGAAGGCGTCTTTTCCTGATGAAACGGGCAGAGCGCCTTGAAATTCGCCCCCGCGCGTTTCACAGGAAAATACGAGCCGATCACTTCGACTATGTCGTTCGCGGCGGCAATTTGCTCGATGGTTTCCGAAGGAATCGTTCCCATGCGCTCCTGATAATTTTCGTCTCGTTTGAATCTGGAAGCGATGCCAAACTTACGCGGTGCGACAGGCCATCCAACTTATCGCAAGCAGATTGTTGATCCCGACAATTTGCTTTCTCATGGGAGTGCTCACCGCTCATGGCCGTGAGATGATTCACACAGGCGACGTCGTTGTCGTGCCGCTGCGCGGTGAGGTTGCGCCTGCGTGGCTGACATTCTTGCGTCGCGCGGTGAAAACGGCGGAAGCCAACGAAGCCGCCGCGATTATTTTTGACATGAACACGTTCGGCGGTCGACTCGATACCGCTGCCGAAATCGTCAATGCGCTCAACCAAACGAGGATTCCGACCTACACGTTCATAAATACCAACGCCGGATCTGCGGGCGCACTCATCGCGATCGCGACACAGCACATTTATATGGCACCCGTCAGTGCGATAGGCGCTGCCGCCCCAATTCTCCCGACGGGTGAGGATCTTCCTACGACCGCAAAGGAGAAGACGATCTCGTACTGGTCTGCGCTCATCCGCGGCTCCGCCATTAAGAACGGTCACAACCCGGACATCGCCGAGGCATTCATCAACAGAGATAAGGAAGTAAAAATTGGCAACCGGCTTGTTCATGGTAAGGGAACCGTTCTTAGCCTCAATGCGCAGGATGCAGTCGAGCGAATTAACGGCAAACCCGTGCTTGCCGATGGAGTCGCCGACTCGGTTGGTGATGTGACCAAGAGAGCCGGACTGAAGAATAACGTCGTCACGATCCAGCCGACGGGCTTTGAGCAAATCGCGTTCTGGATTACAGCGCTCGCGCCGTTGCTGCTACTCGGTGGAATTCTGGGCGCGTACCTGGAATTCAAAATTCCTGGCGTTACGTGGCCGGGCGTCATCTCAGCGATTTGCTTCGCGCTGTTCTTTTGGGGGCACTATCTGGCGGGGCTCACAGGCTGGGAAGTGGTCGTGCTATTCATTCTCGGAATAGTGCTCGTCCTGATAGAGATACTCTTCTTCGCGCACAGCACGATCGTTTTCGGCGTGGTGGGCGTTTTGCTCATCCTCGCTTCGCTGCTATGGTCGATGATCGATCGTTATCCCGGCCAGAGTCTCTTTCCCACCGGAAAAATGCTCGCGATGCCGTTGCTCAATATGTTCATTGCGATCGTCGGATCCCTTCTAATCATCGCGCTTCTCACACGGTATCTGCCACGCACAAGTATTTACCGCCGATTCGCCTTAATGGAGTCAAATCCATCGGGTCCGTCGCTTGCTGGTGCGCCGCGACAGTTTGCCACCGCACTGGCGCTCACGCCCGGAGCAGAGGGCACCTCGGTTACCGTGTTGCGACCAAGCGGCAAAGCACGTTTCGCAGATCACTTGGTAGATGTCGTCACCGAGGGTGAGTTCATCGCCCCGCAGACGGCGGTTACGATTATCCAAACCGACGGAATGCGAGTGGTGGTAAAGAGCGTCGCGTCAGATTGAAATAGCACTCTAGCCGCCTGCGACGACGCGGACCAGTTCGATACGGTCACCTTCGGCTACGGGTCGCATTGACCATTCGTGGCGATGCAGGGCAAGGCCATTGTGCTCAACCAAAACGGATTGTGGCGGCAATTGAAAGCGATCGACTAACTCCGCGATCGTTTTGGCTCCCTCAGCGTCTACGTTTTGGCCGTTTAGAGAAATCGTCATGCCACACAGAGAGCTTGATCCCAATCTTTCCACACGGGCTCAATACCACCACCTCTCAAGACCGCAGCGATTTCGTCCGGTGAGCGTTCGTCGCTGATCTCGAATTGCCCGGTGGCGAGTTGATCTTCGCCATGTTGGTATTCTGGGGGAACGATGCGGCCGCGCACCGTGCGATGCAGATGTTCACGGCCTTGCCGGGTGTAGCCGCCGGGCTCTGTGTGGCTGCCGGCGCTCATCATCGTCACTCCCATGAAAGCCAGCGCGTCCCGTAATGAAGCGCGCTCGCGCGTGCTCAGCACGATGCCGAGCTGCGGGAATGTCATGCGCAGCGCACACATCAATTGCGTCAGTTCGCGATTGGTTATCGAGAATGGCGGATGAAAACCGCCGGAAGCGGGACGTAACCGCGGCAGGCTAACCGTGATTTGCGCCTGCCAACAACGTTTAAACAAATGTTCCAGATGCGCTGCGAGCGCAACTGCTTCGTCCTGCCAGCGCGACAAACCGATCAGCGCACCGATTCCGAGCCGCCGAAAACCGGCGGCATAAGCACGTTCAGCACAATTCAGACGGAAATTAAAGTCGCGTTTGGGTCCCGCGGTGTGCATCTCAGCATACACGGCGCGATTGTACGTCTCCTGATAAATGACGAGTCCTTCGGCACCAGCTTCGACGATGGGAACGTAATCTTTCGTTTCCATCGGCCCGACCTCGATCGAGATTGATGAAAAATTCGGAGTGAGGGCGCGTACGCATTCTGCCAGATAACCGCGGCTCACAAATTTTGGATGTTCGCCTGCAACGAGAAGGATCTGACGAAAGCCCTGGCGCGCGAGGTGCTCAGCTTCGGCGATGACTTCATCCAGGTCGAGTGTGACCCGAAGAATCGGATTATCGCGTGAGAACCCGCAGTACCGACAGTTGTTGATGCATTCGTTGGAAAGATATAGCGGCGCGAACAGGCGCATTGTGCGTCCAAAATATTGCAGCGTCAGCGAACGCGACATTTGCGCCATCGCCTCGAGCTCGCGATCCGATTTTGGCGCGATTAGATGCTCAAATCGTTGAACCAGTTCCGATTTCCTGAGAGGCAGGTTGTCCAGCGTCTCGGCGAATGACATGACAATAATTTCGTCCCCACGTACGCGTTCGCAAATGCATTAAAGGTATCAAACGGCGCGTTGAGACCTGAATATCGTTTGCTGTGATCGAAAAAAAAAGCGGCGTCCGGTGTTCCGGACGCCGCGATAACAAATCTTCTGCGAATAACTAGAACGCGAAATTCACGCCTGTGCGGGCCATACCGAAATTGTTGTTCGATCCGTCCACGAAATTCCAGCTGAAATCACTCATCCAGCCGATATGTGGAGTGAGGCGGATTTCGATACCGCCGCCGACCTGGCCCATTGCCTTAGTCTCGCTGTCTGTATGACCGGTCGTGGCGACAATGTCGAAGCCTTCTCCCGGCTCAGTAAATCGCTCGTCAATTCGCTTTTGGCCGCCGCCAAAAATTGCGCCGCCGCCGCCAAAAATATACGGTGAAAACCGCGTGCACGGAATTGGATAACGAAGAGTCAGTGTACCCAGTACAGCGCCCACGGCGTTGTTTTGGTGGTGAACGCTGCTTTCAAAGATGTTGTCGCTGAAATCAACGAAAATATCCTGGCGCGCCTGTCTCGCGTCGACGGCCCAGCCTTCAATGCCGACACCGAAATACCGCATGAAGAAATACTTCGCATCGATACCACCGCCCCAGGCATGATCGGCCTCGATGTAGCGGTCATCTCGCCAATTGTTACTAGTGAAGACGTAGGTCCCCCAAAGGCTAAGATTGAACTCGTTGTCTGCGTACCATGCTGGGCACGGCGGCGGAGCAGCGACCTGTTTTATTTCTTTCCCGGAATAGCCGACTCCAGCTAAAGCTACCGAAGCGGTTACACCGGCCACCAGCAGGCATAACACTAACTTTTTCATTTATTTCCCCCTTTTTGGTTAAGTTTTACGGTTCCACTCCAAACATATGGGAGCGTTAAAGTCAACAACGAACTTCGCCGTGCCCCTGGATGCTACGACTTAGAGCTCGCTTGGGGAGATTGCAACTCTTCTCCTGCACTGCGTGGCAGTTACGGCGTCAGTTCCACTCCCGTATTGGCGTCTGTGATGACAAACTTCTCATGGTGAAAGGTCGGGTCGGCGCGGAACATAAGTCGACCCGCATAACGCCGCTCAAGATCCACCAAGTGTTCCTCATCTTCCTCCTTCAACCGCTTTAAGACGTCAGGATTCAAGATAACGCGGATCTCGTGGATGCTGTCCTGGTATTTGCGCATGACGGTATTGAGGGTTCGGTGCAATTCCACGCTTGTTGTCATGGACGTCTTCACAACGCCGCGGCCACCACAGTACGGGCAATTTTCATAAATCGTGTCGCTCAGGCTTTCCTGCGCTCTTTGCCTGGTCATCTCCATGAGGCCAAGTTGCGAAACCGGAAGGACGTGCGTCCTTGCCTTGTCGCGTTTCAGCCGCTCTTTCATCAGATTGTAGACCGCCTGCTGGTCTCTACGGCTCTTCATATCGATGAAGTCGCCGATGATCAGGCCGCCGATGTTGCGCAACCGAAGCTGGCGAGCGATTTCATCTGCTGCCTCAAGATTGGTTTGCAGAATCGTTTTCTCTACATCGCGTCCGCCCTTATTACGGCCCGTGTTCACATCGATAGCGACCAATGCTTCCGTTTCGTCAATTACGATGTAGCCGCCGCACTTCAACCAAACCTGACGGTGAAATGCATCATCGATCTGTTTTTGCACACCGTGCGTTTCGAAGATAGGGGTCGCGCCGTCATAAAAATGCACCCGGTTCCGCGCGCGCCTGGAAATCTGACCAATCATTTCGATCATTCTGTCAGTTGAGCCGTGGTCGTCGCAAATGACCTGGTCGATTTCCTCAGTCAAAAAATCACGAACGGTCCGCTCCACCAGATCCGGCTCCTCAAACAGCCGGCATGGAGTAGGCTGTTCTCGAATGGCCTGCTCAACTTTGGCCCATTGATCGAGCAGGAATCGTAGATCCCGGACGAAATACCTGGCGCGCTGGCCCTCGCCCACGGTGCGGATGATCACGCCGACGCCCTCGGGAATGTCCAGCTCGCGCAGGATCTTGCGTAGCCGCTCGCGCTCCTTCGGGTCCTCGATCTTTCGCGAGATGCCGCTGCGATCGCTGAAGGGCATAAGCACCAGGTACCGCCCCGCAAAGCTGAGATTGGTCGTCACTCTCGGCCCCTTGGTCCCAATCGGGCCTTTTGTTACTTGCACGATCACATCCGATCCTACCGGGTAAATGCCTGGAATGTCTTTCCCGGTAATCCGTTTTCGCGGCCGCTTGCTGCCGCGCCGGTCGATCTCTTCAACGCCACTATCGAGCGCCGCGGGGATCGCATCCCAAAAATGAAGGAAGGCATTTTTTTCGAAGCCGATGTCGACAAACATCGCCTTCAAGCCCATCTCGATGTTTCTAACCTTACCCTTGTAAATGCTGCCGACGATGTTCCGGGAGCTCTTGCGTTCTACGCTGTATTCCTCGAGTCGGCCATTTTCCAGCAGAGCCACGCGGGATTCGAGTTTTTCCACGCTGACTAT
>DATBDJ010000016.1:0-74855 GCA_036269995.1 Candidatus Udaeobacter sp.
ATGACGCAGCCTCCTCTGGATGTGCAACCGAGCAACAGCGACAACAATCAGAATCGGATTGGCGCCGAGTGCATGGCTTTGTACCCGCTCGTCGCTGCGGATATCCGGAGCGCCAAGACAGACCAATGGAGCATCACTAACTACGCGGTGGCTATTTCCGCGGCCTTGATCGCGTTTTCGAATGCTGCTGGCAGTAAGGCTCCGTCTCGTTTGGCACTGCCAGAGAAGATTGCGTTCACTGCAACGGCCTGGTGCACGCTTTTCGCCGCTATATACCTGTTGGCGCAGCAGACGCGGATTTTACGCAGATCACGCAGTCGGCTGGCACGCATCCAGCAGCGACTTCATCTAGAGACGCAAGCGATTCTCGAGCCGGAAAAGGCACAGATCAAAATGTCGCAAACGAACAAACTATCTTTCTTCCTGATTGGCGCTGTAGTTCTGGGTTTTTGCTTTGTGCTGTATAGCCTGTTCGGGCTACAATGAGGCCTAACCAGGCGATGCAGCTAACCGCGCCCCGCTATGTTTCTTCGCTTAGCGTAGCTACAACCTTCGGCTTGCAGCCACGCGCGCTTCCGGGGGCGGTAGCTGATCTTGTGTCTCGTTAGGCCTTTGCATAGAATACGCCAAGCTCCATAGCATGAAGAAAACAGCGGCGATTGTAGTTGGAGCACTCTCGGTTATTGCGGCGATAGCGGCGCTGATAAAGAACGCACAGACGATTTCGGAAGCCACTGTATCTGCCTATCACTGGACAAAGGGAGAGGGAACCGCACCTGCATCTCAAGACGACTCACTCGATCTCGCCGGAATCGACTCGGATCAATACAAGCCATTGGACTCAGCATGCCCGCGCGGCGACCCAGAAAGCCTGCGTTCAAAGGTTGTCGGAGACTGGATAATAAAGACGGAAAACGACGTAACGGAATATCCGGTGACACTCACAGGAGAGATGGCGGGATACACCAGCAAGATCCATGACTATGGACGCGACCGGAGTGGCAATCCTATCAATCAGCCCTTCTTCTCTATCGACTCCCACGGAGTCCGGTTTCCCACTGGCCCCACATGGATCTTTTACAATGGCGCTATCGTCTTTAACCGAGCCGATAAGCAAGACACTGGGCGACCTGTCAAAATTTTTCGCGGTGTAAATGCCAACCAATGGGCCGAGGTGCCCGTAAAGCACGTCCATGGCCTACAGCGTCTCGTCCGAACGGGCACATCACCATAGAGTAAAGGAATGTCGACATCGTCACGGTGAGTAGTTCTCCAATCCAAACCGGAGAGGACGTCAATTATCCGCCGGCTCATCACATGAACCACTACGAAGTCCTAACCAATCCCTCGAGCGAACCGCTGGCCGTTGTACTGGAAGGCTGAAGGATGAATGGAGCGAGTTGGATGAGCGACATAGAAAGTAAGCTGCACAGCGTAGCAGCGAGAGAGTGCGGGCAACGGAGGAGTTTCAATTATGAAGGATGAAGTGAAAGCAAAGCTCGCCTTCGCCAGCAGTGGCTCAGCTCTGTCTCGTTAGGCCGTCTGACGGACACGAATAATGATCACGAATCGCCGATGGACAATCGCGCTTGTTCTTGTGCTACTGGGCGTTTTTGGGTTGGAGCTCGCTACGCACAGTGTCGGAAACGATGACGCCCTATTGAGACTCGGAGCACTTCCAGACAACGGCAAGTTGCAGGGACAATATTGGCGACTTGCCGCGTATTCGTTTCTCCATTTCAACGGCGTTCACCTCCTTGTCAACGCGTCGCTGCTTTTTTGGATCGGAGGTATCCTGGAAAGACGAATGGGAGCGGCCGTCACTGGAGCGATCTATCTTTGCAGTGTGCTTTCCTCGGCCTTTATGATTCTCCTCGTTCATAGCTGGCATCCAAAGATTGGTGCGACTGTCGGCGCATCGGGTGGCATGTTTGGCCTGGTGGGCGCGACACTCCTGATTTCCTACCGCGATATGGAATTCATCAGTCAAACAAGTCGTCTGCGGCCGGGGCTCTGGCTGGTTCTCTTGATTGGATTTTCGGTTTCGTTTCTTCCCGAAATCAGCATGGCTGGGCACGTGGGCGGTCTTATCGGCGGCTTACTCGCGGCGAGTTTTGCGAGGTTACCAAAGGAGGCCTAACCAAGCTATGCAGCGAACCGCGAACCGTCCTTATGCGTAGCCTTGAGAGCATGCGAACGTCACTTGTAATTCGCGCAGTCGCCGATCTTGTGTCTCGTTAGACCATTAAAAACATGTCATACATGAAGTGGATCGCAATAGTCGTGTTGGCGATCTTCCTATTTGTCGGGTGCAAAGAGAAGCCAAAGGCCATCGATCCAAACGGAAAAGATGAAGCGAGGCAGAGCACGAAGGCACTGGAGGCTGCTGATCTAGTCGGATACGATGGCAAACAGCTTAGGAAAACTACCGATCGCATCCTCGATGCAAACGATAAACACAATCGGGACATTCAAAAGACACTAGATGAGAATAAATGAGGCCTAACTAAGCGCTGCAGCCAACCGCTCTTTAGCGTTGCGCGTCGATGTCGATCTTGACTAATGTATTCTCAACCATTGCGCAGCCTCGCGCCCAGAGCGGTGGCTGAGCTTCGTCTCGTTAGATGTCGCACAAAACGCGAAAACTGACTCCCTCGGGATGAAAAAACAAACCGCAGTGGTTGTTTGCGCGCTCGGCAGCTCTTTAATGGCAACGGGAGCGTTGCTGGGTTTTTTCTACCCCCAGAGCTTTGGCAAAACTTCTAACGGCGTTCCTCCATGTGCTGACGACACGTGGACTGCAATAAGCACCACGAGCGCGCCCACTGCCCGGTTCCTGCACACGGCAGTGTGGACCGGCAATGAAATGATCGTCTGGAGCGGGTTCGACATGACTCACTCTCATGTGAACACCGGCGGCAGGTATGATCCCAGCACCGACAGTTGGACAGCTACCAGTACCGCTAACGCGCCGGATGGTCGAGAGGAACACACGGCAGTGTGGACCGGCAGTGAAATGATCGTGTGGGGCGGATACGCTAACGGAACCGTTTTGAATACCGGCGGTAGATACAATCCCAACACCGACAGTTGGACACCTACCAGCACCACCAACGCGCCCGCTGCCCGAGACGGGCACACTGCGGTCTGGACCGGCAGTGAAATGATCGTGTCGGGCGGCGCCGATAATAACGGCACCGATTTGAATACAGGTGCGAGATACAATCCCAGCAGCGACAGTTGGACACCTACCAGCGCCACCAACGCGCCCGCTGCCCGAAACGGGCACACTGCGGTCTGGACCGGCAGCGAGATGGTCGTTTGGGGCGGAAACGGCAACGGAACCGGTTTAAATACTGGCGGGAAATATAATCCCAGCACCGATAGCTGGACATCCACCAGCACGACAAACGCGCCCGCTGCCCGATACTCGCACAGGGCAGTCTGGACCGGCAGCAAGATGATCGTCTGGGGCGGGTTCAACATTACCAGCTTTCATCTGAACAGCGGCGGCAGGTACGATCCCAGCACCGATGGTTGGACGGCCACCACCAACACCAACGCGCCCGCTGCCCGAGACGCTCATACGGCAGTGTGGAGCGGCAGCGAAATGATCGTCTGGGGCGGAACTAACGGAATCTTTTTGAACACTGGCGCGAGATACGGTCCCGGTGTGGACAGTTGGACACCCACTAGCATGACCAACGCGCCTAGTGCCCGAGTGGAGCACACGGCAGTGTGGAGCGGGAGCGAAATGATCGTCTGGGGCGGAGAGGATACCAACGGCTTGTTGAACACCGGCGGCAGATACTGTGCATTTTCAGAAGCGACAGCATCGCCGACGCCAAGCGCAACTGCGTCACCCACGCCTGCAGTAACATCAACACCAAGAATAGTTCCGACTCCCAGAGGTCGACCGACGCCTCGGGCACGCCAATAGCTCAAGCGCACAAACATCTAACCAATCGATGAAGCCAACCAGCGTAAAACAAAGCACACGCGGCTCAGCGGTCCCATCGCGAAGCGATTTCAGCGTGCTTGCCATGGCACCCTCGACTCCGTCTCGGCTCCCGGCTTACGCTCCCGCTAGTGCATCGATTTTGTTCCCTCTTTCTTTGTTTGCCGCAAAGCGGCGCGATTCCCTAGTGCGATGTGCGTTTTCGCGCTCACGCGCTCCCGACATATTGTTTTGCAACGATTACCGTGGCATATCGCCTTCTGATTAGATGCTAATGCGCGTTGTTGCCGTCATGTTATTGCTATCCGCGGGCATCGCTGCTGAGGCGATGTCATACTCATTTGTTTGTAAGGCAAGCGGGCGATTGGGCCGGCCGATTCGCTTCGAGTTTTACGATGATTCGACCAAACGTCCGAAGACCGATATCCAATCATTCACCGTTTCCATACGGACCGCCGATGATCGGTGGAGGACGATGTGGTCCATCTTGAGCGGCCATGGTCTGACGCAGCCGATCGTGTACGGAGTTACGCCGCCTGGTTTTACAACGATGATTCATCCGCAGAAGCTCATTCCCGGTCGCGTTTATGCCGGGTTTGCTACCGATGGACACGGAGGCTCATCCGGCGTGACTTTCGGATTCGATAAAAACGGGAGGATGGTTTTCCTGGATTCATTCGATCAATGAGTGGCGCATCTTCGAGGATTGCATGAAAGCGCCTAACACTCGCTTCAGCCAACCGCTAACCGTTGTAATGAAAAAGATCAGGGTTGAGAGATGAAAGCTGAAAGTGAAGTAAAATTCGGAGCCCCCAGCGGTGGCTCAGCTCCTTCTCGTCAGGCTTTGAAAATCATGAATCGGTACATGGTCGTCGAGCACTTCGCGCCCGGCGCGAAATCGAAGATTTACGAGCGCTTCCACGAAAAAGGAAGGATGCTTCCGACCGGGCTGGTTTACATCGACAGCTGGCTTGAGAAGGATGGCAATCGATGCTTCCAACTGATGGAAACGAGCGATCGTTCGCTGTTCGATGTCTGGATAGATGGCTGGAAAGACTTGGCCCGATTCGAAATTGTTGAGCTTGGTGAAAAACCGAAGAAAGAAGCCTAGCCAAATGCTGCAGCGAACCTGCCGTGGCGCCGTGGTTGCAATCGAGCGCCCTCGTGGACCGGGTCGCTGAGCTTGGATCGCTAGCCCGCTCCCCGTGCACCTTGTCATGTTCGACATTGACGGAACGCTTACCGAGACGATGAAGATCGACGAGGAGTGTTTTGTTCGCTCGTTCAACGACGTGTTTGGTCTCGCCGACATTGACACCGATTGGTCACATTATTCACGCACGACGGATTCCGGCATTTTTCATGATGTTTTCACGTCACGCATTGGCCAGTCACCGACGGCGCGGCAAGTTTGCCAGTTTCGCCAGCATTTCGTCCAATTGCTCACTGCCGCTTCATCACAGTCCCCCTTTGCACCGGTTGCCGGCGCTGGCAGGGTGTTGTCCCGGCTCGCACACGGCAGCTCGTATCGTGTGTCGCTGGCTACTGGAGGTTGGCGTGATTGCGCCCGCCTGAAGTTGGCCAGCGCCGGCATGTGCTTTGACGACCATCCGGCGGCATCGGCAGATGACGCGTTCGACAGGGAGTCCATTATGATGCTTTCCAAGCAGAGAGCAGCTGAACGGTATGGCGAGTCATTTGCCTGCACCTTGTATGTTGGTGACGAGGTCTGGGATGCCCAGGCCTGTCGCAGTGTTGGCATTCCGTTCATTGGCATAGGCACCGGGAGTCGAGCGACACGACTGTCTACGGAGGGTGCTGTTTGTGTGTTCCCTGATTTCAGTGACGCGAATACATTCTTGAAGAGTGTCTATGAGATTACGAACGCAGCCCAACCAAACCGTGCAGCGAACCCGGCTACTTGCGCACGGCCCTAAACTTAATTCCAGCCTTTGTTTCAAGTAACTGGGTCGCTGAGCCTGGGTCGTTAGCGCCTATGGAATCCGCTGGGGCGATAGCAACGCTGGAGAAGTTGGTAATGCATCAACGCGCATGATCCCAACGCCATTGTTTCGCTATGCACTGCTGATCACATCTTCATAGACAGCTTGGGTTCTCACGTTTCGGGCCGCGAGCGGTTAGAGCAAGCCTGGGCCGGCTATTTTTTTCTGTTCCCAGACTACCGTATCGAGGTTGAGGCCGCGGCTTCACAGAACACGGTTGTACTCGCCTGTGGCTTCGCATCCGCTACCCACGCAGCTTCGAACAAGTCGTGGCGGATTCCAGCTGCATGGCGTGCCATCGTGAGAAAGGAACAGATTGCCGAGTGGCAGGTCTATGCCGATAACAAACCAGTATATGAGCTGCTGTCTGAAGAGTCCCCATCCAATCGCTGCAGCCAACGGCAGAAGAAACCAGGAAGCAGGAGTTAAAAAGTATGAAATGGATCAGAGCTGTGTTTGCCACGACATGACGCATTTCATCCAGGTGTGCGACTTCCCTGGTGCGATTTGTGTCTTCGCGCTCATGCACTGCCGTCATAATGTTTTTGAACGCTAGCCGTGGCCTATTCCTTTGTCGTTAGATGCTGAATCCAGGAAGGAGTCTTGGTTGAAATGAGAACAATCCCAGTCCTAATCACAGCTGTAACAGGTTTTCTTCAGTCGGTGCATGTTTATGGCATAACCGAAGAGGTCTACCTCCAAAAGGCTGAGACTGCGCTGAAGAACGGGTCTTACGATCAAGTCATTCTGAATTGCACCAAAGCGATAGAAGCCAACCAAAACAGTGAGAAGGCCTATGCATGGCGCGGCTACGCCTATGTGGAAAAGCACCTTTACGATCAGGCCGTTGCCGACTGCACCAGAGCAATACAACTCAACCCGGTCGATACCGAGGCTTACAACAGTCGTGCAATTGCCTATCTTAAGCGGGGTGCAATCGATCCAGCCATTTCTGATTGGACCACAGTGATCAGACTAAAACCAGACCTTGCCAAGACGTACAACAATCGTGCCGGCGCCTACATATTGAAACGTCGATATGACCGTGCGATCTCCGACTGCAATCGAGCCATCGCGATCGAACCCACATTTAGTGCAGCGTACAATACCCGCGGAGCGATTTATTATGACACGCGGAATTACAACCAGGCTATTTCCGACGCCACTAAAGCGATAGAGTTGGATCCGACAAACGCTGTGGCCTACGCGAGCCGAGGAGCAGCCTACTTGAAAAAAGGCCTGACAAGTCAAGCAATTCCCGATTGCACGAGAGCGATTAAGCTCAATGCGAATTTTGCGGGGGCGTACGTCAATCGAGCCACCGCCTACATGCGTGACAGCCGGTACGATGAGGCGATTAGTGATTGCCGCAGCGCAATTCGCACTGACCCCACTTACACGCCGGCTTATGCAACCTTGAAAAAACTCGTCGCAAAGAAGAGATCATTAGCGAGGGACCGGTAAGCTTGTTTCGAGTCATAGCCAGACCGTCTAACAAATGGCTTAAGCCAACCCAGCACTTCGTTGTAAGCTTTTGATCAATACGCACCCCGATTCTCAAAGTGCTGGATGGGTTATCTTTTTTGACTCATGATCTTCCACTTGCCCTCACGGGCTATCCGTCCATCTCGCAGATTCCCAATCTGCTCGACTCTTGTTGGGCAACAGCCTAACGAGTAAGAGCGGAAATACCGTCCGATGGAAAGCCGCGTATTCCTTGTTGGCGTGATTGTCGGTATCCTTGCTACCGTTACCATGGACGTCGTGGCGATGGTGGCTCTTCGGCTCGGCATCGCGGGCCGCGGTCCGCGCCGAACCGGTCCGGATTTGATCGGACGCTGGGTCGGCTACCTCTTCCAAGGCAAACTCCGGCACACGGACATCCTGCAGACGCCGCCCTTGCGAGGAGAACTACTCCTGGGCTTGGCCGCGCACTATTCGATCGGAATCGTGCTGACTCTTGTGTACCTTGGCTTATTGATTATGACGCACGCGACGCCGACGGCTTTCAGAGCCATTCTCTACGGAACGGCCACCACGGTCTTCCCCTGGTTTATCATGTTCCCATCACAGGGGATGGGCTGGCTGGGACGGGATGCGCCCGGTAATGGTCATCTGGCCCGCATCAGCTTGGTCAATCACATTATCTTTGGCGTGGGTCTAGCCGTGTGGACGGCAGTGATGAGCCCAATCTGAAATTCAGCTGCTGCAGTAGGAACTAGACCTGGGTGCAAGCATCTCTGTCTCGTTAATGTATGGAACGCATTCGGGTTTTGCTAGAACAGTTGCGTGATCAGTTAGACGAAGGCGGCGAGCACCGATTCGCCGGTGATGTCGAGGCCGCGCTCGCCTCCTGTGATGACGCAGTTGCTGCGTTCGTGATGTCGAACCAGCTATGGGGTGGTGCGGGTTCGATTGCAGACCAAGCGCTCGGAGGGCGCTCACCTGCACGTCGCCGGCTCGAACAGTTGCTCATCAAGCTTGGACGTGAGCAGATGGTGAGGCGTCAGACAAACCCGCGGACTGAAGAATGGACGTCAGTCTTTCTCCGGTGGCACACTTAAAACATCTAACGTTAGATCATGAACTTTATAATTCGGGCGCTACTCTCCGTAATCATACCAATTGCGTGCGCGTCGTCCGGACGTGCCCAGTCCCCGTCGCCCAGTGAAAGTCCCAAGTTCACGCAGGACTTTACTTTCACGCTCGGCGTTCACCGTGACCGCGTCATTCAGCAAATCGTCAGCGCGATCAACAGCCATGACGAAGCGCAGTATTCGTTTGAGCTCCGCACAGCAAACGAATCTGTTGTCACTCGCGCGATCGATCTGTTGCGGTTTGTTCCATTCAAGTTGAGCAGCAGCGATATAAAATCAGATGAATTTCTGACCCCCAACTATCCCCGGGCTGACTTCGACAAGCCTGTTGGTGAAGCGCATTTGTTTGACAGCACCAAATGATCTAGCGACGCGATGAAGCGAACGGCGGAAGAAAGTAGGAGGTAAAAAGGGGGCGAATGGGATGAGCGACATAAAACACGCGCGTTTGAGAAATCGCGCGGGCAGGCGGCAAAGCAGCCAGGTAGCTGGCGTGAGCACGCGGCAGTGCGAGGGATCAAGGTAAAGCAGCAGCACACGGCAGCAGCGAGAGAGCGCGGGCAACGAAACGAGTTTCAATTACCATGGATGAAGTGAAGACAAAGCTCGTTAAATTTACCCGCCGCGGCCGCCAGCGGTGGCTCAACCTCTTTTTCGTTAGATGTTGTGAGCGAACATTATTTCCGCTAAACCGTTCGACATGTCTAAGGTCATTCTCGGTCTAATCGCTGGGATAATATTCGGAGCGCTGGATGTTGCCCTTATGCTGCCGATGGCTTTTCCCGACAAGACTACAGCCTTGCTCGGCGCATTTACGAGTCGCTTCGCCATTGGACTCGTCATCGGTTGTGTCCAGCTACCCGGCTGGCCGGGCTGGCTTGTTGGCCTATTGTTTGGTCTCGTCATCAGTCTTCCTGACGCCATTATCACACACAAGTACGTTCCCATTCTTATCCTCGGCGGTATCGGCGGTCTGATTATTGGTGGGCTAATCCACGGGTGGCGAGCTAACGTTTAACCACCCCTCACAGGAGCGGACGGCGGATCGCAGTGCGTTCCCATTTGAGATGACTTCCACACCTCCACCGCAATGGACGTGCGCCCTCTTCCGCCGTCGCTCAGCTTGTTCTCGTTAGGCGGAACTGGGAGCATCGGTATTTTGTGAATCCAAAACTGGGCGGCCATGCATCCTTTAGGAGATGTCGCGAATGACCAGGTCCGCTCATCTAACGGTATCGATCGCGGGAGTTCTCGGAGCGATCGCCATCACCACGATTTTAGACGCCACGGGTCTCTCCGCGTTTAGCGCTCTGCCTTTGTGTCCTTTGATGTTGCTCTTGCGCTATGTCCAAAACATCTCGTGGCGAAGCATCGGGTTTGTGTGGGGCCGACCGAGCCATTACCTGCTGGCAATGTTATATCCTGTAGGTGTCCTTGGGGTCCTCGTGCTCCTCTGCGTAGCGATGAAAGCGGTAGACATATCGCATACCGATTGGGAGAAAGCCGGAGCGAACTTCGGCCTTGTATTAGTCTTAACAATTCTAGTTGCAGTTGTCACTGAGGAAGGCTTTTTCAGAGGCTGGTTTTGGGCGTCGCTGGCAAAGGCAGGCGAGAAAACGGGCACAATCTTGATAGGGAGCAGCGTTGCTTTTGCGCTTTGGCACTTGTCAGCAATGGTCCTTAATACGGGGTTCAATCCGCCACCGGTTCAGGTTCCTGTTTTCATCATAAATGCGGCCGTCATAGGTATGATCTGGGGCCTTCTACGCTGGACGTCTGATTCGATCATTGTCACCAGTGTAAGTCACGGTCTCTGGAATGGAGGCGCGTACGTGCTTTTTGGCTTTGGAAGCAAGGCGGGAGCGCTGGGGATTAAGAACGCTGCGGTTTATGGCCCAGAGATCGGACTTTTAGGCTTGGCTTTGAATGTCACCTTTGCAGTAGTGTTATGGGTACTGATTCGAAGCCAGCGTGATTACTCGTCTTACCCGCCACCGAGCCTAACCAATCGATGACGCCAGCCCAGCCACTTGGTGTACGCCCGCGGCGAAATCCACATCTTTGCTTCAAGTGGCTGGCTGGCCTACCTCTTTGACTCATGATCTTCCGAGCTCGCTCCATTCTGGTAAGGTGCTCTGTTGTTTCAAACCAAAGCAACTAAGAAAGGACCACATAATGAGCCCCGATACTTCAAACACGCTCTGTCGAACACCTCGTCGTTTAGTCATGACTGTTTGTTTAGTATTGATGTCTCTTGGCTGTACGCGCACGGCCGAGAAATTCTGTGGGGTAGACCGAGAGACGCTACAGCAAAATTTGATCCGACTAGTGGAATCTCCAGTCATCAAGGACGACGATTGGGTTAATGCCACGTCTATCACAATCGACAGTATCGAACCATTGCCTCTGAGCGACGGCAAGGCCGAGGTTTCATTCGTCGTTCGCTGGACGACCAGTATTGGCGACGCTCGTACCGATCATTCCGGAAACTGGCAAGCCAACCTGCAAAAGGCGGAAGGTGGACACTGTCATGTGATGGGAGTGGCAGTTCGTTCGGGAGACGTCTGGATTAAAGCCATCAATACCGATTTTGAGATCAAATAGATCAAGCAAGTCCCTGCTTGACACGTAACAATCGACGCTGCGAAGCAGCCTAAACCCGAACACGCGGCACACGGTCCCACCGATGCAACTTCGGTGAGATTGCCATGCGCCCCTGCCCTAGCTTACCGCAGCTACTTTTGACAAATAGCTGGGTGCAAGCATCTCTGTCTCGTTAGGCATCGTATGGAGCTCGTGCGTCCCGGCCCGCAACACCTTGAGAGCTACATCGCTGCGCTCGAGCGTGGGTGGTCTCCCGACAACGAGCGCGGTGTCGCGGCCGCGCGCGAAGAGCTCTCCCGCATTCAGGCCGATGCAGCGACGTTTCTCACCAGCATGGAAGACCGCGAAGCCAAGGGGCCTCCCATCACTCTTCCAGACGGATCGGCGGCCGAGCGGCTCCCGGGCTTTAGGCGCTGGCTCTGGGACGGCGAATTCTGCGGCAGCATCGGGTTGCGGTGGCAGCCAGGTACAGCGGCGCTGCCGCCCCATTGTCTGGGACATATCGGTTATGCGGTGGTGCCGTGGAAGCAGCACCGCGGGTATGCAAAGTCAGCGCTACGCCTCATACTTCCGGAAGCCAAGGCAGTCGGCCTGCCGTACGTGGAGATCACCACTGATCCTGACAACATCGCGTCACAGCGCGTCATCGAAGCGAATGGAGGCATCTTCATTGAGCACTTCATCAAACCGCAGCAGTTCGGTCGGAAGCCTGGGCTGCGTTTTCGCATTATGTTCACATAATGGCGTCTGACCGCTCCATTCCGCGAGAAAAGGTTCGAACCGGGCTCACATCGAGTACGATCACGAGATAGATTTGCGGCGGTCGCCAAGCGCCGCTACAGAACGAGCATGAAGATTTCGCGCTTATTACTTGCGCTCTCTTTGTCCGCCTCGGCGGCCGTCCTTGGAAATGATGAATTGAAGGAGCGTTTGCAGCCGGCCCTTGAGGCGATCACGCCGGACGGTCTGCTCGCACACATCAAAGTTCTCGCATCGGACGAGTTCGAAGGCCGTTCGCCGGGGACAAAAGGCGAAGACCTTTCAGTCAAATACATTACCGATCAGTTCAAAAACATCGGACTTAAGCCGGGAAATCCCGACGGCACATACACCCAGGAAGTTCCACTCGCGGGGATCACAAGCGAACCTCGAATGTCCTTTGTCGTTGGCGACAAAACAATGGATCTGAAATACCCGGATGATTTCGTCGCTTCATCGGCGCGACTCCAGCCGGAGATCAAGATTGAGAAGTCGGATCTGGTCTTTGTCGGCTACGGCATCGTCGCGCCGGAGTATGGCTGGGACGATTACAAAAACGTCGATGTACGCGGCAAAACGCTGCTGATGTTGATCGGCGATCCGCCGGTTCCCGATCCAAAAAATCCGTCAAAACTCGATGACAAAATGTTTAAAGGGAAAGCGATGACGTACTATGGCCGCTGGACCTACAAATATGAGATTGCGGCGCAAAAAGGCGCGGCCGCGGCCATTATTATTCACGAAACGGAGCCGGCCGCTTATCCGTGGCAGGTGGTGAGATCGAGCTGGAGCAAAGAAAACTTCGAGCTCGATGATCCAAACAAGAACATGGACGCCGTGTCCGCGCGTTCGTGGATCACCTTGGATGTTGCCAAGAAATTATTCGCCGATTCCGGGACGGATTTCGACGCGCTTAAGAAATCTGCCATTACCAAGGATTTTCGACCTGTGGTCCTCGATGCCAAAGCCAACCTTGCGATCAAACAACAGATTCGCTCGTTCAAATCGCACAACGTCATCGGCAAACTCGAAGGGAGCGACCCAAAATTAAACGGTCAATATGTTATTTATACCGCGCACTGGGACCATCTCGGGCGGCATACCGAATTACAAGGCGATCAGATTTTCAACGGTGCGATCGACAACGCGTCAGGCGTGGCGTCCGTGATCGAACTCGCGGCTGCCTTCATGAAAATAAATCCGCCGCCGAAACGGTCAGTGTTGTTCATGGCAACCACAGCCGAAGAAGCGGGATTGCTCGGTGCCAAATTTTATGCGGAGCACCCGCTCTATCCTCTGGAGAAAACGCTGGCGGACATCAACCTCGATAGCATGAACGTCTGGGGCAAAGCGCGCGACATTGAGGACCTGAGTCTTGGTTTTTCCACGATCGACGATCTTCTCGCTGCCGCGGCCAAACAGCAGGGCCGCAGCGCGATCCCGGACAGCCGCCCTGACAAAGGCAAGATTTATCGAGCTGACAATTTCGAGTTCTCGAAAGTCGGGCTGCCCTCGCTTTACATTGGCAAAGGTGAACATCTTCTCTCCCGTGCCGAGACCGCGCCACTCCGGTCCGACGAATTTGACTCGACAGATTACCACCAGGTCACCGACGACGTTCGTTCCGATTGGGACCTCTCTGGCTGTGTGCAAGACGTTCAACTTTTATTCGAAGTTGGCTACGAAGTAGCTAATGGCGTCAAGTTTCCTGAATGGAAACCGGGAAGCGAATTCCGCGCAAAAGGCTCCGCCTCACGCGGCCATTAGGATTAGACCAAGAAATGTTTTACGTTTCGCCCTGTTCGGCTTGTCCGTCGATGTCACGGCTTCGCTAGCTCGCTCTATTCTCGTTGGATGGACTTAGACGGACACGGCTGTGAGCAATGCTGCGATGCGTCGCACTCCACGTCGGTGCGGAACGATGACAAACACTGACTCTCACGTAACGATCCACATGGTGGCGAGCCTCGACGGTTTCATCGCTCGAAAGGACGGGAGCGTCGACTGGCTCGAGACCCCAGACGAATTCGCAGGCGGCGAGACGATGGACCCAGGATTCGTCGAGGCGTTTCTCAAGACGATCGGCTGCTACGTCATGGGATCGCGAACATACGAGACCGCGTTGAAGTTTGAGGCCAAAGGCCTGGGGTGGTCGTATGGCGACAAGCCTACGTTCGTCCTCACTCATCGCGAGCTGCCGCGGACCCGGGATACTGTCGAGTTCTACTCAGGTGATCTCGCGCAGTTCGTGAAGGGAGGCCTGCGGCCCAGATTCCATAGCATCTGGTTTGTTGGAGGCGGTGTAGTGTCCGCCGAATGCCTGCGCCTTGAGCTGGCCGACGAAGTTCGTTATTCGATCCTGCCGATCTTGATCGGTGACGGGATCCCATTCTTCGAGAAGCTCGACAGAGACATCGCTCTCCATCTGGCGGACGTCAAAGCTTACAAGAGCGGCATGGTTGAGCTTTGTTATAAGGTACGACGATAAGAGGCGGCTTGGGCTTACTAATATGCCGCGTGATCTGTTAGAGGATTTGCAGAGAGTCATTACCAGAGCGAATGGAAGCAGTTAGTTAATCGCTGGAACCTTCATCTTGTTAGGCCGGTTCGATCATTTTCTCCAAGAAACAGGCTACCGAGTATGACCCACAAAAGACGGCGCCGACGGAAATCGCCAGAGCTATGTCCAGTCTGCAACGAAGAGGTTCCGCCCGCCGCATTGGCCTGTCCCGAATGCGGCGCCGATCATAACTCAGGCTGGAAAGAAGATGCCGATGCTTACGACGGCGTGGATTTGCCGGATGACAATTTCGATTACGACGATTTTGTTAAGCGAGAGTTCGGGTCACGAGTTAAGCCACCGGGACTTAAGGCGCTTTGGTGGGTTGTCGGGATCCTTTTGATTGTTGCTTTTCTTTTGAGGTATTTCTACGCAGCTCACTGATTGCGCTTGCTATCGACCATAGTGTGTTCACTGAAATTCGTCCGCTCCATCAGCTTTAAGAGGTCCTTCGCTGTGGTCAGGATGACGCCAAAAAATGGGCATGGCGGGGGAATGCTCCAGCCAGACAACGCAGTAACGTCTTTCGGACGCCGTTCACGTTTCGTTGTGATTAGTGGATGAAGAACGGCTTCAAATTCATCCAGGATGGCGGGTTGGTTGATGTTGGTATCGCTACGGGATGATCAGAAGATGCAAGCCGCGGAAGAACAAGTAAGCCAATCCGCCGGAGGCGGGAATTGTAAAAATCCAGGCCCAGACAATTCGTTCGGCGACCACTTTGTTGAATGCACCGCGCTGTTTGGCCAAACCCACGCCCATGATGGAAGTGGTGATGGCGTGAGTTGTTGAGACTGGCAATCCAAATTTGCCAGCGACGAGCAGGATGGTGGCTCCAGTTGTTTCCGCCGCGAAACCATGGATGGGCCGCATCGTTATGAGCTTGTGTCCGAGCGTGCGAATGATGCGCCAACCTCCAGCCCAGGTTCCCAGCCCCATCACCACTGCACAGGCGACTTTAATCCAAGTGTGCACCTCGAACTTCGGCGAGTACAAAAAGCTGAACATGGGTGGCAAATGCTCTAGTTTTCCGGCTTTGGTGGCGGCAAAAGTCGCGAGCGCAATGACGCCCATGGTCTTCTGCGCATCAGCGAAACCGTGTCCCCATGCCATGTAGCTCGCGCTAAGCAGTTGTAATTTGCCGAAGGTTTTATTCACCGCCCAGGGCGTCCAGTTCCGCACAATCACGAAAAGAAGCATCATGACGAGATAACCGCCGATGAGGCCCGCGACGGGCGAAGCGATCATGGGCAGAATGACTTTTGGCAGAAGCCCGTCCCAACCTGCCGCTCCGGTGTGCGGATCCACTTTCGCCAACGACCATTTGATCACGTGCCAGTTTCCACCGGCAGACGCCAGGGCGGCACCGCATAGCCCGCCGATCAGTGCGTGACTGGAACTGGTTGGTAATCCAAACCACCATGTGAAGAGGTTCCAAAAAATGCCGCCCAGCATCGCAGCCAAGATCGTAAGGGACGTTACGTATGCAGTATCGATTAAACCTGCGCCGACTGTTTTTGCCACTGCCTCACCTGAAAGCGCGCCGACGAGGTTAAAAATCGCGGCGAACAGTACCGCAACGCGCGGGGCCAGAACTCGCGTAGAAACAACAGTGGCAATCGCATTAGCGGCATCATGGAAACCGTTCACGTAGTCGAAAACCAAAACGACGACGATTACGACCAGAAGGAGAAGCATGGCGACACGCAGTGAGCTGCTATCTCAAGTTAATCGTCGTGAACCCCACGGAAACCACGCATAGAGCAGCGCGTTACGAATACTTGAGCGCCACCTGAAGAATAATGTTCCCAGCGTCCCGGCAGCGATCGATCACTTTTTCCAACAGGCCGTAAAGGTCGTACAGAAAAATGATCTGTTTCGGGCCGTAATTGCCTTGGAAAAGATCGCGAAGTCGATCCAGTTCGAGGTTGTCGGCGTCGCCTTCAATGCTTTGGAGCTTGGCGTTCATCTCTCGAGCAGTCCCGGCGTCGATTCCTTTGCGCAGTTGTTTTACCATGCTGAGTACGGTTTCGGCCGCTTGATCAAGTAGCTCGACCTGCTTCTGAAAACTGTGCCCGCGCAGATCCTCCGGACAAATCAAAATCCGTTCGCCGATTTTCTCCACAGTCTTGGGTATCTTATAAAGCGCAGCCGACAGTTCCTGAATGTCCTCACGCTCCAGCGGCGTCACGAAACTTTTGGAAAGCTGCTCGGTCAACTCCTGGGTGATGCGTTTGTCCTCGCGTCGGCTGTGTGCAAACTCTTCGAGGTGCTCGGGCGTTTCATTCTGTTGGAGTTTTTCCAAAAGCCCGATGAGATGATGTACGCTGCTGTCGGCCTGCTGCGCGCTCGCTTCCAGCAGATCGTAGAATCTTCCGTCGCGCCCGATGAGTTTTTGAATCGAGAACATAAACAGTTCCTCGTGTAGCCAGTAAATTTAAGAAGAATGCGGCGACGTTGCGAGTAAGACTTTGGACCACCGTCGAGTCGGCGCTGAGTTCATCACAGCAGGCCCGATTATGCGAGCGCTGCAGAAACAAATTTGAGCAAACTGCTTGCAGCGACCGTTAACGACTGCGCTGGTGAGATTTCTCTCACGCGCTCGCCCGAAGAACCGTCGGTTTCTAAATGCTACGCCCGTGGCGTCTCGGGCTGACTTATCTAGAACATTAACTGCATGCGACCAATAACTTCATCAAACTGATCGTCGCCAAATTCGGGATTCGCTCCACGGAAATCCGACCACGTATGAATGTAATTGACCATTAATTTCAGGTCGTCGCCATGGATATAGTAGTTCAGACCGCCAACAATTGACGAGATGCCGTCATTCCCTTTTTGGCCGGGATTTAAGTGCTGCCATTGAACAACGGCTTGCAGCTTCTTCGGAATGAAGAAATAGCCGCCGGTAACGTAGAACCCATCGGTTGTGAACCTGTCGAAGCCCGCAGGCACTCCGTTCACGGTGCGCGGGTGAACCTGTTCCTGTAGAAACTCGCCGATAAGATCAAACGGCCCCATTTTGAGCCATGCGTCCACGCTCCAGGCGGTTCGCTCGTCCGCTCCTGGCAGCACGAATGGCGAAAGAGAACCATCGGAATTCACCAGCAGATTTAAACTTTGCGATATGTTTGTTCCCTTGTCATCGCGGCTGTTCAGAATGTCAGCGCCAAGTCTGAGGAAAGATCCCTTTCCAAAGATGTCTTTGAACAAGGTGGACTCCAGCCTGCCCACGTACATGAAATTGTTGTTGTCGTTGTTCGTGATGTTCCGTCCGTTCCCATTAAAAATGCCGGCGTAGTAGGTCAACAGATCTGGTTGATCAGGCCAGATAACAGCAAGCGGTTTCCCCCACAGTTGCACGCCAACCTGCCGTTCAGGTGTAATCGCTCCAGTCGGCAGAGTTCGCTCGATCGTGTACAGAGTCGTGTCCGGAGTGGTCTGCTCCAGACCAAACGGCGCCTTCCACTGGCCCATCTTGACCTGCGCCCATGGGAACTGATGCCAGTTGATGAAAATATCCGTGGCTTCGAACGCGGTTCGGCTGGCATTAAGTCCGTCGCTGTTTTCAAAGTCACCCTCCAGCTTGAAATCAAATTGCTCCGCAAAATCGCCGGTAAGATTGATTCGTGCGCGGCGCAGCCGGAAACGATCCTTCAGCGCCGTCTGACCGAAGCGCCCCTCGAAAGCCGAGACGTCACCGTCTTCGAAATTCATCTGCACGAATCCGCCCAGCACCAATTTCAACTCTGGGCCACGCTGCTGCACATAATGCGGCGGTTTTTCTTCGACCACGGCTTTCTCGACATATGTTTTTCCGTCGTAACTGACCTTCTTTTTGAATTTGCCGTCGGGCATGGATGCGGTCTCTTTGGATTTGAGGCTCTTGACCTCCGCTTTCAGTTCCGCGTTCTGTTTTTGCAATAACTCCACAGCACGCTCGAGTTTTTCGAGCCGTGCACTGTCAGATGACGACTCTGCGTGCAACGACTGCGCAGTTATCACAGCAATCGCAGCCAGGCTCGCGCCCGCTGCCCGTGAGATGAATTTGTTAATCAACATGAGTTTCTCCTGCGTATTTAATGGTTGGATTGGGACGTAGAACCGCTCGGTTAAAGAACTGCCTATCCGAACACGCGCGACGCTAGAAGCGCTTTGTTACAAGCGTATGACGGAAGTGTGACGATTCGGCAAAGTTTTCGGCAAAAATCCCTCCGGATTCTGCCAATCGGCATAGAAATATTGCCATTTGTCGCGCGGGCGAGTTGATTTGCTTTTGCAATGGAGACCGGCTCTGGGACAAAAATCCTGATCGTCGAAGATGAGAACGATGTTGCCGATCTTCTAGCGCTGAATCTGCGCAAGGCGGGCTTCAGGGTCTTGACGGCTTTTGACGGAGCAAGCGGCTTGCAAAAGGCTCGTGACGACGGACCGGACTTCATCATTCTGGACCTGATGCTTCCAAAAATGTCGGGACTGGAAGTCTGCAGAATTTTAAAGAGCGACACCGCGACGGCTCAAATTCCGATTCTTATGTTGACGGCGAAAGCGGAAGAGATCGACCGCATTGTCGGTCTGGAATTCGGCGCCGATGATTACGTGACGAAGCCGTTCAGCCCGCGTGAAATGGTTTTGCGGATTCGGGCGATCTTACGACGGGGTGAAAAATCTGACGAAAGCCTGCGCGCGGGCCCGATCTCGATCGATCCTGCGCGTCACCAAGTTCGCGTCAATGGAAGGTCCGTGCACTTGACCAGTCTGGAGTTCAAACTCCTGCGGATACTCATGCAACGCCGCGGTCGCGTGCAGGACCGCGACCGATTGCTGAACGAGGTTTGGGGTTACGAAAGCGTGATCGACACCCGCACGGTGGATACGCACGTGCGCCGACTGCGCGAGAAACTCGGCAAAGTAGGTGACATTATTGAAACCGTGCGCGGTTTTGGTTATCGGCTGCGGGAAAACTATCAGGAATGACATGGCTTCTGGTTTGCGCGATTGTCGCGTTGGCAGTCGCGTTTGGCTTGCTCACGTGGCGTAAATGCATCGTGCCATGGCGCGACGTAGAAGAGCTCGTCGCACAAATTCGACCCGGCGAGCGGCCGCCGACATTTTTGGTCCGAGGCGGCGCCGAAGCTCGACGTGTCGGTTTAGAACTGGAAAAGATTTTTGATAATCTGGCGGAGCTTAGTAAACAGGTCGCCAAACGCGAATCCGGGTTGCAAACCATTTTCTCTGCAATGCAGGATGCATTGCTGGTGGTCGATTCCACGCGGAGCGTGATTTTGACGAACGAAACGTTCCGCAGGCTTTTCGCGCTGCCTGAAGTTTCAGTAGGGACATCTCTGCTGGAGGTCGTTCGCGACGCTACGCTTGATCGAGTCGTTGCCGACGTTTTAGCCGGCGCCGGACCAATTCGCACTGAACTGGCGAAGGAGGCTTCACATATCGACCTCCACGCTGTAGCGACGACGAACGAAGCTGGCGAAATCACGGGTGCGCTCGTTTTGTTTCACGATATCACTGACCTGAAGAAGACCGATCAGGTCCGGCGCGATTTTGTTGCAAACATCTCGCACGAATTGCGCACGCCGCTGTCCATCTTGCGCGGGTACATCGAGACGTTGCTCGATCATCCGCAAACATCCGCCAGAGAACTTTCGCGGATTCTCGGCGTGATGGACCGTCACTCGAAGCGCCTTGACATGATCGTCGAGGATTTGCTTACGCTCGCACAACTGGAATCCGCCAATCCGAATTTGCAATTGGCAAACGTGGACCTCGCCAGCTTTTTGGGAGAGATCGTTCGCGACTGGGAAAAGAAGCTCACTGGCAAACAGCTCGAAGTCAGTGTGCACGTCTCGCAGGACCTGGCGCCCATTCGCGCCGACCGAATGCGACTACAGGAAGCGCTTTACAATTTGCTCGATAACGCGGTGAAGTATTCGCACGAAAACGGGCGAATTCGCCTGGCTGCCCGGCAACGGGATGGCGAGATTGAACTGAGTGTGAGCGACAACGGCGTCGGAATTCACAAAGACAATTTGCCACGAATCTTCGAGCGGTTTTACCGTGTGGATAAAGCGCGAACGCAGGACAAGATTCCCGGAACCGGCCTTGGCCTGGCAATCGTTAAACACGTCGCTCAACGTCACGGAGGCCGCGTGGAGGCCGAGAGCGAAGTCAGAAAGGGTACCACGATTCGGGTTCTTCTGCCTGTTGCTGTAGACGCGCCTCTGCCTGCCGCGCCGAAGCTGCGCGAAGGCGGGCGAGACGCGTGAGCCGCTCCACGCGAACAGTTCGACGCTGCACAGCGAAACGACTACAGCCTGTCACAAAATCGTAAACTTTGTTTTGCATCCGGCCCGTGATCGGTGCAGCTCTGGGCGTATTTGGCTGGCGGTGGTGCGCAAGCGAGGATGTTGATCGGGCGCCGACACGGACGACATTGCTCTGGCATGAAGACGCAAGATTTTATTGATCGACTGCGCAAAGCTCCTGCAAAGCGCGTGCTCTTTACCAACGCGGAACGTGCGACGATCCACGGCGGATATCATTTAACAGAGTTAAGAGCGGCATCGTTCGATACTGTCGACTGCGGTGCGCAAAAGAACCGGTGGAACGAAACCATCGTTCAGCTGTGGGTACCCGAGGCTGAGGAGAGTGATGAGTTCATGAGCGCAAAGAAATTTCTGACAATCTACGACAAGGTCGCCGGACTTATCACAGTTGACCCTTCAGCAGAAATTCGGTTCGAGTACGGCGACGAAAATTTTCCGCCGTCCAATTATCACGTCGAAAACATGACCGAAACTGCGACGGAAATCCGCGTGCAACTTCGGCTTCCGGAGGCCACATGCAAGGCACGTGATCGCCGGGAATCAGGTGTGGCGTGTTGCGCTTAACAACGTCCGGCGTGTGCGGTCCAATTTAGCGCTTCATATACCGAAGCGACTACGGCCTGTCACAAAATCGTAACACTAAACGTTTTGACCGGGCGAAACCGGATGCGGCAGCTTTGCGCCATGATGAAGCTGCATAAGAAAATAATTCTTGGGTTCGCAATCGCGTTTGGCTTAAGCGCGAGTGCTTCGGCGCAAATGATGATCAATGGCGCAGGCGCGACCTTTCCGTACCCGATCTACTCCAAGTGGTTCGACGAATACGCAAAGGTCGATCCGTCGGTGCGGTTCAATTATCAATCGATCGGATCCGGTGGGGGGCAAAAACAAATTCTGGCCCAGACGGTTGACTTCGGCGCATCCGACGGGCCGATGAGCGATGACAATCTGGGGAAAGCGCCGGGCAAAATTCTGCATATCCCGACCGTCGCAGGCGCGGTGGTAATGACCTACAATCTCGAGGGTAATCCTGCGCTAAGACTGGATGGCGAAACAATCGCGGACATTTACCTGGGCAAAATCAAGAAGTGGAACGATCCGAAGATCTCGGCATCCAATCCCGGAACCAAATTGCCCGACAAAGAAATCGTTGTCGTGCACCGTTCGGACGGCAGCGGGACGACATTCATTTTCACCGACTACCTGAGCAAGGTGAGCGCGGAGTGGAAACAAAAGGCCGGCAATAACACGTCGGTCAATTGGCCAGCGGGCATTGGCGGCAAAGGAAATGAAGGTGTGTCCGGACAAGTGAAGCAAACGCCGGGCGCGATCGGTTACGTGGAGTTGATCTACGCGGTGCAAAACAAGATGGAGGTTGCCGACATCAAGAATTCCGCAGGCCAATTTGCGAAGCCGACAATCGAATCGGTCACGGCAGCCCTGGCAACAGCGAACATTCCCGATGACTTCCGGTTTTCGATGACGAACGCACCGGGCAACGACGCTTATCCAATCGCCGGCGCCACATGGCTGCTCGTGTACGAGCAACAGAAGGACCCTGCGAAAGGGAAAAAGCTTATTGAATTCCTCAAATGGGCGCTGACGAGGGGAGAAGGAATGGCCAAGGATTTGAATTACGCGCCGCTTCCGAACGAAGTTCAACAACGCGTTCTGAAGCGAATCGACGAGATCAAAACATAAGGGGTATCTCCTTCTGTCATGTTGAGCGAAGCAAAACATCTCGGGCTATTGCCCGTGGTCGCTTCGCTCGAAACGACAGAACTGATCAGAGATTCTTCGCTTTGCTCAGAATGACAACGCATGCCGCATCGATGCCGCTGGAGCAGCGCTCCGCGCAAACGCGCATGGCGCGGCCATCACGGTTTGGGGACCGCGCATTCGAGTTGCTGACACTTGCCATGGCCCTGATTGTTGTTCTCCTCATCGTTTTGATCGGGTGGCAACTGTGGCACGGATCCGTGCTCGCGATCAGGAAGTTCGGGTTCCATTTTCTCGCGACTTCAACATGGGATCCGGTGGCGGAGCAGTTCGGCGCGCTGCCGTTCATTTACGGCACGCTGATATCGTCTCTTATTGCGCTGGTCATTGCCGTGCCATTAGGGATCGCGACGGCGGCTTATCTAACAGAGCTAGCGCCGCTTTGGATTCGGCAGCCACTCGTTTCATTGATCGAGATGCTGGCGGCGATTCCGAGCGTGATCCTCGGATTATGGGGAATTTTCGTGATGATTCCGTGGCTGCGCGATTATCCGTTCCCATGGCTCAAACGGTTCTTCGGCTGGACACCATTTTTTAGCGGACCAACGTACGGCCCGAGCATGTTGGCGGGCGGAATCATCATTGCGATCATGATTCTGCCGATCATCACCTCAGTCTCACGCGAAATCCTTCGCAGCGTTCCTGACTTGCAGCGCGAAGCGGCCTACGCGCTCGGAGCGACACGTTGGGAGGCAACGCGGATCGCGGTACTAAGTTACGCAAAGAAGGGTTTGTTCGGCGCCGTCATTCTTGGTCTGGGGCGCGCGCTCGGCGAAACCATGGCAGTCACGATGGTGATCGGCAACACGCCGCAGATTGCGCTGTCGCTCTTCGCGCCCGGATACACACTCGCCAGCGTCCTGGCTAATGAATTTACCGAAGCTACGACCGAGCTTTATCTGCAGGCGTTGTTCGAAATCGGCCTGGTCCTCTTGGGAATAACCATCCTCGTCAACTTGCTGGCGCAACTGCTCCTGCGCACGCTCACCACAAAATCGGCGACACGCGCCGTTCAATAGCAATGCAATTTCAAACCGCACACCAGCATACCTGGCGCAAATTCAAAAGCGCGCTGGCATCCACTGTTGCATTCGTTTCCGCCATCCTCGTGATCGCGCCGTTGGGTCTGGTGTTTTTTCATCTTCTCGCGAACGGCGCTGGTTCTGTGAATTGGGATTTCTTCACGAAATTGCCCGGTCCGGTAGGCGCAGTTGGCGGCGGGATGGCGAACGCAATCGTCGGCTCGTTGGAACTGCTCGCGCTGGCCGGCGCGATCGGAATTCCAGTTGGCGTTTTGGGCGGAGTTTACCTGGCGGAATATGGGTCGTCGCGGATCAATTTAGTCCTTCGTTTCTTGGCTGACGTTCTCAATGGCGTACCGTCCATCACCTGGGGCGTGGTTGTTTATGGGCTTGTTGTGTTGCGCTTCAAAGGATTCTCGGCATATGCCGGCGGCCTGGCGCTGTCTCTTATCATGATTCCGTTGATTTTGCGCACGACAGAAGAAGTTATTCTGCTTGTCCCGAACGGTTATCGAGAAGCCGCGTTGGCACTTGGCGTCAGCCGATGGAAAACAATTGTGCACATTGTGATGAAGACCGCTTCGAAGGGGATCATCACCGGGATTCTGTTGGCGCTTGCGCGCGTCGGCGGGGAAACCGCTCCCCTTCTGTTCACGGCTTTCGGCAACCACTTTTGGAATCACAACCTCAGCCAGCCGATCGCAGCGCTTCCATTGCAGATTTTCACCTATGCAATCTCGCCTTATGACGATTGGCATCGCCAGGCCTGGGCGGGCGCGCTCGTTCTCGTTATGGGCGTTTTTTGCATTAACATAATTGTTAGAGTCCTGACGCGAGGACGTGCAGCGTCCGTCGTTTGATCTCTTTGTAAATGGGAAATCTAGTCATGACACCACCTGAAGGAACCGTGATGGAGCGCGTTGAGCAGCAAGTTGAACGTCCCCCTGCGGCGGAGGCACTGCCGGCGTTTACGTTTCAAGTAAAGAATTTGTCGGTCTGGTACGGAGCAAAACGCGCGATTGAGAATGTGACGATGGATATCGTTTCCAATGCAGTGACGGCAATCATTGGACCCAGCGGTTGCGGAAAATCGACATTCCTTCGGGCGCTTAATCGGATGCACGAGCTTGTGTCCCGGACGCGACTAGATGGGAAAATACTTCTTCATGGGGATGATCTTTACGCGAGCAGTATCGATCCCGCCATTATTCGTCGCCGTGTTGGAATGATTTTCCAAAAATCCAATCCGTTTCCGACGATGTCGATTGGTGAGAATGTTGTCGTCGGTCTACGGCTTAACGGCGTACGCGATAGAAAATTTCTCAATGAACGTCTCGAGAAATCGCTGCGCATGGCTGCTCTTTGGGACGAAGTGAAAGACGATCTCGACAAGCCCGGGACCAGTCTTTCCGGCGGGCAGCAGCAGCGGCTTTGCATCGCCCGCGCTCTGGCTGTGGAGCCGGAAGTGGTTTTGATGGATGAGCCTTGTTCGGCCCTCGATCCGATCGCGACGGCGAAGATTGAAGAATTGATCACCGAGCTGAAGTCCAAATACACGATCGTGACCGTCACGCACAATATGCAACAGGCCGGCCGCATCTCCGATTACACCGCCTTTTTTTATCTTGGCAGGCTGATCGAATTCGGGCCAACCACAAAGATTTTTACCAATCCAAGCGAGAGACAGACAGAAGATTACATCACCGGCCGATTTGGTTAACAGAAGATCCATAATCCTATGATCGCCTCCAAACACATCCTGGGAACATTCGACGAAGCGCTCGCTTCGCTGCGCAACAACGTGCTGATGATGGCAGGCCTGACTGAGCGCAGCCTCGAGCGAGCCATAAAGGGCTTGCACGAGCGCGATGATAATCTTTGCGTCACCGCAATTGCTGACGACGAAGAGATCGATCAACTCGAGAAACAGATCGATAAGGACGGCGTTGACGTGCTGTTGCGATTTCAACCCGTGGCGTCCGATCTGCGGCGGGTGATATCAGCGATGAAGGTGTCGCCAAACATCGAGCGGGTGGGCGATCAGGCGACCAACATCGCCCGGCGCGCCCGCAAATTGAATCGTCATCCGCCATTGCCGGAAATCGACATCATCGTTCCGATCCACACCCACGCGATGTCGATGTTCAAAGACAGCATCGACGCGTTTGCGCGCGAAGATGCCGACCTCGCACGCGAGGTTGTGGCCCGCGACACCGCGCTCGACAAGATGAACAAAATGGCGAACCGGCAACTGACGCAGTGCATGGCTGACGATCACACGGCGCTTCGTGGTTATTTGAATTTGATCTTTGTGTCGCGGTGCCTGGAACGCGTGGGCGATCATGCCACCAATATCGCCGAGGACGCCGTTTACGTGGCTGCCGCGGAAGACATTCGCCATTTGACCGTTTCGGCTTTGACCTAATCGGCTGGCGTTTGCGGGAGAATCGCGCTTACTCGAAAGTGTTTGCGCCAGCAGGTGCTTGGCGATCTTAAGTATGCAACAGAGCAGCGTCAGGATTGAGGAAGAAGAAACAATCGCTCAGCCTGTCGCCGTCCCCACCCCGGAACGAACTCTTTCTGATCCGAAGAATTTCGTAAATCGCGAACTGAGCTGGCTCGAGTTTAACCGCCGCGTTTTGGAAGAAGCGCAGGACCCGACGCAGCCGCTCATCGAGCGGGTGAAGTTTGTCACGATCTTCAGCTCGAATCTGGATGAGTTCTTCGAAGTCCGCGTCGCAGGAATCAAGCAGCAAATCGAAAGCGAAACGAGCGACGTCGGGCCGGATGGCATGAGCCCGACCGAGACGTTCAACAATATTCAGCGGGTCGTGCGCGAACTGCTAGCGACTCAATACACGCTCTGGAATGAAGAACTTCTTCCCGAGCTTGCGAAGCACAAAATTTATGTCCGCGAAGTTTCACAACTGACCGCCAAACGCGCGGCGTGGGCGCACCGTTATTTTCAACAGGAAGTGTTTCCGATGCTGACGCCGCTGGCTGTCGATGCCAGTCATCCCTTTCCGCAGCTGTTAAACAAGACTCATAATCTGCTCGTGCGCGTGAAAACCGGCCGGCGCGGCGAGCCGTTGCACGCCATCGTGCAGGTGCCGCGCGCGGTATCCCGGCTCATTTTAATGCCCCGCGGCAAACAAACCGACGAATCGTGGGAGTACATTTACCTGGCGTCGCTGATCAAACAGCATATCGGCGAATTATTCCCGGGCCTGATTATTGAAGGCGCCCACGCGTTTCGCGTCACGCGCAATAGCGAGCTCTACATCGACGAAGAAGAAGCTGAAAATCTTTTGCGCACCATCGAGCAGGAGCTGCGGCGTTCGAGCCGGGGCGATGCTGTGCGTCTGGAGGTCGAAGCCGACATTCCCAAGGATTTTCTCGATTTGCTTCTCGAATTTTTCGACCTCACAGAAGCAGACACCTACAAGGTAAACGGCCCGCTCACGATGACGCACGTCACGCCGCTCATCGCGAATGACGCATTTGCCAACCTCAGGGATCGCCCATTCCAGCCGGGACGCGATCCGGCGTTGCCACCGCATGCCGACATGTTCGAAGTGCTGCGCCGGCAGGATGTACTCCTGCATCATCCCTACGACAGCTTTGATCCAATCGTCGATTTGATTGAGGAAGCGGCGCAGGACCCGCAGGTGCTCGCCATCAAGATCACGCTGTACCGGACCAGCGGCGACTCGCCGATTGTCGAAGCGCTGATTGACGCGGCCAATGCGGGCAAACAAGTCACCGCGATCGTGGAATTACGCGCCCGTTTCGATGAAGCCAGCAATATTCAATGGGCGCGTCGCCTCGAACAAGCAGGCGCGCACGTCATTTACGGCGTTGTCGGCTTGAAAACACACTGCAAAGCGCTGCTGATCGTTCGCCGCGACGTGGACCAGCTCCGCCGTTACGTCCATCTCGGCACCGGAAATTATCATACCCGGACCGCGCGGATTTACACCGACTTCAGTTTTCTCACTACCAACGCCCAGTTAACGGAAGAAGTCGCGACAGTCTTCAATACGCTGACTGGACTGGCGGGCTATCCCGGTTTGAAAAAACTAATGGTGGCCCCGTTCGATCTAAAAAAGCGACTCCTCGGATTGATCGAGCGCGAGCGCGATCATGCCCGCGCCGGCAAACCGGGACGCATCGTGGCGAAACTTAATTCGCTTGTTGACCAGGAAATCATTGAAAAACTTTACGAAGCTTCCTGCGCAGACGTAACAGTGGATTTAATTGTGCGCGGCATTTGTTGTTTGCGTCCGAAAATTCCAGGCCTCAGCGAAAACATTCGAGTCGTCAGCATCGTTGGCCGGTTCCTTGAGCACAGCCGGATTTATCATTTTGCCAATGACGGTCAGCCGGAAGTTTTTTTATCCAGCGCCGATTGGATGCCGCGCAATTTTCTTCGGCGGGTGGAGGTTGCGTTTCCAATCGAAAACGCCGTGCTGCGCGACCACCTGATCAAGGAAGTCTTGCCGCGGTTTTTGAAGGACCGTGTGAAAGCGCGCGAAATGCAGCCGGACGCAAGGTATCGACGTCTGAAGCCGGAAGGCGCGGAAGAGCGGGCGCAAGCCCAGTGGCATTTCCGGGAAAAATCGCGGGAACGTGCGAAAAAACTGGGGCGGAAAAAAACGCCCGCGACAGTCGCCAAGCTGTTGCCGATCACCGTCGCGCCGGAACCGCCGAAACGATCGTGAAGAAAAGAATTCTCGTGATCGACATCGGCGGTTCGAACGTGAAGATATTTATTTCGCGCGGGGACAGACGGAAACTCAAATCCGGTCCGAATCTCACACCGGTGGAAATGGTCGCCCAAATCAAGCGTGAGCTGAATGGCGTCGGCTATGACGCAATCTCGATGGGTTTCCCGGCGCCTGTGCGTGACGGTCGGATCGCCGGCGAGCCGAAGCATCTCGGCAAAGGCTGGGTTCGTTTCAATTTTGAGAAGGCGTTTGGCAAACCCATTCGCATCGTGAATGACGCGGCCATGCAGGCATTGGGCAGTTATCGTGGACGCCGGATGCTGTTCCTCGGCCTCGGTACCGGTCTTGGATCGACATTGATCTGGCAAAATAATGTTTTACCGCTAGAGCTCGGGGATTTGCCGTATCCCCGCGAGCACATTATCGAACATTTTCTGGGCAAATCGGGGATGAAACAGCTCGGCGAAAAAAAATGGAAACGCCAGGTCTTGCGCGCTGTGACGCAATTGCGAAAAGCACTCCTCGCCGATTACGTCGTGCTGGGCGGTGGCAACGCGAAAAAATTCGGCGAGCTGCCGGACGGCATCGAACCTGGACACAACAGAAACGCCTTTCTCGGCGGAATGCGTCTGTGGCACGTCGATCCACGAACGCGGAGACCAAAATGGGATGTGTTGTAGGCGATCTGTCAGCACGATAATGTAAAAATATGCTTCTCTACTTTCTTAGACACGGCGAGGCGGATTGGCCGAACTGGAAAAAATCAGACGACGAACGGCCATTGACCAAGTCTGGCAAAAAAGAAATGCGCGAGGTGGCGAAATTTTTGCGGAGGCTGAAAGTTCAGCCCGACCTCATTGTGACGAGTCCGTTGCCGCGCGCGGCGCAAACGGCCGAGATCGCCGCCGATTATCTGAAAGCGAAATTGCTCGAGGACGACTTACTCGAGCCGGCGTTCGGAACAGACGATTTGCAAACGCTATTGAAACGGCAGTCTGCGGACAGCGTCATGATTGTCGGCCACGAACCGAGTTTTACGGAGGTAATTTCAAAATTGACTGGCGCGTCGCTCAAGCTTTCGAAGGCAGGCGTGGCATTGGTGGAGCTCGATTCTGAATCGAAAAAAGGAAGGCTACTCTGGCTGTTCCCGCCAAAGCTCGTGCGGAAGGCTAAGTAACCAGCGGTTGTAGGCGAAGCTGACAGCTTCCCGTGTGAACGTCGCGAGCTATCAGCGTCCCCACAGCCATTCAAACCCAACCGTTTGCGCCAAGGCTAGGTAACCAGAGCTTCCGCTAGCGCGTGGGATGCTTTGCTTTCCCACTCTTTCAGCCAGCTGGCAAGACGAGCACTGAAATCGCGCGGGCGCTCCGCGAAAAAATGTTCCGCCAGCTCCTCCGCGCTGCGTTGCAGATCAGTTTGACCGACTTCGATCACGCCGAGCAGCCGTTGTCCCTCGCGTTGCCAGTTCGATCTGCCATGTTCACCGCGCAATCTCTGTCCGAGAAAATCGAGATCGTGTGCGCGTCCGAGCAGATCGCCCAGCGAACGCAGATCGTCATTCAATGCTTTTAGAACAACTGGATTGATTGGGCGCAGAATTCGCAATTGGTAGCCCAGCCTTTTCGCCTCCGTCCTGAACCCGTGAAAATTTTCGGCGGTCGGATTTGCTGCCGCCGTGGCGAGCGCGTTTCGCGCCTCTTTGTAGCTCGCCTGCACCGCCCGGCAGAGCTGCCTCGAAGTAAATTGATCGAGCGTCCAATGATCGATCGCTGAGCGCGCCTGCTCCAGGATCGGGATTGCCTGCGTTTGCCACTCGGCAAACGCCGCGACGAAATTTTCCAGCTCGAGCGTCAGCATCGCTTCCAGTTTTCCATAACCATTGCCGCCGTTGTCTCGGGTTATTCCCTGAAGCTGGCGCACAGTTTGCAAACGCACTTCGGCATCGCGGATCTCCGAAGTAAGTCGCCCCACATCACGAAGAGCGCGGTCTTGTTCCTTGAACAGACCGCGTCCAATCTCCTTGCGAACCAAGCGCAGAGCCGCGCGCGCCTTTTTCAAATGCTTCCGCATCTCGTGCACCGGCGTGTCGTGGGTTTTCGCGTCACCTTTGGTGATGGCCAGAGCAGTGTCGAGTTGTTTGCAACAGATCCGGCGAAGATTGTCGCCTAAATTTTTGCTCTGGCGCAGCTGATAGCTCATTGGTCCGGTGTTCGCAGGCTTTGGTCACATAATTGTGACCTTGTCAGCGGCGATGCCGCGGCCGAAACCACTTTAAATTAGCCACCTCGCGTGATTTGGAGCTTCGGCTTCCGCTGCTCTGAAATGATGCTGCCAGAGCCGACAAATGTCGACCACGATGTTGCGGATTTTTCCTAAGAGTTTGGCTAGTCGACTCTGCCAATCTGCCTAGCAAAGGTGAACGCTACGGTTTGCCCGTAGCTGCTGGCGATGCTGCCGGTGCGACGCTGCCGACTGGCGACGCGACAGCATTAGAAGCGGGCGCTTCCGAAGCAGCCGGCGAAGTCCGGACTGGCGCCGTAACCGGCGACGCGCCCGCCGCAGTCGGCGCCGGCGAAGCTTGCGGAGCGCTCTGCGTTTTCATCAACTCACGCCTGAAGGCGCTGTCGGCCGTGCTTCTGTGCGCGTAAAGAATCGATAACACTAAGGTGAGCCCGAAAAAAATGCCGGCCAGCCAGGTCGTAAACTTTACCAGCACGTTTGTCGTTTGTGCGCCGAAAATATTTTCGGTGACCGCGCCCCCAAAAGCCGCACCAAGCCCTTCGCTCTTCGGTCGTTGCATCAGGATCACGAGTACCATGAGCAGCGAGCAAAGCACAAACAACGCCAGGCAAAGATTGATCAGCAAATTCATCGGGACGCGAAATATGGCTGCCAAATGACGAATGTCGAATGACGAATGACGAATGATGAACGAAGCCCAAATGACGGAATCCAAAGCAACGCAGCAGTTCGTCATTCGTGCTTGTTCATTGATTCGGCATTCGTCATTTGGGCTTCGTCATTTTTGGTCGCATCCCAAATCGCGTCCATTTCAGTTAGACCGGCATCGCCCAGCGGTTTGCCGCGTGCTTTCAGCTCGTCCTCGACTCGATTGAATCGCTTCACAAATTTGTCAGTCGCTTTTTGCAGCGCGGCTTCGGCATCGATTTTGCATTTTCGCGCCAGATTGACGACCGCGAACAGAAGGTCGCCAATTTCATCCTCGATCCTTTCCCGGTGTTGAGTGCCGATCGCCTCCTGGATTTCGCCAACTTCTTCTTCTACTTTCGCAATGACGTCGCGCAGCTCGGTCCAGTCAAAATTCACCCGGGCCGCCTTGGACTGCGCTTTTTGGGCGCGCACCAACGCAGGCAGCGCCTTCGGCAGACTGGCCAGATAATGTGAATCAGCATTTTTCTCTTCGCGCTTGATCGCTTCCCACTGTTTGAGTACCGCGCCGGCGTCGGCCGCATCGCTTGTCCCAAACACGTGCGGATGGCGCCGCACCAGTTTGGCGGAAATTTCGCGCAGGACGTCGTCGATATCGAAGCGGCTGGCTTCACTCGCAATCTCAGCGTGCATGACTGCCAGCAGCAAAAGATCACCCAGTTCTTCGCGGAAATGCGCGTCGTCCTTCGCGTGCGCAGCCTCCACGACCTCGTAAGCCTCTTCAATTACCGCGGGCAGCAGCGATTCATTCGTTTGCTCGCGGTCCCACGGACAACCGCCAGGCGCGCGGAGTTTTGCGACGATATCGCAAAGTCTTTGAAAAGCTGAGGATTCGGCCATTGCCGATTCTGTCAACCATCAACTCTCAACTATCAACTAGTTCAGATCCGCCAGAGCGAGCGGTGCGTGCCGAACTCCGAGATTTCGCCCGAGGATCGTTTACTGACGTAAATTGTTATGGCGATCACGCTGATGAACGTCCCGCCAAAAATGAGCGCCACCAGCCATGATGGGATGTGACCAATGCGGAGTGCGTGGTAAAAGGACACCAAATCGTTGATTGGTGCGGTGGCGTGCAAAAATATTTTCGTAAGCCACGCCATTAGGATCAGAATGAAAATAAAAACGTAATTGCGCTTTAATCTGCGCCCGATCGCCTCAAGCCTGCTGATTTTGAAACAGGGCAGGATCAGATCTTCGCACACAAGTTTCTTCCATTCGCCCTGAAGCATATCGCGATTTTCCAGCACCATCGGGACAAGAAAATGCGCTTCGAGCATTCGGACGCGCGCGCGAAACGCATCGTAAAAGCGGTAACGGCGCGCCTCGATCCACAGCAGCACCCAAACGATCGCCAGATTGAAAAAGAAAATGATGTGCGGGACTTCCCGCGTGGAAAACGCGATGGTGATGATCGCGGTGCTGCTGGTAATCGCCCAATTCGTGGTGACGTCGAGCCGCTGCCGCCACACCATGATCCGGCCCATTTCGCCCCGGTAAAAATGCGACATCGCATTGACGTACCCGGGATCGTAAAGGCTTCGTTGAAAAGAGACTGTTCTCTCCTCCTTGGAGGCCACTGCTGTGTTTTGAGTTGCCACGGCGTCCTTCTTAACTGGATAACTGGCTTTGCCCGATAATCCAATAAATCTCTCCGTCACCGATGGCTATCACGCTTCCAGAACTGCTCGATGAAAAACAGCTGATCCTTCGGCTGCGCTCGCGAAAACTGCCGAATGCGCTTCGTGAGATTGTTGACGTGCTGGCGCTAAACGGAAAGATCAACGATCCAGACAAATTCCTGGAGCAAGTCCTCGCACGTGAACAGGCGCACCCGAGTATCGTGGAAAACTGCGTCGCGTTTCCGCACGCGCGTACCGAATTGGTCAACGAAATCGTCCTTGGCATTGGGCGCAGTCGCGCAGGAATTCCAATGGGCGCGGATCAACAGCGTGCACAACTGATTTTTCTGGTCGGCGTGCCGGAACGGCTCCTGAACGATTATTTGATTTGCGTCGGCACACTGGTGCGGCTGGTAAGAGATGATGCGATACGATCGGCGCTGCTGAACGCCGAAACGCCGCGCGAACTCGCCGACACATTCATCGCGCATCTGTAGCCGCGGGCGTTGACCGCGGCAGGCCGGCTACGCCAGGCTGCGGATCGCACCCAGCACGGTCTCAACTTCTTGCGGAGTGTTTACTACGCTGCACGCCAGGCGCGCATACGAAACGCGATAAGGCGTCGTGGAAGCGACGATGCGCTGAGCACGAAGGCGCTTCACGACTTCCTCTGGCTTCGTCCCCTTCACATCGAAACAAACCATGCCGGCGGAAAGATTTTCATCGCGCGGGGTGTATAGCTGGATGTTCCCCATTCGAGCCAGCCCTTCTTTCATCTGGGCGTTGAGTTCGTGGATCCTCGACGTGATTCGGGTCGGTCCAATGGCTTGATGAAAACGAATCGCTTCGGGCAGCGCCCAAAAATGTTCGTAAGCTTGAAAACCACCCGGTGAAAACCAGGCCGCCCGTGCTGGAGGTTGCGGGTCACGTTCCCCTTCCCACGCCGCGAAAATGTCCGGTGACGTAAACGACGGAATAACGGGGCGCATGCGCTGCCAAACTGCAGGCTTTGCCCAGACAAACCCTGTGCCGCGCGGCCCAAACAACCATTTGTGGGTGCCTGCCGCGAACGCATCGCAGCCCAGCGCGGTAATCTTCGGATCTTCCACGCCCAGGCCGTGCACGCCATCGACGATCAGCAGCACGCGATCGTGTTGCTCGCGTCCGCGGTTTACGTCAGCGACCGCTTCGGCGATCCGCGCGATTGGAAGGCGCACGCCGCTGCTGGAGTGCACCCAGGTCACGCCGACCGCGCGCGTTTTTGGGCTAATCGCTTTGCGAACGCGTTCGGCAATTTCGTCCGGAGAAATGGAATCGTACGAATCGAAGAGCGCAATCTTGCGCCAGGTCGCTCCGTAACGTCCCGTGGCAAGTCGAATCGACTCGTGGTGCACGTAATGATCGTGCGTCGTCGTCAAGATTTCATCGCCTTCGCGCAACGGCAGACCGTGATAGAGAAGCGCCAGGCCGGTCGTGGTGTTCTGGGTCAGCGCAATGTCGTGCGCGTCACCACCGATGTAGTTGGCGATCGCGCGGCAGGTTCGCAACGGCATGTTCTCTTCCGTTTGCTCGAAAACCGCATTGTCGACGGTAAACAACGGATTAGCGTCGAGCTTCGCCCGGTATTGTTCTATCGCCTGACGCACGGGCCTGGGATGTGAGGCCAGAAAGAAGAGGGCGAGATGAATATAATCAGGAGCCAGTTCAAACTCCCGGCGCACTGAGTCCCACTCTTTAAGATCGGCGGGAGCGGTCTCCTTTGCTTTGGCTTGAACGAGCAGTGGTGAAAGCGCACCGGCAGCGAACGACAGCGATCCATTGATAAGAAAATTGCGGCGAGTTACAGGCATAAGTGTTCTCCTACCTTTGTTCTGCTGATTTCCCTGGAAACGGAAATTTAATTCAGAGTGGCTGGAAAATGCGATTCAATTTGAGAACGCGTCGCTGTAGCCGCGTTTCTGCGTGCCACGCCGAAGCTTCGCGAAGGCGGGTGAGACGCGGGATGCCGAGGCTGTCACCACGCTCCGATCACGCTTCGCGCGGCGCTGCCACAATTATCGCACCCCAGCGGATCGCCGCTTTGCGCGCGTCTCGTCGGATTTCTGTGCGCCACTTTTCACGCGATCTTGACGCCGCCGAGCTCGATATTTTCTCCCCGCTGCCGCGCAGACGTCAGTGGGCGAAGTGAGCGTTGCTGATGTTTCGTTTTGCGTCCTGCCATACCTTGAAATCGCAGCTACACCGCGACGCGCTCGCCTTCGATGGCGTCTGCTGGCGCAACAATCGATTTGCTCGTGCGATACCGCCACACTGCAAATCCGACGAATAAAAGATCGAGAACAATGAACGTGGCGACATACGTCTCGCCACCGATGCCGAATCCGTAGCTGTGCAGACCTTTGCCCAGAACAAAGTTAACGCCGTACCACGCCATCAACACGGCGAGAAAACAAACAACGCTCGCAACCGCCAGGCCGAATCGTGTCCACCAGCCGGCCAGCCGTCCGTGCAATGCCACGATGTAACAAAGGAGCGCGATCAACGCCCATGTCTCTTTCGGATCCCAGCCCCAGAACCTGCCCCAGGAATAATTTGCCCAGACGCCGCCGAGAATTGTGCCTGCCGCGAGTAACAACACGCCCAGCTGCAGTACGCGATAAAGCCAGAAATGCATCGGCGCATCCGCGCGCGCGGCCGCGGGGTTGCGCGCGTATCGCCACAGCAGGATATGGCCGAATCCCATCGCCAGCGCGAACGCCGCGTAGCTCAATGTGATGGTGAGCACATGGATCGTGAGCCAGAAATTATCGCGCAACACTGGAACGAGCGGATCGATACTGGAGGGCATGGCAATCGGCATTTGATGCACGAGCAATAACGCAATCAGCGTGACAGGCAATGCCGCCAGCAAATATACCGGCGCCCGATATCGAGTGAAAAAGATCATGCCGAAAAACGTCACTGCGAATGAAACCCAGATGATCGATTCGTACATGTTCGTCACCGGCGGCCGCCCGCCAATCATGCAGCGCATCACGATCCCGGCTGCCTGAAACGCCAGGCCTAGCAGGGCAACCGCAACGCCGAGCAGTTGGAGCACGTTCACTTTGGAGTGCGGCGATCCCGCCGTTGCGGGACTGCTTTCGAAAGCGCCGACATGTCCGCGCACTGCCAAACCCCTGCGGAAATGCGACACGAGCAAAACGAGAAACGCAATCCCGTAGCACCAAATCGCGCGGTAAAATCCGTTGAAATGGTTATAGAAATATTCGAGGCGGAGCTTTTGTTCCTGCGGATAGATTGACGGACTCAAGCTGCGCAAATTTTCTCGAAGCTGACTGGCGGCCCGACTGAAATTGAACACGTCGCCATTCACATACGCATTGGCGATTGTTCGCAATTGACCTTGCGCCGGCGCAAACTGCGCGTCGGAGTAGTACTTCGACGAGGCTGATGGATCGACCCATGGATCGGTTTCATTTGCCGGCGCGGGGACGATCAGCAACGCGCTCCCGTCCATCACGCGAGCTAAAAGCGTCAGCCGCTCGCCCACACTGAGCGCTTCCTGCTGGACCCGATCGAGCGGTTTTTCTGCCCGCTTGAGCCCCTGCGCCTCACTGGCAACCCGCTGCAATTCTGGCGAGCCGGCCAACTGCGCAAACGGAAATCGGCGCTGCGTCTTATCGAGGCCGAGCCGGTCAATCAACTGGCCGGAGGAAATCAACACCATTGGCTCGCTCTTCCAATCGTGTGTCTCGAGCAACGCCGATAAAACAAAATCGCTCGGCTGCCATCTTCGGCCGTCTTTGTCGGTGTAGGTCGATCGCCCGGTGACACGGGTCAGCGCTTCTTTTGCGAACGTGTCCATCGGTTTCCGGCGGCCGCCTTCCTGAATCGCAACCCAGCTCCATTGCTTGAAATCCAGCGCGCGAGTATCTGCGGCGGTAACGCCCGCTGACGCAGCGTAATGCTCGCTTCCAAACAGCACGATGCCCGAGGCGATGAAAACGAAAAGCCGTGTTTTCAAGCGGCGGGAATGTAATTCTCGCTGCGCGCCATGTCGAGCCACAGCGGTTTTCGACTTTTTCTTTGTGATTCTCTTTGATTCTGTTTGCACAAATTGAAATTACGCGAATAACTTTAGACCCGTGTTCAGCTTGGTGATGCTTGGCAGCGGGAGCGCGGGAAATAGCGCGCTGGTCGCGACCGATCATTGCAAGGTTCTCATCGATGGCGGTCTGAGCGCGCGGCAACTGGTTTTGCGGCTGGAACAGTGCGGGGTGACCCCGGAGCAACTCGATGGCGTTTTACTTACGCACGAGCACGGCGATCACATCTGCGGGCTGGAAGTGCTCTGCCGGAAATTTCATGTGCCGATTTACTGTAACGCGTTAACCGCGGAAGCAGTTCGTTGCGATGGCGCATTCGAGCGATATCGTCGCTGGCGCATTTTCCAAACCGGCACGGAGTTTTCCATCTGCGACATTACCGTCCAAACATTTCCCGTGCCTCACGATGCTGTCGATCCGCTTGGATTCGTATTTCACGCCGGCTCAGCTAGCCTCGGATTCATCACCGATCTCGGCTATGTGACCAGGTTGATCGTTGAGCGGTTGCGCCCGGTGCAAACGCTCGTCATTGAAACCAATCACGACGAAAAACTTTTGCAGAATGACACGCACCGTCCCTGGCCGGTGAAACAACGAATTCAATCCCGACACGGTCATTTGTCGAACACAGCAGCGGCAGGCGTGATCGAGGAATTGTTGTCGGGAAAAATTGAGCGCGTCGTGCTCGGACATCTCAGTCGCGATTGCAACACACCCGCGCTTGCGCTTGAGACGATGCGCGCCTTACTCACGAAGTGTGGCAGGGTCGATGTTGAAACGCACTGCGCGACCCAATACGCAATCACGCCGCAATTTCGAATCGGCGACACCGATTCCGACCCATTTCAGCCGACATTCGACAACGCCTTTTTCCAACACGCCCTGTAGCGCCCAATCATTGGGCGTTAGACGTTCGACGCTGGACGTTCGGCGTTTTCTTAGCAGCGAGATTCTTCGCCGCAGTATCCAGTGCGCTGCGCACAATACGTACCGTGGCGGTGGCAAGGTAAACATTCGTGGCGCCCTGCCTGCCCCACACACCACTACACGGTTTGAAAACCCCCGGCGCTTTCCCAATGAACGCGCGCTGCTCCTCTGGCGTGAGCTTCACCATTCCCCAGTTTTTGTCCGGCGCGCCGAGCGTCGCGAAAATTTTTCCTGCGACACGGAAATCCGGATGATTCATGTGCGATCGTTCGACCGCTCCCGGAATTTCCAGCGCCATTTTTCGGAACTCGTCCTTGGTCATTGCGCTATCCGTGCTGTCGATGACAACAAAGTCGGTTGCAACATAGCAACCACAGGAATCAATCGCCTTTGCATCACAAATTATCGGAGGCAGTTCACCACCATAATTCATCCTTCGCCTTTAGTATGCCCCGGGTTAGCTGCAAATAATTGGTTTGATGGTCCTGAGCAGTCGCTTGCCTTCTCAGGGTTTCCAGTCAAGTGCGTGCTCTTTGAGGTAGGCGTCCACCGCGCTTCCTATCGTTGGATAGAAGTTTGCGGCGCCGAAGCGTTCGAATAGCTCGAAGCGTTTCAGCTTGTCTTTCACTGGGTCCTTCATTTCCGCGAACCGCATCTCGATTCCGGATTCGGTCAGGGCGTGCTCGAGCTCGGCAAGCATGTCAGCCGAAGTCACGTCGACGCCGGTCACGGGCTCGGCCGTGACGATAATTCGCCGCACCGGAGTCGGCGATTCCGCAATGGCGTCAAGAACTCGTTGGTGGAAGAGCTCGGCGTTTGCGAAGAAGAGAGGTGCGTCCCAACGAAACAACACCAGGCCGGGAACGCGACGCGCAGCGGGATAGCGCGTGATGTCGTGGTAGCCGCGAACACCATCGACCCGGCCCAGGACTGCGAAGTGCGGCCGCCAGCCGTCCCACAGGAACTCGATAATCGCGATGACTATTGCGATTCCGATGCCCGGAATCACACCGAACACGGCAACGCCGACAAAACAGACAATGGACAGCCAGAATTCCCATTGCTGGATGCGGAAGATGCGACGTAAGTCTGCAAATTCGAATAAGCCAATGGCTGCGGCGACCACGACTGCGGCGAGTGCGCTGCTGGGCAGATCTTTCAGGAGGTTGGGTGCGAACATCAGAAGGAGCGCAACCGCGATGGCGCCGACAACTCCGGTGAGTTGCGTCTTCGCACCGGCCGCTTCCGCGACCGGAGTGCGTGATGAGCTGCTGCTGATCGGGAATCCCTGAAAAAGGCCGGCGGCGAGATTGGCGGCGCCAAGGCCGATCATCTCCTGATTTGGATCGACCGGCGTGCGGGTCTTCGCGGCGTACGTCCGCGACAAGACGCTCGTGTCCGCGAACGCCACCATGGCGACAGCACAACCACCTATGATGACTTCGGAAAGCTGACCAAAGCTTATCGTTGGCAGGGCAAACCATGGCAGTCCCTGCGGCAGCGGACCGAGAACTTTCACACCGGCGGTGGTGTCGAGGTTCAGCAAACCAACCACGATCGTCGCGGCGACGACCGCGAGCAGAAGACCCGGGATGCGTTTGTAGGGCTTGAGCAAAAGAATCGCTGCGAGCGTGCTGGCGCCGACCGCGAATGACGTCCAGTTCACCTGCCCGCCGAGAACGCCTTGGGTGATCCGCACGAGGTCGCGCAATGGGCCGATGCCGTCAATCGAAAAGCCTAAGAGCTTTGGCAGTTGGCTGATCAGCACTGTGAGTGCGATACCGTTCATATAGCCGTAGCGGATCGGCTTGGAGAGAAGCTCCGTGACGAAACCGAGGCGCAACACACCTATGAGTATGCACACAAGACCGGAGACCACCGCCATCATGCCTGCGACGGCTACCGCACGCATGGCATTGCCATCCGAGAGGGAAAACAAGACCGCGAGAATCACAGGGGCGAGAGATGAATCCGGCCCCAACACAAGAAGGCGACTGGGACCAAAGAGCGCGTACGCGAGCAAGGGCACGATCGTGGCATACAGGCCGTAGATTCCGGGAACGCCCGAAGCCAGCGCATAAGCGATACCGACCGGTACGAGCATTGTCGTCAGCACCAGACCAGCCATCACATCGTGCGGAAACCAAGAGGCTTTGTACTCGCTCAGGATCTGGAGTCCTGGTAGCCAACGCTTCCAGTGATTCATGATAAGTCGTTGTTGTTCGACTTTGTCGTTATCTGAAATCGTTGTGTTGGCGCACGCATTTACCTACCAATGTCAAACCAGCTACAGCTAACAGGCTCTATGTTGTTCTGTGACCGACCATCTCGCCAGACATGGTGCGGCGATCAACGCGGGTAAGATTCTTGGCCATAGCCGGTGTAAGCAATGAGATATGCGGGATGTCGCAGAGGTGTTCGGCGACGAACCAGATTGGTTTGTGTGTAGTCATCCAATCGCGACGATCGAATCGCCCGAGATTCACCGGACGCGAGTAGCGGCGAAGCGTCCGTTCGCCCCGAAGATTGAAGTAAACGTTGAAATAACTCATGGCGAGCTCGCGGAGACTGCGATACACCGGCTCGCGATAACGGCACCCGGTGAAATTGGACTTTGCTACCGCGCCCCAGTGGCCACGAACTTTGAAAATTGCGACGACGTGATCTGTGTCCTGTTCGGCTTCCAAGTCGAAAATCAACGGCGGGGATCCCAGCACCCGCAGCGCCGCAGCTGCGAAAATAGCGCCTTCGAGACATGACGCAGTGCGATGATGCAGCACTTTCTTCGGCGAGCACGCAGTGTAACTGAGGTTGTAAGGCAGGTCGTCTAGAAACTTCTGAACGCCAGCAGGCGTTTTCAGTGCGCGTAACTGGCGTAGCTCCAATGGCGTAAAACCGAAATCAGATGACCCATACATGCTCTTATGGGACCGCGGTCAGTTTAGCCGCGTTTGGAAGACGCTTCCATGTCGAGGGATTACGAACCGCATCGACGACCTGCTTGATTGCGTCAATCACCAGTTGCGGTTCCTGGATTTGAATATAGTGGGAGCTTTTCGTTGCGATTTTGTGTCTGGCATTCGGCGTAAGTCTTGCCAGCGAATCCTGCGCTGTGTGCCACGCGCTGTTCAGGGCGCCAGCGAAATCCGCCGGCAACGGCTGCCATGGGCTGAGGTCGAACGGCTGATCTTGCGTCAGAACAACAAGAGGAATTGGAGGCAGCGGTCGTGCCGTAGCGGCCTTTTCAATCTGATCCAAGCTGGCATTTATGTCGAGTGTCTCGATCTGTTTATACTTTTCGAGCCCGGGCGTCGGTTTTGTGAATCCAAAGTCCACGTATAACTTCCACTGGTCGGGTGCTAGCCCAGACCTTACCCTTTCGGACAGCGCATCAACCAGAATCATTCCGACAACCTCGCCCGGGTACGTGCTGGCGTACAAGCGCGCAAAGATGCCACCAAAGGAATGCGCGGCGAAAACGTACGGTCCCGGGATCTGCGCTGTCTGGAGCAACAGATGTAGATCCGCAACCAGATCGCGCGCCGTGCGCGGCATCGGGACGGACGTGCTACGGCCCAAATGATTTGTGTCAAGAAAAGTTCCCGGACGGTCACAGGCGCAAACCCGGGTGAACTTGGCGACCTCGGGAAAGACGGTGCTCTTTCCAGGCTCAAGGTCGGCGCTCCAAATGTCGGCATCATTCCTGTAACCAGACTCCAGAATCACAGTAGGACTGTCAGAGCCACGACACTCGAGATACATCTTACGCCCGGCGCCGATGTCGACGAGACCGGCAAAATTACCCGCCGCCGAACCAAGCGCGATATTCTCTGACGGGCGGTCTGGCGTTGGCTCACGTTTGAACACTCCTTCGCCGCGCACGTTGAGATTCTCCACGACCACCTGTGTTGCTTTGCCGGCCCGATGGTAAAGGTGATGCCGCTTCTGCCGACAGCGTTTTCGCCCTCTGTCTCATACGTGAAGGTATCCCGGTCATAGTGCTTCATCGGGAACGCCTTGTTTTTCGGTCTCTGCACGATGGTTAACCCGCCGTCGTTTTCGAAGATGGAAATTTCGCCAAAGTAATCGTTCGTGTATCGGCCGATGTAAGCGCTGTTTTTCAGCGGAGGCCCCGGCGCTGCCGGCGGTTTGGAATAATCGAAGCCAGACATCGTGCAATCGCTGCCGGGTTTGCAAATACTTGCTTAAAAAGCGGAAACCAATCTTGAGTAGACTTGCCATACAAGGCGACATCCATAAACGACGTTCCCATTTCTTCCGCTACACCCACTGGCGACGCATTCGTGAGAACGACGATGGCCAGTTGCTCGGCCGGCACCAGATTTACATAAGTTGCCGCTCCCATATCAAACGCGCCGGAGTGATTTAAGCGCAAGCGACCTTCCGGATCATAACTAACGTTCAATCCCAACCCGTAGAAAGTCGGTAATTGCGTGAATGGATTAAAGCCCGTGAGGATTTGTGGGTGATGCGTTTCCGTCAGCGCTTTTTCATTAACCAGTTGGCGGCCATCGAACTTTCCATTTCCAAGTTGTAACCGCAGCCACTTCGCCACGTCGTTTACAGAAGAACTTACGCCACCAGTCGGCGATTGCGGATCTGGATCGCGTTCGAATTGTTGCGCCCATTTTCCATCTACCAGCACGTGTCCCAAGCCTTGTTCCTGCGCGCTATAAAATCCGCATAACGCGAGCTGGTCGACGTCATGCCCAGCGGCCCGTACAATTTGGCTTCGGAGACGTTTTCCCATTCGAAGCCGTACGGTTTCGCTGCCGCGATGGCGGCCTCGGTCATGCCGAAATTCGTGTAAGCGTAATGGGAACGAAAACTGCTGGCCGGACGTTGATACCGCAGGCGATGTAATATTTCGGCGCGTGTGAATCCCAGGTCTTCCAGCAAATCGCCAGCGTGCTCAGGCAAGCCGCTCCGATGTGCGTACATGTCGCGGATCGTAATTTCGCGCGTTACCCACGGATCGAACATCGCGAATGCGGGATCGAGTACGCTCAGTTTTAAATCCCAGTTGATTTTCCCCTCGCCGACCAGCTCCGCAATCACTGTCGAGCCAATCGGCTTGGACAACGATGCGAGCTGAAACACGGTATCCGCGTCAACAGGTGCCTTCGTATTCGCATCGCGTACGCCAAATCCTTTCGCGTACACGAGCTTGTCCTGAAACAGGATGGCGATGGCCAGGGCGGGTACCGTATTTTCCTGAATTTTCTTTTGCGCGATCGTTTCGATTTCCTTGATCGCATGTGTCACCTGCTCCGAAGTAACGTGCGATTTTTCCTGTGCGATCACCGAAGATGAGCTCAGGAGGCCAAGTGTGCTGATAAGAACACTTCGGTGGACGATTCGCACGGGTTTGTTAACTGATGAGTGCTCGGGTAAAGCGACGCGAGGACGCGCGCGCACTTCAAAAGCTGATGCAAAAGCGAAAAGATGTCGGCATGGATTTCGCATGAAGTGCTTTTGGCGTGCGATGCGTCTTCGCATCGCTTTCATTGCTCTATTGTCGCTACAGTCCGACCGGATGCCTCGCGTCAAACCCGTTCGGCGGTCGATAGGTTGTTTGCCAGCGCGGCGCCCATTTACCGGTGTAACGATCGTACGGGGTGGTGTCCAGTCGCAGCCCGGCGATGACGGCGAACGTGTGACCTTCGCGAGCGTAGATGGTAATCCATCTGCCGGCGCCGCGTTCGCCGTAGCTGCGAAATTCAGTTGAGCTCATCGGCGAACCAATCAACCCTGCGGCAGCAAGCGCATAAGAAACAGTCCCGGAACAATCGTAGCCGCGATCATTAAACGATTTGTGCCCGCCGCCGTATCGATATGGCTTCGAGCGAAGTTGATTACCCGCCCAGATTGCGCGCTTCACCGCGACCGGCGCATTTTTCGGCGCAGCCGCGTGGCCGAAATGCAGGCGTGCTGTTTTCCCAGACACCATTGGTCCTGAATCGGGAAAAAGATCCGCCGATGCCAGGGGAACGATGAATGCTGAAACAGCGATGCCAAACAGGATTTGGTGATGAACCGGCCGGATAAAATCCTCCGGAGCCTTGTTATATAGAGCAACCGTTGAGATAAAAAGAAAAAATTCACACTGATTGGTTCGGCGCGACGCTCGAGGACATCTTGTCATGTTAACGCCGAAATTTTTGTGATAAAATGTTGCTATGACCCGCGTGCTTGGTTTGCAGCTCGCGCTTTTCGCCATGGTCACGCTCGCATTCGCTGAGGACCAGTCGCGGCAGAACAAATCGGATGAGCCGGACGCTTTGGATATTGAGCCCGCAATCCTGAAGCAAAATCTCTCAAATGATCTGTCTTCCGCCTCAGACGGAAAACGAGATGTCGCGGTCCTGCGTTGTGAAAAAAAATTGAAAGAAGCAAAGGGCGATGCCGAAGGCGCGGAACGTCTCTGCAAAGTTGGCGTGCTTTCGAAAGTCGAAATGGAGCACCGGTTACTTAAGGTAATCCAATGTGAAAGCGATCTCGCAAATGCGCGCGTTGCTTTTTGCAAAGCAGCAGTCGACGAGCTGGAATCGCATGTTGCGTCCGGTGAAACCGCGACGGACGAACTGGCAAACGCAAGAGTAACGCTGACGCAGTTGGCCGAAGCAGCGCAAGTCGCAATGGCAAAACGTGAACGCGCCGAATTGGAAGCGGCGCAAGCGAACTTGCTTCGTCAGCAACAGCTTCGGAAGCTCGGAATCGCGCGCGAATCGGACGTCACTCGCGCTGAAGAAAAACTGGCCGAACTGAAACTGCCGAAGAATTAACACTTACTGAAAGTTAACTCTGTCGACCCGAGGAGCCGCGCCTGTTGCTTTGAACGGCGCGTCGGGCGTAACAATGACGAAACCCGAATGAATGACGAAGTCCGAAACACGAATTTGCGATGACTGTTTCGGGATTGCCTTCGTCATTCGTGCTTCGTCATTCCTTAATATCCCGCGGCCATTCCGTCTTTGCGCGATTCGCTGGCGCCGACGTAAACACGCTGGCCATCATGCATTTCCACTTTGATCGCCTGATAACCGCCGTAACCGCCGACATCAAAACGCACATCATGGCCTTTTTTGCGCAACTCGCGCACCGTCTCGTACGGAATGCCGCTCTCGACTTCAACGTAGCCACCTGACGCAGTCATCTTTTCTCCGGTCGGTTCGTTGTCGCCCTCATGCTGCCAGCGCGATGCGTCACCGGCTTCCTGCACGTTCAAACCGAAATCGATCTGGTTCGTGAGCACCTGGACATGGCCTTGCGGTTGCATGCCGCCACCCATTACGCCGAATGCTTCCCACGCTTTGCCGTCTTTCATCACGAACCCGGGAATAATGGTGTGAAATGGGCGTTTGCCCGGCGCGTAGACGTTCGCGTGCTGCGGGTCCATGGAAAAAAGTTCACCGCGATCCTGAAACATGAATCCCAGGCCGGGCACCACCATCCCGCTGCCCATTCCGCGATAGTTGCTTTGAATCAGCGAGACCAGGTTGCCTTCATCGTCTGCAGTGCACATGTAAATCGTGTCGCCTTGATCAAGCGCCGGGTTGCCGGCCACGACCTCTTTGGCGGCCTGTTTCGGGTCGATCAATTTGCGGCGCTCTGCCGCGTATTGTTTCGAAAGAAGTCCGGCCAAAGGAACTTTGGAGAAGTCCGGATCGGCATAAAACTTCGCTCGATCAGCCCACGCGATCTTTTTCGCTTCGATCATCGTGTGCAGCGTTTCGGGTGAATTTCGTCCCATCGCGCGCAGGTCGAATCCCTCGAGAACGTTCAACATCTGCAGCGCGGCGATGCCCTGGCCATTCGGCGGCAACTCGAATACATCGTAACCGCGATAGTTCGTCGAGACCGGCTCAACCCATGTCGATGCATGCTTCTCGAAATCTGCTTTCCTCAAAAAGCCGCCATTCGCTCGCATGAAAGCGTCGATCTTGTCGGCGATATCTCCATTGTAAAAAACCTCGCGACCTTTTTCGCCGATCAGGCGCAAGGTTCTTGCGAGATCCGGATTTTTAAAGATGTCGCCCTTCGCAGGTGTGCGGTCCTTTCCGTCGAGCGTGTACGTTTGCAGGAAAGCGCCGGGTAATCCCTTGTAGAGTCGCGGACCGGAGGACCAGTAATAAGCGATCAAATCGGTGACCGGAAAACCTTCTTCGGCATAGCGAATCGCAGGCGCGAGATCGTCACTCAGTTTCAGGGTGCCGAATTTCTTGTGCAGCTCCGCCCATGCGTCGACGCACCCCGGAACGCTGATGGGCAACATGCCTGTCGGCGGAATGGTTTCGCGATGCAGTTTTGCCAACTCGGATTTCATCTGCTCGTAAGTGAGAGCCAGAGGCGAACGGCCGCTGCCGTTGATTCCGTAAAGCTTGTTTTCCTTGGCGCTGTAAACGATGGCGAACAAGTCGCCGCCGATGCCGTTTGAGACCGGCTCCATCAAGCCGAGCGTTGCATTCACGGCGATCGCCGCGTCCACTGCGGTACCGCCGCGCTTCAATATCTCGATGCCGACCTCGGTTGCCGCCGGCACGCTGGTGCAAACCATTCCATGTCGCGCCACGACTTCCGATCGCGTGGCGAAATTCTTTCCGGTGATCCGGTCGATCTGCGCTTCAAGCAGATCATCAGCGACGAGGACAGCCAGCGCGAACGTGGGTAAAGTAATCCAGCGCACCAGCCACATTAACGTCGTTCGTTGGAAAGACCGCACTTGAATTTTCGGCTGCAGGTGTATTTGATTGCTCACTGCGAATGAAGATTTCTTCCGATGATCAAAAAGCAATCGGTTTAATCCTGCTTTACCTCGGGCTCCTGTTTTTTCTGATAGGCCTCGCAGGACGACTAAAAGCAGAGTTCCAGTTCCGCGCCGAAATTTCGACGGTCGGGTTTACTGCCGCCGCGATTGCCGGAGCGATCGGCGTTATCGTGCTGCTCTTTTCATTGAGGAAGAAACAAGGCTAAGGCAAACGTGGCGCAGACAATTCTGTCTGCGACTTCAAAGTCCCGCAGCAAACCGTCACCGGTGCTTGCGCGCAGCCTTGCCTGTATCCGCAAAGAATCGGCGGCGATCCGTTTCCGAGTCGCCGCCGTTCCCCCTCATCTTCCCATCAATGGAGATTTAATCCTGCGTCGCGTCTTGCAGTTCTCTTTTCGCGTTCAACATGTCCTGATGCGCTTTTTGAATGGCATCGAGCTTCTTTTGCTGGTCGGCGTTCAACAGCGGCCGGATTTGCGACAGCGTGCTGTCCATCACTGTGTGCATTTTCTGCATCGCCTCCTGATGGATAGCGGCGATCTGCGGCTTGGCGGCATCAAGTATCGGCTGAACCTTTGCCTGTTGGTCAGAGGTCAGGTCCAACTTTTCCGTGATTCCGCGCAGGCCGAACCCGTGGCCGCGCCAGTGGCCGTGACCGCCCGCGCCGGGGTCGGCTTGCACGAGCACGAGGCCGCCTAGCGCGATCGCGCCGGCAGCGATAAGTGTTAACACATTTCGTTTCATAATTATCTGTTTTCCCTTTGTTGTTTTTAGTCTGCGCTCTTCGCGCTTTCAGAAAGGATGACCGGGTGCTCGTCGCCGCGGTTACAATTTTTCTGAAACGCGCCAACAAGGCCGCTCGCGCATTTTCGACCGTGCGTTTGGCACACGCGCATCTAAATACAAATTGTAACCGCAAACGACCCTTGCCGGTCTCTGGTAATGGTGGATGCGCTCTCGACCACATGGATGATTCTGATGCAAGCGCGCTGGTTACTGCTGCGCTGCAGCATGACGATGAAGCAGCTCGCGCATTGGTGCGAAAGCTTTATCCGATGGTCGCCAAGATCGTGCGCGCCAATCGGCCGCGCCGAACCGCGGAGGAGGATCTTTGCCAGATGATTTTCATCAAAGTATTTCAAAAACTGTCACAATATTCGGGGAAGGTGCCGCTCGAGCATTGGGTGTCGCGCATCGCAGTGAACACGTGTCTGAATCAAATCGAGTCGGAGCGGGTGCGACCGGAGCTTCGCCACGCCGATTTGAGCGCGGAGGAACAGGCAGTAGTCGAGAACCTGGCGACCTCCGCAGACGAGCTGCCGCCGGACCAGCAGTTCGCCTCGCGCCAACTGGTGGAACATCTTTTGACTGCGCTCAAGCCGGTCGAGCGGCTTGCCATTGATTTGCTATACTTCCAGGGACGTTCCGTGGAAGAGATCCGCAAGATCACCGGCTGGAGCGCGGCGCTAATCAAGGTGCGGGCATTTCGAGCGCGACAAAAAATGAAAGCTCTGTTAGCGAGAATCCAGGCGACGCCATGAAAAAAGACAACATTGATCGGTTATTGCGTGCCGCTGGGACCGCGGGTGAGGTTGCCGAGCCTGCCATGCCGTTTGGCTTCGACACGCGTGTCGTTGCGCTCTGGCGCGCGGCGGCAGCAAAGCCAAATGGCGTGCTTTCGCTTGTTCGCCGCGTGGCGCTGTTGTCGACCGCTGTGATCGTGATATCGACCATCGCCGCTATTCGCGAAGCGAGTCAAAATCGCGAAATCGCTGAATCCTTTACGAACGAATTCGCGATCGCCGACTCCGCAATCCAGGACGCGTTTGGGCAATGAACCGTGCGTTGCAATGGAAACTTATCGCGGGATTCATTCTGGTGTTCGTCGCCGGCGGGATCAGCGGCGCGTTTGTTGGGGGATTGTACGCGCGGCATCACTTCTTCGCTCTGCATCATCCCGAACGGATCGGCGCGCGAATGAAGGAACGACTCCGCGTCGAGCTTAATCTAACGCCAGACCAGGTCGCAAAAATTTCGCCTGTCATCGACAATACCGCGGTCCAGCTTAGGCAAATTCGCCGAGATACGCGCCGGCGTGTTCACGAAGTTGTGAATGACTCACACCGGCAGATCGGTGTCAGTCTCAACGACGAACAGCGCCAAAAATTACAACAAATCGAACAGCGCCATCGTGGGTGGCATCATCATCGCTCTCACGAGCCTGCTGACGAATCGCCATCGCCATTGCCGTAGTGCTGTCGTTGTATTCGCCTCGCTGTATCGAGGCGTTTTGGGGAACACGGCGACACAGCGCCGTGGCTACATCTCTTCCGCCGTTCGGCCTGAATTGGGTGTTAAAAGCGCAGTCCGTTTTCGAAAAAGATCCGCTCGCGCTCGACGTCTGCGCCCCGGTTAACAAAAAGATCGCGCAGCTCCGGCGTGTAGTAATCACCGCCGTAGAGCGGATTGAGACCGAAAAAGATTTTGCCTCCCGGAGCCAGGTGATGTTGCAAATCACGCAGAAAAAAATCCCATTCCGGCGCTTCCCAACGCTTTTTTGCGGGATGGTAAAGGTAAAAGTTCGTAGAGAACGCAGTGATCCAATCGAATTTCTGGCCGAAATCCGGCAGCGGCTCGAACGCGCTGATTGCATGGACTACGCGCGGCACTGCGAACAGCTCCAGCAGTTCGCCGAATAAAGGGACGCGTTCTACGTCGAGTCCCAGCCCGGAATGGCCGAGGTTTTTGAGGATGAACAGGAAAAATCCGCCACCGCAGCCGAGATCGAGCACGCGTTTGGGTGGCAAACGATGGAGCTTTAAGTCTTGCACACGCTCCCGATTTAATCGCAGCCATGGCTCGATGTTTGCGTATTTGGCATAGCCGGCGGTGGAATTCGCGTATCGCTGCTGAATCTCACGGGCGCGGTTTTGATCGATCTGCGCCAGCATTGGCCGCAGCGGAATGGGAAAAAAAGACCGCTGCGCCCTGCGCCATCCGCGCCGGTACGTGAGCGGCTGGGTAAACTTCAAAATCTTGCGGCCAAGTTTCATCCGTGACGCGGCAATCCTGCCTGCGAGTGGGAGTGATGCAAGTTTGGCGCAGCGATTCCAATGCCTGTCATCTAGAGCGGAGAGGGGGACCTCACACGGACTGATTGCGTCGCACGAAGTGCGCTCGCGTGTATTGGGAAGTAGTGAGTCCTTAGCCGTCTTTGCCGCTCAGGATGACGATCACGTATCAATTATTTCCCGCAGAAGTGCAGGACCGCGATATACCAGCCCGGTGTAAAGCTGAATGAGTTGCGCGCCCGCTTGAAATTTCTCCCGAGCGGATTGTGCATCGCAGATTCCACCGGAAGCGATCACTGGAATTGCGGACCTGGTAGCAATCTCTCGCACGAGTGCGATCGATCTTTCGCGCAGCGGCGCGCCACTCAATCCGCCTGCCTGATCGAGCCGCGGCGGAACAGACGAATGATCGAGTGTTGTGTTCGTCGCGATGATTCCTGCCACGCTATTTTCTTCACAGACGCCGATGATCGTTTCCAGTTCCGCAGGAGAAACATCTGGGGAGATTTTGACAAGCAACGGTCTGCCAGCTGCACGGGGTTCCGTTCGTAACGCGCGCAGCAATTGCGAAAGCCTGGCCGGTTCCTGCAACTCGCGCAGGCCAGGGGTGTTTGGTGAGCTAACATTCAAAGTAACGTAATCGGCAACATCGCGAAGCAGCCGAAACGAGTAGAGGTAATCGTCCACAGCCTCTGTCAGCGGCGTCATCCGCGATTTGCCAATGTTGATGCCGACCGGAACGGCCGGCCATCGTCTGCGCGCGCGCAGGCCACGTAGCCGCTCCGCGACCGCGTCTGCGCCGTCGTTGTTAAAACCGAGCCGATTAATCAGCGCTCGTTGCTCGGGCAAACGAAAGATGCGTGGCTTTGGGTTCCCCGGCTGCGCTTTCGCAGTAACCGTTCCAATCTCAATAAAACCGAAACCCAGTGCCGCCCATGCAGGAAGAGCGACGCCGTTTTTGTCCAGACCTGCTGCAAGTCCGATTGGATTTGGAAACGTTAAACCAAACAGCGTCTTCGGTCGTGGCGCAGGTTGGAAAATTCCGAGCACACGCAGCGCGAGATCAACACGCGACGCCTGTTCTAAAAGCCCGATCGTGAAATGGTGCGCCGTCTCAGCATCGAGCGAAAAGAGCAGCGGCCTGATAAACCTTTCGTACGTTCCACGGCCAGGCTTCATTTCTCATTAACACCTGGTTTCAACCGGGTGCTGCGACACGCACATGCGGGAAGCCGTTTAAACGGCTTCTGTCCATGCAGCCCTGAGATCACCGGAGTGAACTCCGCTGTTAATGAGAAATCTGTTCGGGCGCTTTTATTCGTGTCGTTGCGCTGAGCATGCGTCTTCATTTGCCGATGCAAAACTGGCTGAACACAGAATCAAGGATCTGCTCCACATCCACGACACCGATTACTTCACCGAGAGCGCGCAATGCCTGGTCAAGGTCAACCGCAACGTACTCCGGCGACAAACCGTCTGTCAGAGCCGCCTGCGCGCGATCGCATGATTCAAGCGCGCGACGCAGGCAGTCGCGATGACGCGTGTTGATGGCAACCGCACTCTCGGGTCTGAGATTTTGCCCTCTGATCCGCGACAAAATTTCGGTTCGCAATTCCGGCAGGCCTTCTCCGGTTGCGCACGAAATGCGCAGCGCCGGGTAATCGCTCCAGTCACTGTTCTCCGGTAAATCGCTTTTGTTCAGCACCACGATTTCAGTCGCGTCATCGGACTGACCATTGCACTCCGAGAGGTGTCGCGACTTGAATTGTGACGGCTTCGGCGCGTTGCGATCTGCAATGTGCAAACGCAGATCAGCGAGTTGCAGTGATTTCACGGTGCGCGCAATTCCTTCGCTCTCGACTTTGCTTTCAGAAGCCCGCAGCCCGGCAGTATCGAGCAGCCGAACGGGCACACCGTCCAGATTGACCGTTTCTTCAATGATGTCGCGCGTGGTGCCGTGGGTGTCGCTGACGATTACTCGATCGTAGCCGAGCAGGCGGTTGAGCAAACTTGATTTACCGGCATTCGTCGCTCCGTAAATCACTACGCGCACGCCTTCGCGTAATAGGCGTCCCTGATCAGCAGTCGCGAGCAACGCAGCGATCTTTCCGTGAACGGAATCAAGTCGGGCGCATAGCGCTTCGCCTTCATCGGCCGCGATCCCTTCTTCGGGAAAATCGATGGATGCGTTGATGTGTGCCATCAGTGCGATCATGTCGTCGCGGATTTTCCTGATCTCATTGCCGAGCCTGCCTTCGAGCTGCTCAGTCGCCGAACGCAGCGCCAGATCAGTCCTGGCCCGGATTAAATCGATCACGGCTTCGGCTTGCGTGAGATCCATTTTGCCGTTCAGAAACGCGCGCTCTGTAAATTCGCCAGGCCGCGCGGCGCGTGCGCCTGCGCGCAGGCAGGCTTCCAACACTTTCGCGGACACAAGCGTGCCGCCGTGACAACTGATCTCGATCAAATCTTCACCGGTGTAACTCGCCGGCGCGCGATGCACCGCGAGCACCGCTTGATCAATCAATTCACCTTTCGGACTGAAAATCTCGCCTACGTGCTGCACGTGCGATGCAAACCGCGAGGGCTCTTCTTTGCCGCGGAAAATCTTGTCCGCGAGACCGATTGCGTTCGCGCCGGTAACGCGAACCAATGCAATCGCCCCTTCCCCGGGAGGCGTCGAGATAGCAGCGATAGTGTCGGAGGCAGTCATGCCGTGTGGCAACAAATTGTAGGGCAACCGCTTCGGTTGCCAAATCGCTGGAGATCATGCGGCCTTGTACTAGCCGCCGTGGAGCACTTCCGTCAGCGCCGCAATCAGTTTTCTGTTTTGCTCTATTGTTCCAACAGAAATCCGAACCCACTCGGGCAAACCATAACCTTTCAGCGGCCGCACGATGATCTTCAGTCGCAGCAGCTTCTCGAACATCGCACAACCGTCGCCGACATTGACCATCAGAAAGTTGGCCACACTTGGCACGAAGGGAATCTTCATCTGCGCAAATTTCTCCTGTAAATAAGCGCGACCTTCGTCGATTACGCGTTTGGTCTCGCGCAGGTGTGCATCGTCCTTCAGCGCGGCCAGCGCGCCCGCTTGAGCGATACTGTTGACGTTGAACGGCTGCCTGGTCCTGTGTAGAACATCAACCAGGTCGGAGCGCGCGACCGCGTACCCAATACGCAAGCCTGCGAGCCCGTGAATTTTCGAAAACGTTCGCAACACGATGAGATTTCGTCCTTCGCGAACAAATCGCAGCGTGTCAGGCGGATCATCGAGGAATTCGAAATAAGCTTCATCGAAAATGATGATAACCTTATCAGGAATGCGCGACATGAAGCGATCGATCGCGCGCTGCGAGCGCAACGTACCAGTAGGATTGTTTGGATTCGGAATGAAAATCATCCGTGTATTTGGAGTGATCGCCTCCAGCATCGCCTCCAAGTCCTGCTCATAATTCGGGCTCGCAACCTCGATCATCCGGGCTCCAAAAGAGGTGGCGATCAGTTTGTAAACGACAAAGGCATACTGCGAGGCAATCACGTCGTCCTGGCCTTCGCCATGGAGAAATGCGTGGCCGAGAAATTCGAGCACTTCGTTGGACCCATTGCCGAGAATCACGTTCTCCGGTGAGAAACCGAGCTTCGCTGCGATTGCTTTGCACAAATGAAACCCGCTGCCGTCGGGGTATAGGTGCGCGTGGTCCAGAGCCGCACGCATTGCTTCAATGGCTTTGGGAGAAGGTCCGATCGGATTTTCATTGGACGCAAGCTTGACGATTTCGGTGGGCTCGATGCCGAGTTCGCGCGCTGTTTCCTCAATTGGTTTCCCCGGCTCGTAAACGGCAATGTCGTGCAGTTGCGGATTGGCCAGCTCCCAGATGGAAGTCATGCGCCACAGAATAAACAGCAGCAGCAGAGTTTCCAATACACTGCTTCTTCTTAATTTTGTTCTTGCTCCTGATCCTGCTCATGCTCTTACTCAAAATCCTCACCCCCAGACGGCATGACGAGCATGAGTAAGACGTCCGTACTGAAAGTCGCTTCTTTTATCCCAATTCTGACCGCGGCGATTCTGTTGCCGGTCTTGCTTACGAGTTGCGACAAAATAACTACCGACGACAAAAAAAAGAGCGCTCAAAAAAGCGAGGATGATTTCACGGACAACGACGCCAAACCCGACGAACGCAAATATCTTTTGGCGGCAAAACCGTTCGTCATTGCGGTCGCCAACCGAAAATACGCGGACGCGTACGCGCTGCTCTCCGGCTACGCCAGGGCACGGATGTCGCTCAATCAGTTTACGCCTGCTCAGCAGGACGCAGATTTCCAGCGTAACGAAACATATCCCATGATGAACGTGACCGCGGAACAGTTTGCGTATCTGATGCAATACGTCGAGGCAGCCCACGGCGCGCCGCGCGCGCCGACGATGCTGAATGTGTTTTCAACCGATCCCAACGTTTTGAACCGCCGTAGCAGCGAACAATTTGGTGCGATGGATTCCATGTTCGCCATCGGCGCAATGCCGGACTGGATTCCCGCCGAGATCCGGCGCGCGAGTTTGCGCGGGCAAATTCATACCGAACTTTCGCCGCAGGAACTTCAAATAGTGGCCCAGCAACACGGCATCAGCGTCGAAGAATTGAAGAAGAGCGAGGACTTTGATCCGTACTTCAATCTCAAGATGGTTCTCATCGACGAAGCCGGCCAGCTCAAGATCGGCTACTTCGAATTCCTGCCACCATCGATGATGGACTGACGCCCGATCAAAAAAGTGCCATCCAGAGTTCGAGCCACCGTAGCAAGAACGGCCTCGCGCGCAGTCATCCTAATTCGACAATTTCCTTGCGGCGCGAGTAGCACCGATTTCTCTTAGTGTGATGGAGATCCCACGCGATCCCGCGGCTTCACGTTACGAGCACATCGGCAAAGGTCTGCGCCGCAGCGATCTCAATACCGATCCGATCAAACAATTTGCGAACTGGTTCACTGGGGCCATCGAGGCCGGTATCCGCGATGTTAACGCCATGAGCCTCGCCACGGCTGACGCTGATGCCAGGCCATCGGTGAGAATTGTTTTGTTGAAGAGTTTTGATCACGACGGCTTTGTTTTCTTTACAAATTATGAAAGTGAAAAAGGCCGGCAGCTTGACGCGAATCCGTACGCGGCGCTGGCGTTTTATTGGATCGAATTGGACAGGCAGGTTCGGATCAGTGGAAAAGCGGAGAGAACATCACGCGAAGAATCGCAGGCGTATTTTCATTCGCGTCCCATCGGCAGCCAGCTGAGCGCATGGGCGTCCCGCCAAAGCGAAGTACTCGACGGGCGGCGCGTACTCGACGCGCGCATGGCAGCGGTCACCGAGCGTTTTGGGGACAAGGCGATCCCTTTACCGCCGCACTGGGGCGGATACCGAGTCAAACCAGAGACGATCGAATTCTGGCAGGGCCGCGCAAACCGTTTACACGACCGATTTCGTTATACGCGGCAGGCGAATGCGACGTGGACGATTGACCGGCTCGCGCCCTGAACCTTTCGTTAGACTGATACGACGGCTCGCTGAAAGCGTGGTTACATGCTGTCGCATGCGCTGTCCTCAGCGCGACTCCAGGCACGGCAGGATCTCCGCTGAGGATAGCGGACACTACAGCCAGGCAGCTCGCCCGTGTTTTTTGCGTCGACGGTCCTGTTCCGCTAGCATCAGCGGCGATGAAACTTAATTTCTTTTGGGCCGGCGCATTCCTGACCATTGTCACCGCAATGTTTGGCCAGGAGCAATCGCAATCGCCGGCATCGGCAGACTTCGAAGTCATCATTCGCGGTGGCATAGTGTATGACGGTACGGGTGCCGAACCGCGGCAGGCTGATGTCGCGATTAGTGGCGATCGAATCGCCGGCGTCGGTCCCGCAGTCGCGGGAGCCAAAGCAAAAACAGTCGTCGACGCCAAAGGGCTCGCTGTCGCGCCCGGGTTCATCAACATGCTTTCCTGGTCGACGGAATCACTGATCCAGGACGGCCGGTCGCAAAGCGAAATCCGTCAAGGCGTCACGACGGAGATCATGGGTGAAGGCGAATCCATGGGTCCTGTGAATGACCGCGTGCGCGAACACATGGTGCGCGCACAAAGCGATATCAAGTACGACATCAAATGGAACACATTGGCAGAATATCTGCAGTATCTCGAAAAACGCGGCATCTCATGCAACGTCGCGTCGTTCATCGGGGCGACCACGATCCGCGAATACGTCGTCGGGTTCGAAGATAAACCGCCAACGCCCGAGCAGCTCGATCAGATGCGCGAACTGGTCCGGAAAGAAATGGAAGCGGGCGCGCTCGGGATCGGCACTTCGCTCATTTATCCGCCCGCCTTTTACGCGAAGACCGAAGAACTAATCGAATTATGCAAGGTCGCGGCGAAATATCAGGGCAAATACATCTCGCACATGCGCAGCGAAGGCAGTCGATTGCTGGAAGCGCTGGACGAGCTAATCCGCATCAGTCGTGAGGCGAACATCCCAGCAGAAGTGTACCACATTAAAGCCTCCGGCCGCGAAAACTGGGGGAAGGAGGACCAGTTGCTTGCACATATCGAGCAGGCGCAAAAGGAAGGACTAAAAATTTCCGCCGATATGTACACCTACATGGCGGCCGGAACCGGCCTCGACGCTTGTTTACCTCCCTGGACAGAAGACGGCGGTTATCCGGCTTTGTTCAAGCGGCTGCGCGATCCGGAAACACGCGCGAAGATTAAAGCTGAAGTCCAGAAAGCGACGAACTCATGGGAAAATCTCTATCTCGATGCCGGCGGTCCCGAGCACATTTTGCTAGTTGCCTTTAAGTCGGACAAGCTGAAGCCGCTCACCGGTAAAACGCTCGCCGAGGTGGCGAAAATGCGTGGAAAAGACCCGATCGACACGGCCATGGATTTGATCGCTGAGGACGAGTCGCGCATCGGCACGATCTATTTTCTTATGTCCGAGGACAACGTGAAGAAGGAGGTCGTCAAACCATGGATCTCATTCGGATCCGATGAAGCTTCCCAGGCGCCGGAGCCGCCGTTCACGAAATCCAATCCGCATCCGCGCGCCTATGGAAATTTTGCACGGGTGCTCGGCAAATATGTGCGCGACGAGAAGATCATTCCGATGAAGGAAGCCGTTCGCCGGTTAAGCGGATTGCCCGCAACGAACCTTGGTCTCGATCATCGCGGATTTCTCAAGGAGGGAATGTTTGCTGACGTGGTTGTATTCGATCCGGCGACGATCGCTGATCGTGCGACGTTCGATAAACCCCATCAATACGCAATTGGAATGAAGCACGTCTTCGTCAATGGCATCCAAGTCCTCAAAGATGGCGAACACACTGGCGCAAAAGCCGGTCGGGCGCTCTGGGGACCTGGGAAGGCGAAATAGCGAGCTACCGCGGCGCGCTTCTGCCGAAAGAGAGACGCGCGAATGCATCGCCCCTGGCGTATGCTTGCGTATACCTGCTTAGCGTCGCGCGTTGAAATAAAGAGGCGCGAGGTGGAAGCTTGATTTTCAATGGATCCGATTAAGAACATCAAATTGCGCTGGCTGCACGGCGCGTTGCACGACATCAGTTACGAGCTTTCGCGCTCGCAGTTTTCCAGGTTTGCACACGCGTGGCAGCCAGCCATTAATGCCTACCGGTGCGAGACGTGCATTCGCATCTGCGTCGACCTGGCGGGCGTCGACCGCTCGGGGATCGATCTCACGGTTGAACCGCAGCGGGTGGTGATCCGCGGCCGGCGCGAGCTGCCTGAGCCTAGTCGCAGTGAAGGTCACACTTTGCAATTGCTGGCCATGGAAATCGATTACGGACCATTCGAACGGAAAGTCTCGTTGCCTGCTGAAGTAGAGATCGACAAAGCGCACGCAGAGCAACGCAACGGCCTGCTCTGGATCTCGCTGCCATTGAAGAAATCATGAGCGACGAACAAATCAGCGCTTTGCGACAGGGTGGCGACCTGAAGGGCGGGCCGCAGAGCACCATTGTGGCGCCGACGGAACCCAGCCAAATGCCGGATATCCCGGAGGAACTCTCCATCCTGCCGATTCGTGGACTCGTCATTTTTCCTGGTACAGTTCTTCCGCTTACTGTTCAACGTGAGGCGTCGCTCAAGCTGCTCGACGATACGTTGCCGCGGACGAAGGTGATCGGCTTGCTGGCGCAACGCGATGAGATGAAAGAGGACCCTGCGCCGAAGGATCTGTACTCAAGGGGCACCGTGGCGCTCGTGCTCAAGTTGATCCGCCAGGGGGATGATCACGTACTGCTGATCGCGCAGGGATTGCGCCGGTTTTCTTTGCGCAAAATCGTCGCTACCGAACCGTTTCTCCGCGCGGAAGTCGATCTGCCAGATTCGATTGTGCCAGCACAAACAAAGGAGTGGGAAGCGACATTTCGTAATCTGCGCGACTCGGCTGCCAAACTCTTTGAGCTCACACCTGACGCGCCGGAACAGGCGCGCCTAATGATCCTTAACATCGAGGATCCGGAGCAGCTCGCCGATTTTCTCGCACCTAACCTGAACGTCGATGTCGCGCAAAAACAGGCAATCCTTGAAGAGCTCGACGTCGAAAAACGCCTTGCCGCCGTGCAAAAGCAAATCTCGGCGCAACTTGAGATCGCCGAGATTCAGCAGCGGCTGCAAAAGGATGTAGCCTCACAGTTTTCGGACGCGCAGCGGCGCGCGTATCTGCGTTCGCAAATTAAAGCGATCCAACGCGAGCTGGGCGAATCCGAGAGCGCGGGCAGCGAAGAACAGGCCCAGCAATTGCGAAAACGCCTCGAGGAGGCTAATCCGCCAGAGGCCGTCATGAAACAGGCTGAGCGCGAACTGAAGCGGCTCGACTTTATTCCGTCAGCCAGTCCGGAATTTTCCGTCATCGTCAGTTACATCGAGATCATCGCGGATCTGCCTTGGAACAAACTAAGCGAGGACAATCTGGATCTCGATCAGTCGCAGCAAATCCTCGACCGCGATCACTACGATTTGGAAAAAGTGAAGAAACGGCTGATCGAATACCTCGCCGTCCGCAAATTAAATCCTCAGGGCCACGGCGCTATTCTGTGTTTCCTCGGACCGCCCGGCGTTGGAAAGACCAGTCTGGGTCAATCGATCGCCGACGCGCTAGGTCGCAAATTTGTGCGGATCAGTCTCGGCGGAATGCGTGATGAAGCGGAGATTCGCGGCCATCGCCGCACCTACATCGGCTCGATGCCGGGACGAATCATTCAGGAAATTCGGCGCGCCGGCACGCGTAACCCTGTGTTCATGCTCGATGAAATCGACAAGATTGGTGCCGATTTTCGCGGCGACCCTGCGAGCGCGCTGCTTGAAGTCCTCGATCCGCGGCAAAATAACGCATTCGTCGATCGTTATCTCGACGTGCCGTTCGATTTGTCGCAGGTGATTTTCATCGGCACGGCCAATTACATCGAAGGTATACCGGAACCGTTGCGCGACCGCATCGAAGTAATTTCTCTGCCCGGCTACACCGAGCGCGAGAAACTCGAAATCGCCAAACGATATCTTCTGCCGCGGCAGCTCGAAGAAAACGGATTGAAACCTGAGCAATGCGTGTGGGAAGAGCAGGCGTTCCGTCTCGTGATCAACGACTACACGCGCGAAGCCGGGGTGCGCGAACTGGAACGGCAGATCGGCGCGATTTGCCGCGGCATCGCGGCGCAGGTTGCGCGCGGCAAGACCGAGAGCATAACGGTCACGCCGACTGTCGTCGCGGAAATGCTTGGCCCGGCAAAGTACGTGCGCGAAACACGATTGACCACGAGCAAACCTGGCGTTGTAACCGGGCTCGCGTACACCCCTGCGGGCGGCGAAGTATTGCACATTGAAGCGACGCGTTATCCTGGCAAAGGGAATATCACGCTCACCGGCCAGATCGGCGACGTGATGAAAGAATCAGTGCAAGCTGCATACAGCCTCGTGCGCAGCCGCGACAGCGAGCTCGGCGCCAGTCCAAACGATTTCAAGAATACCGACATTCATGTTCACGTGCCTGCGGGCGCGGTGCCTAAGGACGGACCATCTGCCGGTATCGCCATGTTCACCGCGCTCGCCTCGCTGTTCAGCAATAAATCGGTGCGGCCCGATGTCGCCATGACCGGTGAGATCACGTTGCGCGGCTTGGTTTTGCCCATTGGAGGGTTAAAAGAAAAAAGCCTTGCCGCAATGCGTGCCGGAATCAGCACCGTTATCATTCCCAAGCTGAACGAAAAGGATCTTGCCGACGTTCCCGAGGAAGCGAAACAAAAACTCAAATTCGTTCCTGTCGAAAACGTTGATGAAGTTCTCGCCGTGGCATTGGAGAGCGGCGCCGCTCCCTCGCCTTCAAAATCAAAAACGACCTAGTCTGGAAGCTTCCGCGACGTGAGCGTTGGCTGCATCAGGAGTCGAGGAGCGGCCCATGACCGTTCAACGCCCGCCGTCGATCAGCAATCGCGTTTTCATAGTGAGTTCAAACAGTGGATTTCCAATGGAGCCGAACGTAAATGTTACACCGCTCACCTAATTACCTCCATTCCCAGTAATCCGAATGCGTGTTGCCATCTGCGTCTACTGCGTAGTCGAATAGCACCGCGATGTTGTTCAAGCCGGACAATCGCGCGGGCGTCGTTTGATAACAAAGCGAACCGCGATAGCTGGCGCTCCCGTCTTTGTTCGGCATGCCGACGCCATGGCCTGTCCAGGTGGCCATTTCTCCGTCTGCGGTGATTACCACGCCACGGCCTTCGCCGTACTGTGTCCCGTCAGGACGAGTGACGGTGACGTAGGTGCCGGTGTCCTTCACGTTTACCCCGAGCAATGTTCCGTTCGCTTGAAAGGAGGTTTCCATTTTTAGACCTCCGTCGGCGACGGATAACACGCGTTGGAAAGTAATTTTTCCAGACATCTCACCAATTTTGTCGCCTAGCATAAAAATCCTTTCGTTAAGGTTTCGTTTTTAGAAGCCATTAATTTTGGCTCCGACAGGATAGCGAAACAATTTACGCCGTCTATAAACGCCGTCCGATGCGAGCTTCGTGATCCAACGGGCGAAAGAATTGAGGCCTGAGCTCCAAAAAGCGGTGCGAAGACATATCGCATTCCAACTCCGCAGACTTCCGCGAGTCCAGCACTTCGTGCGAACGGTCGCTTACTCGCTCAAACCGGCAGGAATGATCAAGGCGCGACAACGCTCCAGCCCCCTGGAAGCATTGGGCCATATGCGCTGCCGGTCAGAACATTGTTGTTCAGATACCAAATGGCCGTCTGACGTGTGCTCGAATTGAACAGCAAATAATCCGGCCTGCCATTCCCATCGAAGTCGGCTAGTCCAATCACGTCATAGCCCTGTGTAACGGTCGGTCCAACACGGCTGCCGACATGAGTAACTCCAGACATATACCAGATCACAGTTCCATGCGTAGCCGCGTTGAACAGCAGATAATCGGCGCGGTTGTCCCCATTGAAATCGGCAATCCCGGCCACGCTCCATCCGGCTGGAACAGTTGACCCGGATGCGGAGCCGACATGAACATTGTTGCGCATATACCACACTACCGTTCCACCCGTATTGGGATTGTTCAGCAAATAATCGGGATAGCCATCCACGTTAAAATCCGCTAACGCCGCAACGCTCCAGCCGGCAGGCAGCGTCGGCCCGGTCGTGCTGCTTACATGAACGTTGTTGTTCATGTACCAAATCACCGTTGCGTGGCTTACGGAATTGAACAGCAGATAATCCGGATGCCCATCTCGGTTGAAGTCGGCAACACTCGCGATCGTCCAGCCCGCTGGAAGAATCGGGCCGGAAGCGCTGCCAACGCGAACATTGTTATCCATGTACCACAACGTGGTTTGATGGGTCGTCGCATTGCTGAGAACCAAATCGGGACGCGCGTCGCTATTAAAGTCGGTGAGAGGCACCGAAGGAGGGAGATGGACGTAATAAATGTCTTCTTCACCGTTAAATGTCGCCGCATACGCGACATTGGCCCCTGTGTTATCCGAGACGGTCGTAATATAATCCCCCAGCTTGTCCTGATTCGGATAACCAAGGTACGGCTTGAACAAATTGGTCACTGCGGCATTGGCCGACCAGGTGCTTCCGCCATCCAAGCTGAATGAATAGAACAATTGCGAGTCGATATTGTTCGCACCGTTACGTGTGTCCAGCCACACCGCATCGATCCGTCCGTTTGGCGCGACCGAAAGCGTCCCAAACCAGTGCCACTTCGCGTGGTTAACAGGATCGTCGTTGATGCGGCGAGGTACGCTGAAGGTTTGGCCTCCGTTTTTGCTCCGCGCGAACATCACGTCAGTGCCAGTGGTAAAGCCGGGGGGCTGAACGCTCGCGAGCATATAAATATTATTGTTCGTACTTGTGCCGGAACGGTCGACGGCGAGGAAAACCTGACCTGCTAATCCTTGCGGATTAATCGGCTGGCCACCAACGATACTGCCGCCGAGATTCACTGCTGTGCTTCGGTCGAAGGCGGGGGCTACTGCACCGTTTTTTGCATTCGTGGACCGAACACACCAAATCTGGCCAGCTTCCAGTTCTACCCCACCGATGAAAAGGTTCCCGTTAGAATCGACGTCCAGTGTGCCGTACGAAGGGGAATTTGGAATATCGATGGGATTCATCCAGGTCACTCCGCCGTTAGTCGATCGAGTGAACTGTCTGCCAGCCAAATTGTTGCCGTCACTGCTCCACGATTGATACTGAAACCCATGCCCGGAGCTGTTGGTCTTATCGATGGTAAACCACTGTTTGTCGCCACCATATGCCGCCGCGATATTTGCCCATGATTGACCGCCATTGAGCGATCGCCACAAATCGTCAAAAAAAGTCTGCAGAAGGCTGAGATAGAAAAAATGGCCGGCGCTATCCGAGTTCAGAACAGGATCGCTGCGAAAAACGTTGTGTTGGAGAACGCCGGCAGAACTCCACGTCCTGCCGCCGTTGAGCGTATGCGCGAATCCAGCCTGGCGGAAATTAGACGAAATGCTGTCGAATTGCCTCCAACCGATACTCATCTTGTTTCCGTTCGTCGGATCAACGCAAATGGAAGGCTCGTTCGCCGCGTCGCCGAGAATGTTGTTACCATTTCCGTCCACATTCACCTGGTAACTCGTGTACGGCCCAAACCGCGAGATTGCCGCTGGTGAAGTGACAGTTATGGCCTCTAAGGATGCAGGCGGGTCATCGTATTTTTCCAGTGGCCCGGTCGGGAGCGGCTTGGGCGGGAGTGTCTGGCTCGAAGCTACAGCGGTCAGTAAGAAAAAAATTGCCGACTTAAGCGAAACCCGTCGCATTATGCCCGACCGGATTATAAATCTGATTTTCCTAGCGCGCGACAGCTGTCGAAAGATTCTTTGCCCGATACAATGATTGCGCCGCCTTGAACGTACCAGCTTCGAGCGCATTTTGTCGCATGAACAAGATCATCTCTTTGAGTTTGCTTGCTGTAGCGCTGCCGTTTGTATCATTGCCGATTGCCGCGCAGGACCAGGTCGGCTCGAGCAAAACAGCGACGGCTGATAGCGAGCACATTGTTGTAACTCCAACGGAAATGAAATGGGCCGCCGCGCCGCCGTCGGTTCCATCGGGCGCACAGTTGGCCGTGCTTGAAGGCGATCCGGCGAAGAGCGGGCCATTCACAGTTCGCTTCCAGACGCCTGACGGCTACAGAATTCCGCCGCACACGCATCCGACGGCGGAAAAGATTACGGTAATTTCAGGCACGATGTTGCTCGGCACCGGCGCAAAATTTGAGGAGAAAGGCATGCGCGAGATGCCGTCCGGCAGCTTCATGGTTATGCCTGCTGGAATGCAGCACTTCGTCACGATGAGAGGGGACACGATTATTCAGGTGAACGGCGATGGCCCATTCACGATCAAATACGTCAATCCTGCGGACGATCCACGGAACACAGCAAAGCAGTAATTCTTTGCCGGTGACGCAAGCGGCTTACTGCGGTTCGGAGCTAGCTCGTTGTTCGATCTGATCGAGAGTAGGATCGCTGCTGCTGATCCATTCGCGGGCTTGGCTGATCTGAGTGGGGTTCACCGGAATCGCCCGTGGAATTTCTTCGCCTCTCGCAACCAAGGCCCCTTCATATTTCACCGGTTTCCCGCGTTTGATCGGAAACTTCCAGTGATGCCCGAATTTGTAGAGCGCGTAATACATCGTCTTGGCCTCAATACCTCCAACGCCGCTGCACCGCATCGCGTAGTAGAACATGCGGTCGCAGTCATTCCATGGGCGCTTGTGCTCGCCGTAAGCGACGTCGTGCAAGACTGAGGCGTTCCGATATTTTCCTTCGAATGGCCCGCCCATGAACGACCAGAGATAACGCGGAATCGATGCGCCATCGACCAGTGAGCCCGGCGGCGCGATCCACACTTCGCCTTTTGGATCGGTGTACCGCAACTCGGTTAAAAGCGTCATTGTGCGGCCATCCGGATTCCATTTCGTCACGGGCTCGCCGCTGTAATAGCCCCACTTTGTCGCTCCGGCGATGGTTTGTTCGACACCAGCTGGATCACTCGCTTTGTTGCCTGACGCACAGCTAGCGAGCAGCAACGCCAACGCGACCAATTGAAATCCCTTTGCACTTCCCATGCGAGAGGCAAACGTTCAACGCGCAACCGTCAACATTCAACCCTCATCAGGAGCGGGCGCGTTCCTGTCCACCGAACTACCGTGCAATTTGCGCGATTGCCTCGTCCTTTGTGCCTTCGGCTTTTTGATCGGCGGACGACGGCGTAATCGGCTGGCCTTCGGTTTGTTTCCGGTACGGCTGCAGATAGAACATCATGAATACGCCGATCACAACGAGCAGCGACCCAATCCATTTCAAAAGCCACCCGGGATCCCGTAAAATCTGCACAGTGCTCTGGTTAACATTTTCCGGGTTCCAGGACGCCTGCGAGATCTTGTACGTCAAGCCAGTCCAAGTCCGCCACCATTGGCCGGGAAAACTGAAGGGATGATTCATCCAGCACGCGCCGTTGGCCGTCTCGCCATCGGCTGTAACTACGCGGAGCGTACTTTTGAATCCAGCCGGACTGTCGCTGCCTTCGTTGCGTTTCACTTCGAAATCGAGCAACTCCAAGCCGATCGGCAGGCCGATCATTCTCCAGCCATACGCCATCATCGTTTGGTTAGGCGGTGTTGGAACTGCGATTTGCCACCCAGCAGGAAGCCATTGTTCAAAGGCTTCTCCTTTTTGCTGAACACGAACGCGAATACCGTCCGGCAAATCGCTGTCGGTAGCGGATACAGGTTGTTCCCCGGCTCTGGAAAAATCCATGTGCGCCCGCGCGTCCGGAATGCTGTTGTCGACCACCAATTGCCAATCGGCCCAGCCTGTCGTGAGAGGTTTGTTCAGCTCGATTTTGCCAGAAGATTTTCCGTTTTTGCGTGAGGCAAGCTCGTACGTGATTGCGCCATCGTCAGCGATGAACAACGTGAGGTGATTCGGTGCTTGTTCGCCGGGTGCCGGCATCGTCGGAGGACCGCCTGTTGCCGTGACCTCTTTACCGCTGACGTGAGGATTTTTCTCCGACGCACCGGCCGGAACAGCGTGGCCACGGATCGTGACAAGCACTGCAGGGTTATTCGGTTCCTCGCTCAGTGAACTGGGTTTGCCGTTCTCAATCCGGAAATCGGGCCAGTAGTTCTCGATTGTGAGCGTAAATGGCGTTCCGGCGATTTCGACGTCGCGGCGGAGATCTTCTGCCACATCGAAACCGCTTTCGCTCGCGCCCGAGGAGATTACCACTCGACCTTTGTTGCCATTCTCAGGGGGGAGCAATCGCACTTTCGCGCCGGTGCTGCCGCCCTTGCGAACATGACCAATCTGTTCGTCCGGCGCTTTACTAAACGCAAAGATTGATTCCTCGAGGTCAACTTCTTTTTGTGTCCTACTCGTGGTCTTGCTCGTGCTCGTAATCGGTGAGGCGGCGCCGCGCTTCAGTTCTATATTTGCAAGGCCCATCGAGAAACTTCCGTGCTGCGGATCATCAGCGAGCAGCCAGCCATCCAGGTGCTGGTTCATCATCGCGGTGTTCATAGTGAAATGCAGCGCCGGCCTGCCCGCTGAAGCTTCAACGGAGGTGGCCGCGCCGCCATCACTCGCGGGCTTCGGATTCAGTTTGCCTTCGATCGCCGGCGCATAATCAACAATTTGCAGATGCGCCCCACTCGCGAGCAGGCCAAGGTCCCGCGGATGTTGCGGACTCGGTGGATGATGCAGGAATTCTGCCGGATAGCCTTTCACGATTCCGTCGCTGTCGTGAACGCGCAGCTGACGTTCGTTTACCAGGAGCCGGTTCGCAGGCGGCTCGCCCTTGAAGAGGGTGATCGTTCCTTCAACGCCCCAGATCCTTCCGATCAATGAGCCGATCAGCAGCGTGATGATCCCGAGATGCGTGATTAGAAATGCGACGTGATGCTTACGCCAGGGCCAGCGCGACAACGCCGAGCAGGCAAGGTTCGCGCCGAGCAACACCAGCCAAAGATTAAACCACGGTGCGCCGTAAACGTAAGCGCCCGCAACTTTGGCATCGAAAGTCGATTCGTACACTGTGCCCGCGATTGCAGCGACGATTACAACTGCGAGCAAAACAACCGCCAGTTTCAGTGACGCAAAAAACTCGAAGACCGGATTGAGCTGCCAAGCCGGTGGGTCAGTGGAACGGCGGTTCGGCATTTGTGGATTGACACTCTCAGCGAGGTGACGCAACGCTTCAACGACCGAGTTTGCCCCAATGGGAACAGAGTCGTTACCGGCCATTCAAGTCGACGGCGCCGAGATTTTTTACCGCCGAGTTGGAAGTGGACCGCCGCTTCTTGTCCTGAATGGATTCGCAGCGACGAGCGCCGATTGGGATCCCGCCTTCATCGACGGCCTGGCGTCTTGTAGTGAGCTGATCCTTTTGAATCACCGCGGAATAGGCGGTTCTACGGAGGACGGTCGACAATTCGACATTCCCCAACTCACTAACGACGTCGTGAGCGTGATTGAGACGCTTGGTCTCGACCGCGCAAATGTTTTGGGCTGGTCGATGGGTGGATTTATCGCGCAGACGCTTGCCTTGGAGCATCCGAATCATGTGAGGAAACTGATCCTTTTGTCGACAGACGCGGGAGGAACGGAAGCAGTTCTGGCGTCGCCTGATGTTTGGACAAAGCTGATCGAGCATGTCTGGCACCCCTCGCGAGCAGGCGCTTAGATTGTTGTCGTTACTTTTCCCGCACGATGTTGCGGCATCCTTTTATCGCCAGTTCGGTGACATCGTGGCGGCTGCGCGCGCGCAGTTATCACCTGAACTCATCAAGCGTCAGCCTGCGGCGATGGACGCCTGGCACCGCACCGGCGTTGGAAATCGCCAGCGAGAGATAAACGCCCCGTGCTCATCGCCACCGGAACAGAAGACATCGTAATCCCACCATCAAACGCGCTAAAACTCGCAAACGAAATCCCCGCTGCGTGGCTGGCTCAATTTCCTCATGGCGAACACGCTTTCACGGCGCAGTATCCGCGGGCACTCGCGGGCCTGATCAACAGTTTTCTTGCGCTAAACTGAAACAAGCTGCTGGTTGACGAATGTGAGTCGACGCTCAGCGGGTCCACGCTCTCCAGCGCTTGCGAACCGGCTTCGCGTAACGCTCTACATCAATCTTCTTGAGCCGTTTGACTCCGTCTTTCACCGCGTCGGCGGAGGTTTCATATTTTTCCCTGGCTGATTTAAACAACGGCCATAGAAACGGCAGCGAAAGGATGCTCCAGTTGAAATCGCCCAGCGGCGACTTCACCTCGATTTCTTTCCGTTCAGGCGTCGACGCGAGACGGATCGCAAGGCCAATGGCGAGACCAACGCCAAGGGCGGTCAGAATGGCCGGCACGGGATTTTCGCGCACTAAATATTCAGTGCGCTCACGCGCGCGGCTCGCCTTGTCCATTGTTTCGTCCCACGTCTGGCTCATTACCGTGGAGATTTTGTCTGTTGCTCGACGAAACTGCTCACGCCCAGTTGGCCCAACTTCTTCTGCGCGCGGTGGAACCTGCGTCGAAAGCGGTTCGTCCCTTGTAAGATCGTATTCGTTCGGATTCATCATACCAAAACATAATCGAAATTGGCTGTGCATTTGCGTCTCTTTCTATAGCCATTTCGCTGCGAAACGCGCCGTGGATGCGCGTTGCAAGACTGGAATTGCGCTTCCCGCAGGGGAGCGGCTACAAGACTCGCCGATACACGTCGTAAATATCGTCGCCCCGCAGAACAAAGATCACCTCGTCGATTTTGTCGGTGCTCGTCAGGAAGTCGCGAGCCGTCTTCACAGCAATGCGTGCTGCTTCCTCAATGGGATAGCCATATGCGCCACAACTAATCGCCGGAAACGCAACCGTCCGGGCGCCGTTTTCCACCGCCACTTGCAACGAATTTCGGTAGCAATTTGACAGCGTGTCTGCTTCGCCATGTTTGCCGCCGAGCCATACTGGGCCCACGCTGTGAATCACAAATCGGGCAGGCAAACGATAGCCGCGCGTCACTTTCGCTTCGCCAGGTCGGCAACCGCCAAGGGAGCGGCATTCTGCCAGTAATTCAGGTCCTGCCGCGGGATGAATGGCGCCGTCCACTCCGCCGGCTCCGAGCAGTGTCGTGTTCGCCGCATTAACGATCGCGTCGACTCGAACTTTGGTGATGTCACCCCGAACGATAGCGAGTTTAGGGGAAGAGCTCACGATGATTTCGACGCGTGGCTGAAATGAGCAACACACGCTTTGCTGTCAAGTTCTGGCCTTTGAGAGAGGGGCGCTGCGGCGCGACCAACGGTACGCCGTGACACGAATCTATTAATGACGGCTTGCTGAACGAAAACCCGTCACTTTTAACTGGCGAAATCAGCACGCCGGACACGCAGTCGAAGCTCGCCTGCGTGGGAAGAGGAAGGGAAATCAGAAATCGAGAAAGGGAGGATGATCTGATGAACACAACAAACAAATCTAAGCGTCGCAGTTCAGCATTGCTGCTGTCCATTCTGGGCGCAGGTGTTGTTGCTTTTCTGGGCGGATGTGCGGAAGGGCCTTACGTGACATCGTATGACACGGGTTATTATCCGGCAGCGTATTACACGCCGAATACGTACTACCGCACATATTCGTACTATAAGCCGGCGTATGACACTACCGTCGTGCGCTCCGGCACCCGATATTACGATGCCTACGGCCCCCGCTACGGTGGCAGCATGTACGGCAGTGACTGGTACTGATTGTAATGCGCGCTTAGTCAAACGCATCGGTGCATCGTCCGACAGTTGACGAATGCGCCGATGCGCTTGACGCCCGAAGTTAATACGCTTTTCCATCCACTGGCTCAGCAACTGACGTGGGTGGATTTTTTTGTCTTGTTTGGTTGCGCGCTTGCGTTACAAGACTGCGGTGTGCGCATTAAGCCGAGCATTCGCGGGGGGATGAGTGCTTTCATGCTCGCGTTGCTCGCGGCGGTCACCCTTTCACTCAGTGGCTGCGCGGAATATTATGGCGTTGCGACTCCGCCGCCGGAGGCGCCCTATAACACTTACTATGGTCCGTATTACTATCCGTACTACCCATGGTACAGCTATTACGGCGGCGCCTATTATTCCGGCGACTAAGCGCCGATTGCTTCTAAATGGCCGTCGCAGAGGCGCTGTGCGGTAATTGTTGCTGGGCCGCCGAAATCTCGTCAGCGCCCGATTGTGTCTGACGAAGCTGCAAAGTGACGGGAGCGTTACCTTTGCGGCGGAACGCGAATGTTCAAGACGGTGTCTATTGCGACATGAACATCGACACTAGTAACGCGACGCAGGTTCGCATCTATCGTTTCTTTAGCGATCGCTATGCGTACAGGACACAGCCTGAATACTTTTCCGAGCTGGCTGCATTTGGAATGATTGTCCTCATAGCTGTCTGGCCAGTTATTCTAGTCGCTCAGGCGATGGCCGTGACACCCAGATAACTCAAACACGCCAGCGGCCATGTTTCGCCAACTCCAGACGTACGCAGACCTGCGGAAAAAGATTCACGAGGATCTCCGGATCCAGCACCCTGAATGGATTCAGCCAAATGGCGAGTCTCCCCTGTGTGATTCTTACGAGGCGCGCCTGACAAAAACGCTCGATGTCTTGATGCAGCAACGCCCGACTATCTCTTACGATTGCGATCGGCTTAGGTAAAGCGACGCTCTACTGATCGGCAGCAGGCGCGCTTGGTTCAGTTCCCTGGCTGAGAAGGGGGCGGCAGCACATCGTAGAAGTACTCGCCGTCATCGTGATGCTGCGGCGACTTCATAAACACTTTGGTAATGTCGCCAGCAGCAGGTCCACTCGAAGTCTTGAAGAGATACAACGTGATGCGGACGTCATCGGCGTGCCCCGCCACCAGAAATTTTAGCGGGAAAGCATACGTGAAAGCTTCTTCGCTACGCACCTGACGCTGGCTCTCGGGTCCATTGATGGATTCAAAAATGGTTGTCGCGGAGCCTGACGAATCCGTTTGTTCGCCGGTCACGTTGCCGGCGAATCTGCCTGCTTGATGGACGACCACATTGACGCGGATCTCTATCGGATGACTCTCATCGGGAAAATACGACCACTCTTTTAGTTCAATCATGTTCATTAAAGATCTGCGACTCTCCATCAAGGTTCGGTATTCACTGGACATGGCCAGACGACGCACTTTGCCGTAAACGGCGATACCGGTGATGAGCAGGACCACAGCAAGAACCATCGAGCCCGAGTGAATCCGCAACGATCCTGCCTTGGGAAATAACAGGACAGTAAGGGAACTTAAGGCAACGTGAACAGCGACCAGCGTGATGTAACTCCAAAAGATAAGGCCGCGAAAATCCAACGTGATCCAATTGCCGCCGCCAGCGCCTCCGAGCAGCGCCCGATCCAGGAAATAGACCGGAATCGCCAGCAACCCAAGAATGAGACAAATAATCAGATGTTTTCGCCAGACGGACTTCATCACCTTTGTCTCTATCAAATTCACCGCATGAATACACCTGTCGTGAGCGCGATGAGCGCGCGGCCGCTTGCACTAAGTGAAGCCGTGGTTGAGCATGCGGCTCCCTAGGTAAAATGAAGCTCAAACTAATCGCCCTTCTCGTTGGTTGTGCCGGTCTCGTCGCCGGCCAAACCATAACCGACCCCGCTCATATCGAGGTTTACATCACGCCGTACTACAACTCCAAAGGCCCGGCTATTGAAGTCGGCCAGTTTAGCAGTGGTTTGGCTGCGAAAAGTGAACCCGAGTTTGTGACGACGATCGCGAAAATGAAAAAGTCATGGGACACACTCAATTTCGCAGAGACGTACGTGGCCGCGATTCGCCTTTATGATCTCGGTTTCCGAAAGGAATCAATTTACTGGTTTTATTCGGCTCAGTATCGCGGACGTCTTTTTGCGAGCCTGATCGATCGAGAAAAGATGGGCAGCATGGGCAATCCCGGGTTCGAGCTATTCCAGGCGCAGAACGCCTTTCAACAGTTGGTAGGCCCGTACATCAACGGATATGCCTTTGGCGATATCGATCAATTGGTGCCAATTATTGAAAAAGTTCAGCGAGAAGGAAAAACTGTGCCCGACTTAACGAAGATTTATCCCCGTGTGGCGTTCAAGCCAAAGTCCGAATGGGATGCCGGAAACAAGGGACTCAATGAAGGCCTGACAAAGCTGCTCGTGACTCTCAAGAACGAAAAACCGAGTATCAAGCAGCAAAGGATCGAACACGGCATGGAAGCCAAATTCGGCAAGCTGCCGAGCAAAGACTTGCCAAAAGGATCGGCGTTATAACTTCCGCACTACTTACCTGATTCGCTTTCCTTGAGCAGTTCGACCAGCTTATCTTTCCACAAGCTGGCGACGGTGTGGCTACCATGGCCACGCGTTTTGTCGCTCAAAGGAATTACGATCGCGCGTCCGGTCGGAACGCGATTGATTTCACGTTCAAGAATCCCGAGTTCGGGCGGATTAATCAGATCATCGGCAGAGTTGATTGCCAGGAGTGGCGCCTGGATTTTTTCCAGATTCGGACCGGGATCGTAGTCATGTGACGCTTCCAGCGCGTATAGCACGTCGTTTGCATCATCGGTCTTAACGATTTGCTCAACGAATTTGTCCAGGACTTCGTCTGTTTTCGCGAGCGAAGGGGCGTCCTTCTGACGCAAGACGGGATTGCTGCTCATGAACCACAGCATCTCCGCAGCGGTGCGCAGACTGGGTGGCTGTGTTTTGTATTCGCCACCGTTCCATGACGGATCGTTGCGGGTGGCGTCGATAACCATGCGGCGCCACGCACGATTGCGTCCCGAAATCTGGGTCGGCAAACTCGCCAGTGGCATGAGCGCGTCCATGAAATCGGGATGGAGTTCGCCCCACAGCCATGTATGCATGCCGCCCATCGACGTTCCCATCACTAGACGCGCGTGATTCACGCCGAGCCCCTCTGTTAACAACCGATACTGCGCCTCCACCATGTCGAGATAACCGTAGCGCGGGAATTTCGCGTGCATCCCGTCGCTCGGTTTGCTCGATTTGCCGTGGCCAATCCCGTCCGGCAACACGATGAAAAATTTTGTCGCGTCGAGCGGCTGATCTTTCCCAAACAGCTCACCGGCAAACTCAGGGCGAATAAATTGCGCGCCACTGCCGGTTGTCCCATGTATGATGAGAACCGCGTTTGTCGTTTTGCCTTCCGGGTCTTTCTCTGGTTTGCCCAACGTTCGATAATGCAGACGCAACTCCGGCAATGTTTCGCCGGATTGAAATTTGAAATCGCGAACCGTGAAATCGCCTTCGGTCGGCGTGGGGTAATCTGCGCCGGACCCGATACTCGCGGCCAAAGCCGATAAGAAAATTACGAGGATTCTGATTATTGGATTCATGTTAGACCTCATCTTTAGACGACCGTGTCATGTTGAGCGAAGTGCTGCAATGAAATGCGAAGCATGAGGCAAGGCTTTCAAACATCTCTGATTTACTCGCATGAGGAGCGGTCGAGAAATGATCCGAGATTCTTCTCCCGCGACTGCGGGATCAGAATGACACGATGACGTGCGTGTTAATGATTGCGCGCTCGTTCGGCTTGAATTCGTTTGAGCAACTTGGTGTGCGTCCCTTCAAGCTGCTTGGCAAATTGTACATTTGTTTCGAGCGCATCAGGATAGATCTCAAACCGTTTTCGCAATTTCTTGGTGGCTGGATCATAAAAGAACGAAATGTCCTGGTCCAAGATCGGCACGATGAGTTCATCACTAAGCTTTTGATACCATGCCATCCGGCTCAATCCCCAGCGGATCACTGATTCATCGTTGCGCACGGCCATGATCGTCTGCACGTCAAGCAGTTGGACGCCGCCCGATTGCAGCATCGTCGCCCAGTCGGTTGGGCTGTAATCGGTAATGAAAACAAACGGCTCCAGCGGCGGCATTTCACCGGCGTCGCGCGCACGTCGAAACTCCGCGGCCATCTGTTCCTGTTTCGCGCGGTTAATTTTTCCGCTCTCGATGCCTTCTCGCAATTGCTGCTCGAAGGAAGCCAGAATCTGATCGCGCCGCTCTGCATCCTGCCGATGCTGCTGATAGTTGTTCAGCCAAAACGCCGCGTAAACACCAACGAATACTACAACCAATTCAGCAAACCAGCGGACGACATGCAAGAAACGCGAGCGTTTTTCAGTTGTTTGGCTCATGGTTAACGGGAAAATTCAATCAATGAGACAATCGTGGTCAGTCAACAAGTTGACCGATTTCGTCGCCGAGTCCGTGCGAAATGCGCATTTGGATGAGGCGCCGTTTTATCATTTGCGATTCGACCGCGTGTTTCCTGATGATTTTTACGGGGAGATGCTCCAGGTGATGCCGGTCGCCGAGGATTACCGGGCGATGTCGGGCAAAAGCAAAATGGGCAGCAGCAGGCCGGACGGAAAACCGACGCGCGCCAAGATTGATCTTTTTCCCGAATACATTCGTCACCTGCCGCCGGGCAAACGCGCAGTATGGGAGGCAGCCGGTCGCGTTCTTCGTTCTAAGCAAGTGGCTTCGGCATTCGTTCAGCGGCTTGCGCCAGGTCTGAAACGCCGTTTCGGAAATAATTTCGCAGCCGTCAGCATGTATCCGGTGCCAATTCTCACTCGCGACATTCCTGGATACCGCATTTTCAAACATACCGACAGCTTGTGGAAAGGAATTACCGTCCAGCTGTACTTGCCCGCGGACAATTCGACACCGCACATCGGCACGATCTTTCACGAGGTGCTGCCTAACGGACGCAAACCGAAGAAGGCGCAGATGCCGTTTTCGCCGAATACAGGTTACGCGTTCGCCGTAGCGGACAACACCTGGCATTCGGCTGATCCGGTTGGGCCCGAGGTGAAAACGCGCGACAGCATTCTCCTCACCTATTTCGTCGATGCCGGGCCGTGGCGGTTTGTTCGCAATCGGGGGCGCCGGCTGGCGAATTTTGTGCTCAACGAGGCTCGCAATTTGACGCGGAATTAGGGACGGCAGAAGGCGGCGCTTTGGCCAACTTTTGAAGCCGCTAGTTCGCTTCCTTTGTCATGTTGAGCGAAGCGAAACATCTCTGGTTTGTTTCCGTAAGATGATCCGCCCAGAAATCATCAGAGATTCTTCGCTTCGCTCAGAATGACAATTACTAATTAACGAGGCAATGGCCTTTCCATGTTCGCCAGCGCATACGCGACCACCGCCACCACAGCAGAATTTTCCGCCAATTCTTTCGGCACAATTTTGTCCAGGGTGTCGGCTGCCGTGTGGTGATAGTTGAAGTAGAAACGATTGTCTTGAATCGGGCTAAAAGCCGGCACGCCGGCTTTCTCGAGCGGCTCGATGTCGGCGCCGCAGTGTTCAACCAGACGCAGTATGCCCGCTCCGGATTCCTGCAAAATCGCTGCCACTGGCGCGAAGTTTTTTTTCACCTCCGGGTTTGCCTTG
>DATBDJ010000017.1:0-12338 GCA_036269995.1 Candidatus Udaeobacter sp.
AAGTAGCAAACGGTCCAGATAATATGTCCAACGCTTCCTTGCATAGGATTTGCTATAGCCGCCAGTGATCGAGGCAGTAAGGGCGTCATGATGCCGTTTCCAAACGTTGCGTCAATTCAAAAATCGCATGTTCGCCTGCGAGAACCGCGTTCGCATTGTGTTCACACGCAGCGCTCTTTATCGATTCGAAATTGCGGCAGCGAACAGTTGGAATTCTCTAAAGTCGTCCCGCCGGCGCACCGCTCAGTTTGGACGCGCGCAATGGTATGTCGCGTCCCGAATCCACCGACAGTTCTCCCTTGCCTGAGGCGGTCGGCAGGTTAACGGTGCTAATGCAGGTTTCTCGCAAACGAACGGCATGCAGTCGGGAGATACAATAACGAAACGAAGGCGCGAGCGTTTCGAGCGATTCAAGATCATCTTTCCAATTCTTTTGGCGGGATGGATTCCCTCGATCCTCACACTGATTGTTTCCTACACCATTCTGCGCGACACGCTGGAATCAAGAATCCTGCGCGACCGGCAGACTTTGATCCAGGTACTGGGGCATCTCGTCGGCCATGACCTCAGCCGTAGCAGTGCGATTATGAATTATTACCAGACGCTTCCCGAGGTGGCGCAAATTCTCACCTCTTCTAAATCCGCGCTCGCTGCTCAGCAATGGCTCAATTCGGAATTCTATTCGCACCCAAATATCGATGGAATGTTTTTCGCTGGACCGGATGGCACTTTGATCGCATCGATTCCGACTGCCCCGGAAATGATCGGCAAAGACTTCGGCGCCAGCCAGTGGCGCGATTTGGCAGCTGCGTCCGACCAACCGGTCGTCTCGCCAGTTCATCCCCGGTTTTCCGACAATCGTCTGGTCACTGACATTGTCGCCACCGTACGTGGGCCGGATCGCAAAATCCTCGGCTACGTTGGCGACTCGGTGTTGGTGGAAAGAATTGGAAGGCGGCTGGCCACGATCGAATTTGCCGATCGTTTTCTCTTCGAGGTACTAGACCAAAACGGCGTCGCGCTATTCGCGAGCGACTTCAAGCCGAATCCAAGCGCAACTACGCCTCCCGGTGGTGCCTTGATACGTGAAATTCACCAAAGCAAAGCCGGCCATTTTGAGGAGCATGGGAACCTGTACTCTTTTAGTCCGATCGAACCAACTGGCTGGGTCGCGGTAGTGGAGCAACCGAAGGCGCTGGCGTACAAGCCCGTTCACGATCTGCTCGGGCGAATGACGGTGCTGGCGGCGTGGTTGATCGCGCTCACTGCGGTGTTCGCATGGCTGGGCAGCCGGTTTTATCAACGCCAGATGGAATCCAAGCAGAAGCTCGAGCGCGAGGTGATCTTCAATGAGAATATCCTCGCGAACATGCCCAGCGGGATTGCTTTTGTCGATCCAGCATCCCGCCGCTTTGTGCACGCCAACGACGCGTTTGCCCGGATTGCGGAACGTTTTGGGGACATCCCAGCCGGCCGCGACATCACGGAAGTGACGTGTGACGATGTAAAGATCGCGCCGTCCGGAGCTGTCGACAGAGTGCTCAACTTCGGAACGGCATTTCAGCTCATTGAGCAGCCATTTACGGACAAGACGGGAATGACGCATTTTCTCGATATCAATCTGCTGCGACTGCAAGGGTCGCAGGATACCGTACAGGGCGTGCTGTATCTTGTGGATGACAAGACGCGCGACGTCACGTTGCGTCAGGAGTTAATCGGCGCGAACGCGGCCAAGGATCAATTCCTGGCGCTGTTGTCACACGAGCTGCGCAGCCCTCTCTCACCAGTCATCGCCATGGTCGGCGAGCTCGAGGCCGAACTTCCCGATTCTCAGCCTGTGAGAGAAGCGCTGGAAGTCGTCCGTCGGAACGTGGAGTTGGAGGCAAGGCTTATCGACGATCTGCTCGATGTCACTCGAATATCCAAAGGCAAGCTGCAATTGAGTTTCGAAACGATTGACATCCATCAGATCCTTCAGCGGGCTTACGAGATCTGCCGAAAAGAAATCGAGGCGAAGAATCTCGAGGTTGAATTTCGGCTTCGAGCCGTTCACACCCACGTTGAAGGCGACCCGGCGCGATTGCAGCAGGTTTTTTGGAATTTGATCAAGAACAGCGTGAAATTTACGCCTGAAAAAGGGCGGATCACGATCGCGACGCTAAACCCCACACCCGGCAACATCGTCGCTCGCATCATCGATACCGGTATCGGGATCGAACAGGAAAAGATCGGCAAGATTTTCAACGCATTTGAACAGGGCCAGGCGGACATCACTCGCCGGTTTGGAGGCTTGGGACTTGGCTTGGCGATTTCGAAGGCGCTGATCGACGCGCACGGTGGCACAATTAATGTGGAAAGTCCCGGGAAAGATCAGGGCGCCACGTTTTCGGTGGAACTAAACACTGTCCGGACGCCATTAAGCGTTGACGGTGAGAAGCGGGATCAGCCACCAAAACCAAAGGTAGTCCAGTCGATTCCAATCCATCGCCGCGTCCTGCTCGTGGATGATCATTACGACACCTGCATCGGAATGAAACGAATGCTCGAACGCCGCGGCTACGAAATCACAGTGGCGCATTCGGCCGAGCAGGCGGTGGAGAAAATGGGGAGCGAGGACTTCGATCTGCTGATCAGCGACATTGGGCTGCCAGACCGCAGCGGTTACGATTTGATGCGTGAAGTGCGGCTCAAGAAGGATTTGCCGGGCATCGCGCTCAGCGGATTTGGCAGCGAACAAGACGTGGAGCAGGCAAAACAGGCTGGCTTTTCGGAGCATCTGACTAAACCGATCAATTTTGAACGCCTGGAAAAGACGATCCAGGATGTGCTCTCGTGAGGCAGATACCGAATGTCTGCGGCTCGTTTGGAAATGCTCGCAGACAGAATTGTCTGCGTCACGACTCTATGCCCCGTTTTGTATACCGGCTGTTGTTTTGGGGTTGCGCTCTGCCGCTTCTTTTAATTCCCGCGACAGTTTCTCCACGCGCTGACGCATGATCTTGCCTGCTTTGAACTTCACAGTCGCACGCGGCGGGATCACAAAGCTGCTGCCGGGCTGATTGGGGTTTCGGCCGACCCGCGGCTTGGTCAGGCGCGGTTGAAAAACGCCGAAATTGCGCAGCTCAACTGCGATGTTTTGCGCCAGGCTGTCGGTAATCTTATCGAGGGTTCGCTGGACGACGTCAAAGACTTGATGCTGGACCATGCCGGTCTGGTTACTAATCGAGACAACGATGTCGCGCTTGGTCAGCTTAGGCATATCTACCTAGTATTCGTTCGATATGGCTCTGGCGGTGGCTACTAAAGCATAAAAACGCGAATTTTTATCAGCCCCCTCATTCATGACGTCGTCTTGTCCAATTCTCACGTGCAGGAGGGGGGGGGTAAGCATTCGGAGCAATTTCGTGCGCGGTTCGAAAGTGCACCTTTGCTACTTCGCGCAATACGTCAGCGCCGTTCGTTTCCATTAGCTTTTTAGCAATCTCTTTCACGTTAGCCGATACGCCGCGGTCCAACCGCAGTCCCAGCTCTTTGCCTTTGCGTTCCAACCAGTTGATAAATCCCTCGCGCGCGATGATGGACGCCGCAGCCACGGCAATGTCCGATTCGGCTCGGGGTCGTTGCTCGATGGTGATTTTGCGTCCATGTCGCAACAAAGACTGTTCAATTACTCGTGTGTCCGCGAACTGGTCCGACAGCGATCGCGGGCACCCGACTTTTTTAGCTAACAGATTCTCGATGACGCGGGCATGCCCCCAGCCGAGCAGTTTGTTCAGATTACCAAACTTCTCGTAAAGCTCGTTGTATTTCGCAGGTCCGATCAGGACCGTTTCAACTAAACCTTGTGAGGTTTTCCGAACAGTCTCGGCAAGCGCGCGAATCCGGCTGTCCGAAGTGACTCGCTTGCTATCGACCACTCCGGCATCGAGAAGCTTGCGCGCAATGCCGCGATCGACATACACACCAGAGATCACGAGCGGCCCGAAGAAGTCACCCTTGCCGCTCTCGTCGACCCCGAAATGCGGCTCGAACATTTCCGGTGAATGCACTTCCTCATATCCCAGTTTCGCTTCGCCCAAAATTTTCGGCTCCAGCTCAAATTGTACGAATTCCTCAACGCCGCGCCCCTGTACCAGAATCTTCGGCCCTTTTTCGTACACAGCGACGGCCAGCTTGTTCTTCTGCGCGAAAAAAACGGTGTAGGGCTTAGGCGAAAACTCGAACCCGAGCGTCTCGAGCAATGCGCGAACCTTCCCCGCTTGCTCAGGCGAGAGCGGGTGAGTGTATGCATTCATTAGAGTCACAGATTAACACGGATGGAACACAGAAAAGACTGAGTTCACCAATCGAGCCTCAAAAATGTGTGTTAATCTGTGTTCATCTGTGGCCTTTCGAAAAGAGCAGTTCCGCCGCGCGCTAGGTAATTGGTTCCGTCAGTACGGCCGCGATCTCCCGTGGCGTCGCACGCGAGATCCGTACGCTGTTCTCGTTTCGGAATTCATGCTTCAGCAAACTCAAGTTGCGACGGTGATTGGTTATTATCATGCATGGCTGCGCCGGTTTCCTGATTTCGCCACCCTCTCTCGCGCTTCGGACGACGAGGTTCTCCACGCGTGGCAAGGTCTCGGCTACTACGCTCGCGCGCGAAACCTTCGAGTCAGCGCACAGAAAATCGTCGATGAATATGGCGGCTGCTTTCCGCGTTCAATCGAGCAGATGCAACAACTTCCGGGAATCGGTAAATACACGGCCCACGCTATAGCAACCTTCGCTTTCGATCAGCCACTGCCGATCGTAGAAGCAAATACCGCTCGCGTTTTGAGTCGGCTCTTCAATCGTCGCGGGGCGATCGACTCAGACACAGGCCGGAGAATGCTCTGGAACGATGCAGCGATGCTCGTCCCAAAATCGAATGCGCGAATGTACAACTCCGCCCTCACCGATCTCGGTGCGCTCGTTTGCCTGCCGCGCAAAGCAAAATGTGATATCTGCCCGGTCGAAAAATTCTGTGACGCGAAAGATCCCGAAGCTCTGCCCGTCAAGCGACCGCGGCTGCGCGTTCGCCGACTCAGGGAAAATCACGCGCTTGTGCTTAGGCGAGGCAAGATGCTGCTTGAACGATCATCCACACGCTGGCGCGGCATGTGGATGTTGCCGCGGCTGCAAACCAAACTGGCGAATGGACGACCAATCTACACATCCGCCTTCGCATTTACGCATCACCGGATCGAGCTCGTTGTCTACTGCCGTCCAGTGCCGAAGCAAATCGCGCCGGACCACCGATGGTTTGCATCGATCGATCATATTCCAATGCCTTCACCTCATCGACGAGCAGCGGCGTATCTGCTTAACGCTGCAAACATTCGCTAACCATCGTCCTTGGCGTTGATCGTTCAGGCTTTCTCTGCGATAACCATCCAAATATGCGGAGCATGACTGGCTACGGCCGCGGCGAAACCGATTACGCGGGCACGAAGTTCAGCGTGGAGCTGAACTCGGTTAATCGGAAACAGAGCGATATTGTAGTGAATCTTCCGCGCGACCTGCTCGAACTCGAACCGCGCATTCGCCAGACGATCAACGAAAATATTTCGCGTGGCCGAACGAATGCCACTGTCACTTTGCACAGCGGCGCAAACGGCGTGCGCAATCTGGCACTCAACACCGACCTTGCTCGTTCCTATCACGAAGCGATGCAAACGCTGCAGAAAAAATTGGATACGCCGGGTGAAATCACAATTACCACGATCCTTCAGGCGCCGGGGGTGATGCGCTTCCCTGAACAAGCTTTGAATGCCGAAGAAGCCTGGCCCGCAGTTGAGCGCGCTCTCCGCGGTGCGCTGGCGGACTTGGTCAAAATGCGGGAGCGGGAAGGCAAACACCTTGCCAAGGATTTGATCCATCGTCTCAAAGCAATCCGCAAAAAATTGAAGGAGGTCCGCGCGCTGCACCCCGACGTAGTCAAAAAATATCGTGCCGCGCTTCTCGACCGTATTGAAAAGGCCGGGCTTCCGATTGCGACCCAAGACGAACGCCTGCTGAAAGAAATCACATTCTTCGCAGATCGCGCGGATGTGTCGGAGGAATTGACTCGCCTGGAGAGTCACCTCGCGCAATTCGCGCATGCCCTGCGTAGCAAAGAGCCGGTCGGCCGCACATTAGAATTCATCACGCAGGAAATCTTTCGCGAGCTCAACACCCTCGGTGCAAAAGCCAATGACGCCGCGATCTCTCAACGCGTCATCGCATGCAAAGCTGAACTGGAGAAGATTCGGGAGCAGGTTCAAAATCTTGAGTAATCAGTTCAGCCGCCGCGGGATTCTCTTCGTTGTTTCGGCGCCGTCAGGCGCAGGCAAAACCACGCTGGTCGAGGCGCTGCGACAAACTTCCAATCTTTTTTATTCCGTCTCGTGTACAACCCGGGCGCCGCGGCCCGGCGAAGTTGACGGTGAGGATTATAGATTTGTTGCGGACGCCGATTTCCAGGTTCGAATCGTAGCGGGGCATTTTCTGGAATACGCGCAAGTGCATGGGGATTATTACGGAACTTTACGCGAGCCGGTCCTGGCCAATTTGAATAACGGCTGCGATACGCTGATCGACATCGACACTCAGGGCGCTGCGACTATTCGCAACTGCGGCGATCCAATTATCCGCGAGGCGCTGGCGGACGTTTTCATCATACCGCCGGATATCGATGAGTTGCGGCGACGCCTGCGCAAACGGGGGACAGAAACGGAAGACCAGATCAATCGACGACTTGAGACTGCGCTGCGAGAAATGGTATTATGGCGCGATTACCGTTACACTATTGTTAGTGGTTCAATCGATGAAGATCTGGAGAGGTTCCGCCACATCATGGCTGCAGAAAGTTATTTGACCCGACGCTTGCGGCAAAGGTAAGGCCGCGACGGCTTAATGCCGGCGCTGATCTGGTATGCAAAGAGAATTGCGAAGCAAACGCGACAAAACGAGCCCGCGAAAGGTGGTGCGAATTGCACCCGGAAGAAAATCGATCGTGCTCGGCGTTACCGGATCCATCGCCGCGTACAAATCTGCTGAGTTGACGAGCCTGCTGGTGAAACAAGGTCACGATGTTTTCATCGTCATGACGCAGGACGCGACGGAATTCATTTCGCCCCTCACATTGCAAACGCTGTCGAAAAATCCGGTGATGACGAACTTTTATGACGAGAAGGAAAGCTGGCGTCCCGGCCATATCGATCTCGCTGATCGCGCCAACCTTCTTCTGATCGCGCCGGCCACCGCGCACATAATCGGCGAGCTGGCGCACGGGCTGGCAGGTCACCCGCTCGCGGCAATCGCGCTGGCAACACGCGCGCCGCTCCTTATCGCACCGGCCATGAACGGAAAAATGTGGCAGCATTCTGCGACGGTGGAAAACGTCGAAAAATTGAAAACGCGCGGCGTAGAATTTATCGGACCGGAGGAAGGCATGCTGGCGTGCGGCTACGAAGGACTCGGCCGTTTGTGGAAAGTGAATGACATCGCTTTCCGTGCAGAGTTCCTGCTCGCACGGCAGGACAATTTGATCGCGTGAAATTTCTCGTCACGGCCGGGCCGACACGCGAGCCGATCGACCCAGTTCGTTACATTTCCAATCGCTCTTCGGGAAAAATGGGATTCGCAATTGCTGAAGAGGCAATCAACGCCGGCCACGAAGTCATTTTGATATCAGGTCCCGTTAACCTCGCGCCACCGCGTCATGTCGCATTCATTCCAGTCAGCACGGGTGACGAAATGTTCGACGCTGTGCACGCGCACGCCGACGAATCCGACGTATGCGTGCTTTGCGCCGCGGTGGCCGATTACAAACCGGTCAATGTTTCGCCAACCAAAATCAAAAAGTGTGGCGAGAAATTCTTGCTCGAACTAACCCCAACACGCGACGTTCTGGGTTCGTTAGGCGAGCGGCATGATCGGCAATTCCTTCTCGTCGGCTTCGCAGCTGAAACGAATGACATTGAAGAAAACGCCGCAAAAAAACTGCGCGAAAAAAATTGCGACATCATCATCGCGAATGATGTGGGCAGCGTGAATTCGGGAATGGAAAGCGATGCGAATGAAGTGACAATTCTCTTCCAAAACGGCGCGCGACGGGAAATTTCTCGCGCTCCAAAAAGATTTATTGCGCGCGAGCTCGTGAAAATTTTTACAAATTTTGCAACAAAAATGTTTGACAAAAAAAATGTGATGATTAACTGAACGGAATTAGTGAAGTCATTCCCAACTCTTCACCAATCCCGCACATTGCGGATGGAAAGGGGGGAAGTAGTGATGGCAGCAAAGAAAAAAGCAGCAAAGAAAAAATCAGCGAAAAAGAAAAGGCACTAAGCCAATCGCTGAATTAACCGCTCCGAATTTCTTCGGAGTGACAACCCTAACTTCAACCCGGGAGGAGAAGTCATTTTCCTCCCGGTTTTTTATTGTGGTCTCATTGACACCTGGCTTCAGCCAGGTGTGATCGATGCTGATTGTGCTCAGCCGTTTCAACGGCTTTTTAAAATTCACCGAAGCCGTTGAAACGGCTTGTTGTTCCACGTGTGAATGCACCTGGCTGAAAGCAAGGTGTTAATGAAAGAACGTAATGACGTTGTCAGTTCTGCAGCTGCACGCGCTCTTCTGTTGTGCACTTCGTCCGCTTTTGTGCGACGTAGTCTAATCGTGAAGCATTACCTCGAACCGGCCGAGACCGCTGCGCGTGCGGCGGGAAAGTTGCTTCGCGATAATTTTCAGCGACGGCAACAGGTCAACGCTGTCGCCGCGCACGATGTGAAACTGGCGATCGACGTCGAGGCACAAGAACTCATCACAAACGTGCTTCTCACAGAATTCCCAAGCCACGCGATTTATGGCGAAGAAGGAATGGTCGGCGATGAATCCAACGCGCATCAGTGGGTCGTCGACCCGCTTGATGGAACAGTTAATTATTTCTACGGGATTCCGCACTTTTGCGTCTCGATTGCCCTGCGGCTGCGCAACGAGATCATCGTCGCTATTATCTACGATCCGATCCGCGAAGAAATCTGGGCTGGACAGAAAGGCGAGACGCCGAAACTAAACGGCCAGCCATTCCACGTGAGCGATCGCGCAGATCTCGCAGAAGCCGTGATCTCGATTGGGCTGGCGAAAACCGGAGAAACAATCAACGCGAATTTTCCCTTGTTGCAGGCAATGATTCATCGCGTGCGCAAATGTCGCGTACTCGGCAGCGCTGCGCTCGACATGGCTTATGTCGCCTGCGGCCGGTTCGATGCCTACATTGAGACCGGAATCAGCCTGTGGGACATCGCGGCCGGCTGGCTGTTGATTGAAACCGCTGGGGGAACCGTCGACCTTCGCCCACTCCAGCATATGAAGGAGAAATACAGCATCGTTGCGTCAAATGGCGTGCTCGATCTGAAACTGTAAATGAATGACGAAGCTCGAATGACCAATGACGAATTAATGCCGAAGCTCGAAGCCCCACACGGTCAAGAGTTGCTCGCTGTAGCAGCCGGTGTGCGTAGTGGATTTCGGCATTTGTCATTCGGATTTCATTCGTCATTCGTCATTCGGATTTCGTCATTTACGTCATGATTCGTTCGGGAATTGGTTACGACGTTCATCGCCTGGTTGAAGGACGAGAACTGATTCTGGGCGGCGTCGCCATTCCGCACTCACGCGGACTGGAGGGACATTCAGACGCCGATGTCCTGTCGCATGCGATCGCCGATGCATTGCTTGGCGCAGTCGCCGCGGGCGATATCGGTCAACATTTTCCGAACACCGATGATTCGATTCGCGGAATTAGCAGCATTGAGATCCTGAAGCGCGTGTCCGAATTAATCGCGCAAAGAAATGCACGGCTTGTGAACGTCGACGCCACGATTATCGCTGAAGAACCAAGATTCGCGCCCCACATTGACGCCATGCAAAAAAAAATTGCCGAGGCCCTCGGCACGTTGGAGTCGAATGTGAGTCTCAAAGCCACCACAAACGAAACACTAGGTGCAATCGGACGCGGCGAAGGCATTGCTGCGATGGCGATTGCGACAGTGGTCCTCGAATGATCTCGTCGGTTACTGCCGAACATACTGCACGGTTATGGTGAGCCGAGCGAACCATCTCTGAATGGAAGCGAGCACTTTCGGATGATGAGAATGTAGCCCATTCTTGTGTGAGGTCCCTCGCGCCACTCGGATGACCCCGTTTTAACCCAGATGGAATTGCGCTTTTTTAACACCTACTCGCGCGAGATTGAACAGTTCGAGCCGCGCGATCCAAAGTTGCGCGCCATCACCATGTACACGTGCGGCCCGACCGTCTATAGCCGCGCGCACATTGGAAATTTTCGCGCGTACATTTTTGAAGATTTACTCCAGCGGCATCTCGAACTCCGCGGTTACAAAGTGCATCGCGTCATGAACATCACTGATGTGGAGGACAAAACGATTCGCGGCGCGCGCGAAGCCGCCGTTCCGCTGCGAAAATTTACCGAACAATTCAAACAGGCATTCTTCGAAGACGCACGAACGTTGTGCATCAAGCGCGCCGGCGAATATCCGGAAGCGACCGACCAGCGGTACATCGACAGAATGATCGAGATGATCAGCGCGTTGATTTCGAAAGGTCTGGCTTATCAGGCCGACGACAAATCGGTTTACTTTCGCATCAACAAATTTCCAGAGTACGGAAGGCTTGCGCATTTCGATCTGTCACAACTGCAATCGACAGGGCGCGTGAAGCACGATGAATACGACAAGGAACACATCGGCGATTTCGCGCTTTGGAAAGCGTGGGACGAAGAAGATGGCGACGTGAAATGGGATTCGCCGTGGGGGCCGGGCCGGCCGGGCTGGCATATTGAATGTAGCGCAATGTCGACGGCGCTATTAGGCGATCAGATCGACATCCACTGCGGCGGTGTCGACAATATTTTCCCGCACCACGAAGCCGAGATCGCTCAGAGCGAAGGGGTCACCGGGCAAAAATTTGTCAGCTACTGGTTACATTGCGCGCACCTGCTGGTGGACGGCCAAAAGATGGCGAAATCGCTGGGCAATTTTTACACGGTGCCGGATGTTTTGGCCAAAGGTCACACCGGCCGTGAGCTGCGGTACGCGTTGTTGCGGGTCCATTATCGGGTGCCGCTGAATTTCACCTGGGATGGAATGAAAGAGGCGCGGGAGTCACTCGCCCGCATTGATGAATGGCTCAGGCGCTTGAGAGAAATTGCGACAGACGAGAACGCCGAACGCCCAACTCCGATGAATCGCGAGCAGGCGTCCAACGTCCAACGCCCAATTCAGAAATGCGAGTTTGAAGACGCACTGGACGGCGATCTGAACATTTCGGCAGCGCTTGGGTTTTTGTTCGAAACCATTCGGGAAACGAATCGCGCCATGGATGAAAACAAACTTGACGCGACGACGGCAAGCGCGTGGCTGGATTGGTGGAAGTGCATCGACACTGTTCTCGATCTGGAATCCGAATCCGAAATTATCGTTCCGCCAGACGTGGCACAGCTCGTAACGGAGCGGAACAACGCGAGACGCGAGAAAAATTGGCAACGGGGCGACGAACTGCGCGACCAAATCGCTGCACTCGGCTGGGAAGTGCGCGATACGAAAGATGGAGGAAAGCTCACGCGGCGCGGCGCAGGCTGATTTGGGGAGCACACGCGTCTCGCGTGTTGGCGAGCGCGTCTCGCGAGCGCGGACTTTCTCTTTGCCGCCACATCAGAGCTAAAACACGGTTTGGCGAAAGTTCGTTTCGGCGCGACGCCGAAACCAGCACGCGAGACGCGCGCGCTGCCCGGAAATTGCGCTCGCAACCCTGGGACTGATTGGTCATCTTGAGCGCGGAAAATGTTCGCGATCGCCGATTTTCTCGACCTTGAACACACAGCTCATCCGAAGCTGTTCGAAAATCAAAGTAATGTCTGGGACGCGCTCAAACAGATTGCCAGTTACCTCCAGTTTCGTTTGAAACCGGCGATCCTTGGCGAACTAATCGGCAAACCATTCATCAGTAATCAGGTGTTCATCGGTAGAGGGACCGTTGTTGAGCAGGGCGCGATGTTAAAGGGTCCGGCATGGATCGGCGAAAATTGCCGCGTTCGCAGCGGCTGCTACGTGCGCGAGAACGTGATCGCCGGCAACGGTGTCGTGATGGGCAACTCGTGCGAATTCAAGAACTGCATCCTATTTGATGAAGCGCAGGTGCCACATTTCAATTACGTGGGCGATTCCATCCTTGGTCATCACGCGCACCTCGGCGCGGGTGTGATTCTCTCGAACGTACGACTCGATCACGGCGAGATCGCCGTAATCACG
>DATBDJ010000018.1:0-41050 GCA_036269995.1 Candidatus Udaeobacter sp.
TTTTGACCTGAAACCGGTCCCAGCGGGACAGGCCGGCGCTGGCCAGAAGAAGGGAAAGCACATGGTCTGGGTTCCGCCGGCTACAGGAAGTCACATTGGCGGCAGCTGGGTCGAGGTTGACGACAATGCAACGTCCGCGCCTGGTACCTTAAACGTGCAGCACGCCGATGCGGAGCAACTGCAGCGACAAATACGGAGCCAGGACAACCCAAATACAGGCGGGCATTGAGGCAAAGCGACCAAGAGTTCTGACCATTGGGTCGAAGCCGGAAACAAAGCGGCCGCATTGCCTGCTCGTTGGAAGGACGCCAGAAATCAGTTCTGTAGTGCGCTGTCCTCAGCGCATCACCGTAAGGCGAGCAGCACCTCCAATATTACCCGCTGAGGACAGCGGACTCGACAGCCATGCTTACGCGGTCGAAAACAACGCTTTAACCGATTCGCGCGAAAGCACAACGATCGTAAACACGCCGAGAATTGTTCCAAAGGGAATGAAGAGACATTCGATGCAAGCCATTACGAGAGCGAACGAGTAGCATTTGCGGAGCGCAAGAGACAGGCCGGCAATTAGAATACAAATTGCCATTGCTATTCCGATCAGGAACAACAGCGAGCCGAGCACAGCAAAAATCCAGCCAAGAAATTCAGGCGGCAAGTCCTCGCCCGGTTTCGCTGTACCGTGTCGTGCGGCAAATATGAAGACCGCGCCGATCGTTGTATAAAGTAGCGGGAAGAAAGAAAACAGCGCCGCCAGGCCGCCCACGACGTAGTGAAATATCGCAAGCAGCCGCAGGTGCTCGTTATCCTGATTCATTCGCAAAACAACTGGAGCCGCTTCAAAGTCTTCACGAAGTGATGTACCCTTCTTCGCCGTGTTCATTGATATCGAGCCCCTGACGCTCGATCTCCGGCGCGATTCGCAAACCGATCGCTGCTCTGACAATCGCACCAATGATCGCGCTTGCCACCACCGCCAGCAGGATCGTGATTACGATCGCTTTTAATTGTTGAAGCCATAACGTGTGGCCAACAATTCGGGCAAGACCGTTTTGCGTCGCTGGATTCAGCGGTGCCGCGACACCTAAGGAAAGATTTGGATTCACGGTCGCCGTGGCGAACACACCAGTCAGAAATGCGCCGAGCGTGCCTCCTACCGCGTGGATGCCGAACGTATCAAGCGCATCGTCGTAACCGAACCACGATTTCAATTTCGTGCAGGCAAAGAACGGAACGATTCCGGCAGCAACCCCGATAAGCACTGCGCCGGTCGGAGCGACATATCCGCAAGCCGGCGTGATTACCACCAGCCCGGCCACCGCACCGGAGCAAAACCCGAGCACACTCGGTTTGCCGCGCAGCGCGTACTCGAGCATTGCCCAGGTGAAGGAAGCCACCGCTGTCGCAAGCGTGGTGGTCATGAACGCATTCGCGGCGATGCCGTCGGGGGCAAGCGCGCTTCCCGCGTTGAAACCGTACCATCCCACCCAAAGCAGACCGGTGCCCACCATGCAAAGCACCATGCTATGTGGCGCCATGATTTCTTTTCTGAATCCGAGCCTGTGCCCAAGAAAAATGCACAAAACAAGGGCCGACCATCCCGACGTCATGTGAACGACGGTGCCACCCGCAAAATCGATTGCAGTAATCTTTGCCGCCGGATTCCATACGCCGTTCATCAAGCCGTCAATTCCCCACACCATGTGGGCGATTGGAAAATAAACGAGAAACATCCAGATGCCGACGAACACCAGAACGGCCGCGAATTTCATCCGCTCGGCTACTGCCCCAATGATCAAAGCCGGCGTGATGATGGCGAACATCAGTTGGTACATCGCGAAAACATTCTGCGAGAGCCAGTAGCAGTAGTCATTGTTCGGTCGCGCATCGACTCCGTGTAAAAAAGCAAACTTGAAGCCGCCGATAAACGGCGAGCCGCGCGAAAAAACGAGCGAATAACCCACCGCCCACCAGAGTATGGTCACCAGCCCGGCGATGCCGAGGCATTGCGCCAGAACCGACAGAACGTTCTTTGCACGGACCAGGCCGCCGTAAAAAAGCGCCAGCCCCGGCAGGGTCATAAAAAGCACCAGCGCGGCGCAAGTCATCATCCACGCATTGTAGCTGGGGCCCGGACCCGAAATCTGCGATGCTTTCTGCGGGCTGGCATCGGCACCGCGAGCCGTGTTGTTCACGTAAGCTTCGAGATCGGCAACGCGCTGCTCGATCAATGCCGAGGCAGACGGAGACGGCGTCTGAGCAAGTAGCGGAGATACGACCGCAATGATTCCTGCGAAACAAAGCACGCGAATCATTACGCCCACCCGTTATAGCGCGCGCACTTTTCGCGGCAAGAAAAATGGTGTTGTCCCCTTCGCGTGGCGTCGCTTTGTTCGGGGCTGCGCTGTCGTCAGCGCATTTGTTGATTTACGGCAACTCGTCCCTCGGCGGCAGGGCTGCGGCCACTATACGTCAAAAACAAGGAAAACTCCGCCGAGCGGCTGGCCATACCCGGTTAAGGTGCCCGGCGGAGTTCCTCCTCTGCTTCAAAACCAGATCGAATTCAAAGCGCTCGGCTGTCTAATAAATTCATCGAACGAAACCTGGTCTGAAATCCCTTGGGGATCTTCTCCCTCGTCATCATCAGCGTCTGTTTCATCGTCGTCATCGGCATCAGCCGGCGGCGGCATTGGCATGTCCCAGGCCTGAACACCCGGCGCTACTTCACGCAAGTCATTATGCTGCAATTTTTCGTACCGCTGACGAACATCGGCCGGCACTTTGTCGAGGTCTTCTTTCGTTTCCACCGGTCCACTGAAGAGCAATTTACCGTGTGGGTCTTTTGCCGTGAGGAACTTTTTTCCATTCATATTTTGCAACTTCATTTCGCCGTGATCATCGCAAAAAACGACCTGCGCTTTGGCGAGGTCGATCTTCGTCGCCGTGATCGCGCCGTTGTCCGTGCTCAACATCCGAATTTCTTTGGCAGCGCGCTGGGCGTCTTCGCGTGCGCGTCTCGCCGCCTCCCGAGCTTTCACGGCCGCCTCGCGAATGCCGCGTTGTGTCTCGCCAAGTTGTTCTTTCAAATGTTCCTTCAATCCTTTCATCTCCTCGCCGAGATCGCCGGTCTCATCGAAATCCCAGTCGTGGTCTCCCCCCAGCATCAAGGAGTGACGCCGGGGCATTTCTTTTTTGACGAGCTTGACTGTGACCTTTTGCTCCTGGCCTTTACGCAAGATTGTCAGCGTCACGTCGGTGCCTTCCGAGAAAGTTTGGAGAAGCTTTCGCAGTTGGCTTGGCTCGATCAGAATCTGCTCGTTCAGCGTTTTCAGGATGTCATTTTGTTGCAGACCCGCCTGCGCAGCGGGACTATTCGGCTGCACGTACTCGACGACCAGGCCCAGTCCCTTACTCAAACCCAGCTGTTCACTCACCACATCAGGAACCTGCGAGGTCTCCACGCCAAGAAATGTCATCGGAACTTTCGGCGCCTTTTCATGATCATGATGATGCGGCGGCTCGGGTGGACGCGGCGGTCCCGGCGGCTGCGGTGGTGGCGGTGGTGTTTGCGCAAATCCTGCGATGGGCAGGAGCGCCATGGCTGCGATTACGGTAACTAGTTTTATTTTCATAACGTTCTTCTGTTGGATCACTGGCCCGAAACGGGAATCAGCATGACCTCTTCGCTCGGGTACGAAACGCGAAGTGATGCGCCCGTTGTTGGATTTCGCCACTGCCAGGTCTGACGAGCCTGGTAACGGACGCGCCGCAAAGGTTGGCGCGAACCATCGGCAAAGTGGAGTCCCTCGTTGCGCGTGTTGTAGACCACACGCGTCGCTCCAGCAGGAACAAATTTCTCGGCCAATGCCGCCGGCGCGACTTGATTGACACTGGGTCGTGCTTCGGAGGGTTGCAACGCCTGCGCAATCGTGCCTTCGCGCTCCTGGCTGCGTTGCACGCTGAGCGCTGCGAACACAACCAAAACTGCCGCAGCGGCAACACCGAAACCCCAAGTCGCCCAATGCTGTGGCAAATCCAAAAGCATTCTGGGTCGCCTGGCATCCGAAGCGCCTTCGCTGCGCTTCGGCGCGGCAAGCGCGCCTGTCGCACAATCGGTCAAGGCCTCTTCCACGCGCTGAAAGAGGATTGGCGAAGGCTGCGACGGTCGCAGCTTTCGCAAGTCGTTCTCGATCTCGGAAAAATCGCTCATTGAGGTTGCAACACCTTTTTCAAGGCCGTCAGGGCGTACCGGTAACGGGACGCTGCGGTGTTTTGCGATATGCGCAGCGCAATCGCGATCTCGGCGAAGGTTAGGTCGTTCCAAACTTTCATGACCAGCACCTCGCGCTGCTCCTGTGGCAGACCGCTAATTGCATCCGCCAGGGCACGCTGCGTTTCGTCTTCAATCTCAAATTTCGGCTCGGTAAAATCGTCATTTTCCCCAAACGCACTCGCTTCACGGCGCGCGCGACGGCTGTCGCGGCGGATAAAATCGAGTGCGGTCGAACGAACCGCCGAGTAAAGCAGGGCGCGATTATCAATCTTGTGATTGCGCCGCCAAAACTTAACGAAGGTCTCCTGGACAATGTCTTCGGCGTCGGCGGCTGAGTTTGCCCACTGCCGTGCGAAGAGCAACAGACCTGGCGCGATTTCCGCAAAACAACGTTTCCAATCCTCATGGCTGCCGATATTCTCCATGACCTTCTCAGGGTCTTTATCTTCAAGACGACGCCGAGGAATGATTTTGTTTAAACGAGCGAAAATTTTATTTTTCGTCGCCTGGCTGGTTGTTGCAGGCGCGCCGGCAGACGGCGTTGATCTTGAAACAGCCCTCGGTTCACTCATCGCTGCGGAAAAGGCTTATGCCAAAGCTGCCGGCGAAAAAGGATTTCGCGAAGCGTCCATCTCGGCTTTCGCCGATGATGCCGTAATCTTCGCGCCTGATCCGGTCAACGGCAAAAAATTTTGGCAGCAAACGAAGGAGGATCTCGTCATCAGCTTGCAGCCGGCGTTCGCGGCCATCGCGCGCAGCGGCGATCTTGGCTACACTACGGGCCCGGCAGAATTCCGCAACAAGCGAACCGACGCACAGCCTGTAGCCTTCGGAAATTTTCTCTCGATCTGGCGAAAAAAAGATAGTGGCGCGTGGAAAGTGATTATGGATGTCGGCGTAAGCCATCCTCAGCCAACAGAGGCGCAGAAAGAAACGACAACTTACATTCCAAACACAGCCCTCCCCGATACCGAATCGGCAAGCGCCGACCTGGATAAACTGCAAAGAGAGTTTACCGAATCGCTGAAGGACGATGAAGCCGACGCGATCATCGATTACGCCAGCGATGACATTCGCATCTATCGCCGCGGCCAGCTTCCAGCCGTAGGGAAGAAAGCTGCGAAAAAAATGCTCTCGGATGTGGACGCAAAAACAATACGCGCCCCAATCGGGGCGGGCAGTAGTCATCCGATCGATCTCGCCTACGAGTACGGCGAATACACGAGCAAACACGACGACAGGACCGAACGCGGCATATATCTCTGCATGTGGCGCCTTGACTCAGATGGTGCCTGGAAAATTGCGGTCGATCTCCAGAAGAGCGCGCCAGAAAAGAAGTAACTGTAGCCGTCGGCTACGCGCGACGCTTCGGCATCCGAGAAGACGCGTCAGTGTGCCGGACTTCGCACAGTGAAGCGGCTACAGTACCGGCGCCTTGCCTTCTTTTTTTGAGGTGGGAATCGGATACAGAATCAAATCGCCGAGCCAATATGGATTCGCGATGCCTTCGCGATATGCATTGATCGATTCTATCGATGAATTCACGCGGAGATTGCTGTACGAGCCGTCTGCATTTTGCCAGCGTTCGTGCCAGTAAACCGCCGCTTTGAGCCGGGGATAGCGCGTTTGAAAGCACTCGAACGCTTGCTGGATCCATGCTGGTTTGTGCAATGCGCTCGGTTCTGCGGTTGCCAGCGGAAACTCGCCGGTCGCCCACTCGGCGATCATAACGGGCTTATCCGGATCAAGTTTGCAGATTTCCTCATATGGCCAATCCACAAGTGAGGGAATGTCCGGGTTCGGTTCGTCCTTGTATTGTTGGCCGTAAACGCTCAGACCGAGCCAATCGACATAGTCCGATCCGGGATAGTACGCAGGCGCGCAGTTCCACGTCTCGTACGGATACGGATAGTTGTTGGTGTGAAACATCCACTTGATGTTCGAGGCGCCGCGCGCGCGGACGCGATCCACCACGTAACGATATGCTTTGCGAAATGTTTCCGGCCCCTTCCAATTTTTAGCCTCCGGGTCCCATTGCGCGCCGCCATAATAAGCACCCGACCATGGGAACCACGTCCCATTCATTTCAACACCGAATACGACAATCATCGGATGACCAAAATCCCGCGCAGCGTCCGCCCATTTGTCGATGTAAGCGTCCCATTTGCCCGCAAGAATCTCCGTCAGACTAAATTTGTCTGCACCGTGATCCTCCTCGTACGGTTTGTCCCAGGGCGACCAAAAGACGAGCGGCAGCGACCGGTGTCGCCAAATCACATCAAGATTGTCGACCGGAAAATTTTGTTCTCCCCAGTAACTCGATGAAGCAATGATGGCCTGGTGTTTACCGACCAGCTCCTCAAACTCTTCGATTGTTTCCAGGGAGACGTCGTCTTCCGCATCGCCAAAATCCATGAAGGCGCCGGTATACGCGCCATGTTCTGGAATTGCGACCTCAACCGGTCCATTCGGATCCACTTGAGCCAATGCGATGTGTTTCCGGCACCCGATGAGCGAAAAGCTCAATGTGACGAATGCAATGGCTAATCTAACAACTGCATGTGTGCGCATTCGTTTTCGAAGTTCAATGTTTTCGGGGAATCTGAATAGACCAAAGCTGGTTCAGTTCGCTCAATCGCACTTCCTAATCGTTCAGGCAAAAGGTGAGCGTTCGCGGGAATTCTTCTTGACCGAAGAACGGCAATTGTGAGAACAGAAAAACCGTACCGCACCGAGGCTGCAAATGAACCCAAAGCTCGTCACGTTTTGCATTTTCTTTGTGGCGTCAGCCGTCTTGTCGGAGGACTTCAAAACTCTCAACGGCAAGGAATACAAAGACGCGATTGTCAGCCGGATCGAGCCCGACGGCATTGTGGTGAAGACAAAATCGGGAATCACAAAGCTCTACTTCGCCGAGCTGCCAAGAGAAATTCAGGAACGCTTTCATTATGACGCCTATCACGCCGGCGCATATACGGCCGAGCAGTCTGCAAATTACGCAGAATATCAAAAACAGCAGGAGGATGCTCGCCGGCACCAACACGACGAGGCAGCAAAGAACAATGCGATCTTAGCCGAACAACAGGCGAATCAAAATCGCATTCAAACGTTGCAAAACCGCTACACGGCACTTCAACAGGAAGAAACTGGGCTGCTGCTGAAGATCGGAGAAGCAAAACAACCTGGACCGGAGTACTGGCAGGGTAAGCACAAAAGCCACCACCCGAATCCGCAAAAATCGCAATTACCATTTCTTCAGAGTCAGCTAAGCGACCTTCGTCATGAAAAAGGCGAGGTTCGAAAGCAGTTAGAGAAAGCACAGCGGCAGTGAGAAAGCGGCGCGAGGACGCGCACGCACTCCCAAAGCTTCTCGAAACTCGATCGGCGCGCTCCGCATTTTGCACGAAGTGCTTTGGGAGTGCGACGCGTCTCCGCGTCGCTTTCATTGCTCGCGAAGCGCATTTTACATACCGCGCCGTGAATAGTGCATGGTTCGCGGGGCGGAGCCGACTGTTTCGTGCAGCAATTGCTTCGATCCTGTTGGAGGCAGCATTGGCGACCGCAGCACAAGGCAGCGAGAAGCCGCTCGTAGTTTCTGCCATTGTGTCCGGCGATCATGCAGTTAATCGATGTATTCCAAGTCACGCGATCGGCGCAGGGGTTGACGGCCACGAGAAAGACGAATGCGCGCGGATGTTCACCGATAAGCACATTGCGGAAATGCTTTCAGCCGGGTTGGGACCGCTGGCGTATCGACTGCGCACCGAACTCGGAGATGAAGTGTGGCACTGGAACCCGCGCGGCACGTGGAGCGATACGGTTCACCAATGCGGGTATTGGGTTTCCAATGATTCGCTCGGCGAACCAATCAGCTTGTCGTACGGCTACCGTTTGCCACGGCGCGGAAACACGATCGATCAGGCAAACGATGACGGTTACTCGCGTATCACCGACGGCGACGAGACATCGTTTTGGAAAAGTAATCCGTATCTTGACTCGCATTTTACCGGTGAATCCGAAGATGCGCATCCGCAGTGGATCGTGATCGATCTCGGCAGCAAAAAACCGGTGAACGCCATTCGCATTCGTTGGGCAAGGCCTTACGCGAAACGCTACGCAGTGGAGTACTGGCCTGGCGACGATCCGATGCATTTGCATGCCGATGACGACGACGACTGGCAACCATTCGAAAACGCAACAATCAGTGATGCTGCCGGTAATGATCAAGTCATTCGGCTCGGCAAGCAGCCACGCCACGTTCAGTTTGTGCGAGTTGTGATGAGCCACAGCTCGCGAACCGGCCCGCAAAAATCTGATGATGTTCGCGACCGGCTCGGATTTGCCATTCACGAAATCGAGGTCGGCAAAATCGATAAGCAGAATCGTTTTCGCGATCATGTTCGTCACGCGCCAGATCGTCATCGGCAGAGCATGGTTTACGTATCATCTACCGATCCGTGGCATCGCGTTGAAGATATTGATCCCAGCACAGAGCAGCCGGGACTGGATTTCATTTTGCGCAGTAAACTTGCGAACAACCTGCCGGTGCTTGTGCCCGTTGGGGCCTTGTACGACACACCTGATAATGCCGCAGCCGAAATTAATTATCTGCTGCGGCGCAACTATGGCTTGGAAGGAGTGGAGTTGGGCGAGGAACCCGATGGACAATGGGCGTCGCCAGAGGATTACGCAGCGCTTTACATTGAAATCGCCCGCCGAATTTCGGCACTCGGTCTGCAGGTAAAACTCGGAGGGCCCAGCCTGCAAAGCTTCGAAGACAAATTGCTCACTTGGTCGGACGCCTCAGGCAATCGCTCCTGGATGAATCGATTCCTGAAACACATTCGGAGCGCCGCAGCGCCTTTTGATTTTTTCTCCTTCGAATTTTATCCGTTCGACAACATTTGCGCAGATTCAGCGCCGCAGTTGCTGGAAATCCCAAAGCGCCTCGCCGCGATGATGAGCAGTTTGCGCGCGGACGGGGTGCTTTCCGACATCCCATGGCTGATGACCGAATACGGCTATTCGGTTTTTTCCGGACGCCACGAAGTGGACATCGAAGGCGCTTTGTTTACGGCAGACACGCTCGGCGCATTCCTCACACTAGGTGGGACCAAACCCTACCTGTACGGCTACGAGCCCAACTATCTTCAGAACGAGCTGAAATGTTCCTGGGGCAATCTCATGATGCTTCAGTTGAATGGGAAGAACGACGAACTGAATCGCCTCTCCACCTACTACGCCGCGCAGCTCATCACGACAGAATGGATGCAGGCCATCAATGAGCAGCATGAAATATTTCGCGTAGCTGTTAAACAGATGAAGCCGACCTCATCACCGGATGTGAGTGTCTATGCCGTGCACCGGCCAGATAAGCAATGGGCGCTACTTGCGATCAATAAACAGCCGAATCGCACAGCACAGCTCAATGTGCAGTTCAAAATTCCCGGTCGAGAGCAACGCGGTTTTGCAGGCCAGGTGGAGGTAATCCAATTCTCGAAAAAACAATATGTTTGGCACGATGACGGTCCAAATGGTCATCCGACCCGAAGCCTGCCGCCCGCGCACTTTACGCGCGAAGCTTCTTCATCCTACGAATTGCCGCCGTACTCGCTCACGGTGGTGCGCGGAAACCCTTCAGATTGATCTGCCGCATTGCGCGCGCGACGCAGTTATTCCCACGAACTGCTTTCGGTCACTTCTACCTCAACAATATCCCCGTCCTTTAACTCGTAGGTATCGCGAAGATTTACGTCTGTGGCGATCTCGAGAATTTTTTCAGGCGGATCGCCATATTTGCCGGTGTCGGTGTCAGGACGAAGGATGAATGCTTTTCGACCGAAGATCTTGCACGGCACGATACTGACAGAAACTCGACCATCGTACTCTTCCTTCTCCAGTCGGAGCGCGTTGGCAGGCGTCGGATAGCTCCCACTCGTCAAGTGGATGTTCAATGTGCCCGGGAACAAACGCACGCCGGTCTTCCGAATGTAATATGGTTGCAGTTTATCGAGCCAATAGGAGAAGTTCCCTTTCCCTGTCCGAATTTTGCCGCTGAGTATCAGCATGCAATTCCCTCGCCGCGTCTAAGGAAAGCAAGATCAGCCATCGCTGGCAGACGCCGGGTTGCTGGTCCATCAACTGTCATCTGCCAACTCTTAACTGACTTCAGTACCAGAGCCAGCCGTTCGCGGCATCGCATGGTTGCTGTAGGTCTGGAGATTTTGATTTGTGCTTCATCCGTGTTCATCTGGCGCGAAACTAATCGGGCAGAAGTAGCTGTCAGGTGACGCGCGGTGATTGAGCCGGATCGCCGTTCGCTGGCAAATTTGATCAATCGCCGCGTAATCCTTTCAACGCGTACTTATAGACGTAGAATTCGGAGTCTTAATTCCCAGGAGCCAGGATTTCAAAATACCTGGATTAGCGGCGTCAGTGGCGAAATATTCCTCAACGAGTTTCTTATACAATTCGTCACGATCGCGTTCGCTTAAATTGTAGTCGGGCGGCATGTGACCACCCTTCACAAAGGACTTCACTACGGTGGGGCTCATTGGCCAGTTAAGTGCGCCAAGGTCTTGATCGTGATGGCAACGCGCGCAACTCATCGCATCCGCTGCTACTGTGTGATTAAAGCCTTCTCCGAAGCGTTGCGTTCGATCTGCCGGTTTAGCGGCCGCCAGACCGGGGCCAAATTTTCGTTCATCCAAATACTTATCAAAGCGCGGGGTGCCGTACGTTAGAAACCGGTTATTGGCCTCTCGGAGCGATTGCCGTTCACTTGCAAGCACGCTCCCATCGACGGGAAAAATCGGAAGGATGCCGCTTTTATGGCATCTGGCGCAATTGTCGCTGCCTTGTTTCAATTCCCAACGCCCTTTGATTTGGATCTGCGCGCCCTTGCGATACGTGCGGAAATAATCCTTAAAATAAGCGTTGAATGATCCATCCGAATCAGGGAACGCCGACACGACTGAGATATTGCGAACAAGCACGCTTTCTCCCGGATCAGTCACGCCAAATTGCACCCACTTTTCGGGAATTCTCTGGCTGGCATGTCCCGGCACGACAATTAATAACCTCCGATAGCTATTGTTGTTTTCGGGGGTGCCAAGGTGGCGTGATCGGTAACTAAAGAAGATAAGCTGGTCTGATGACGCTCTGGTTGAATTCTGCAACTTCAAGAACGCTTTTGCCCTGGGCAAGGTCTCGGAGCGGCTGGCCCATCGAAGAAATTGTTGATTGCAAAGGAACGGCGGGATTTCCACGTACGGCCGCGTCTCTTCAAAATACTGTTCGTCGGTCACATTAAACCCGAGTTTATGATCTGGTTTTAGATCGAGCGACGCAGCCTCGATGTAATCGACAAATTGCCGATGCTGACCAAAAAACTCCTTATCTCCCGAAAGGCAGTGCTGCTCGATGGTTTTTTCTGTTTCGGCGAGTAACTTTTCATACGCTGGAATGGCCTGACGGCTTTGGTAGGCAGCGTGCGCAGCTGCGACGAAAAGATCAACTTGCTTGCGAAGCCAAACATCCGATTGGGATTCAGGGGCCGCGAAGGCAAGCTGTCCAAGGATAGCGAGATAAAGCACCAACAGCCCGAGACAGAATCTCATTTAACAAACTGGTTACATGCGCTACTGCAGCAGTTGATCCCAAATATGCATTACGTAGCGGATGCCCCGCGGAGATGGAAATAATTTGATCGTGGATTGCACCGGATGAACCCATTGCGAGGAGAGTCACACGCGCTGTCGCACCACTAATTTCCTGCCAAGGATGACTCGCAGATCATTCCTCCACCTTTGAATTCGGAATTGGACGGTGGACAGTGAAGGTTGGATTCTCCTCTTCGCGAACGATCACGAGCATGAGCAGGAGTAACAAGAGATGCCTTGGGACCGTTTTAGCTGATCACACCGGCATCACAGTTTCAGATCTCGACCGGTCGCTGGAATTTTGGCGCGATGTTCTCGGGTTTGAATTTTCACATCGGGCGCACCAGCAAGGCGAAATGGCGGAGCAAATCACCGGAGTGAAAGGCGCCGAACTACAGCTCGCCGTCGTAAAAGCGCCCAACGGCCACAAAATCGAACTGCTCGAATATCTCGCGCCATCGGAGCGCCGCAAAAGTATCAAAGCGCGGCCGTGCGATGTGGGGCACGTTCACGTGGCGTTGCTCGTAGATGACGTTCACGCCGTTCTTGAGCGGATTGCAGCGTCTGGCTGGAAAGCCGCTGGCAAACCGCAAACGCTCAAAGCCGGCCCGAATGCCGGCAAACGCGTCGTTTACGTTCGCGATCCTGACGGCATGACAATCGAGTTCATGGAGGCGGTGGGTCAAAGCAGCTCATCGTTGATGTTGAAAGCCCCTCCAGCAGAAGAAAACCACCTGAATTGAGCGTTGGACGTTCGGCGTTGGGCGTTCGACGTTTGCTGCTGATTTTATGACGATGACTTTTTCGACTGAAGAAGATTTCGCCTTGCAGCTCGATGCCGAAGATCCACTGCGCGCTTTTCGTGAAAAGTTTCACCTGCCGCTCGGCAAAGACGGCAGGCCAGTCATCTATTTTGCAGGCAACTCATTGGGGCTGATGCCAAGGTCCGCACGAGCACTCGTCGACGAAGAATTGGATAACTGGGCGGAACTCGGCGTAGATGCGCATCACGCGACCGGAACGCCGTGGTATTCGTATCACGAAACTGTGCGCGAACCGCTCGCCAGGCTCGCCGGCGCGAAGCCGCTCGAAGTGATCTGCATGAACAGTCTCACGGTGAACCTTCACCTGATGATGGCGACCTTTTATCGGCCGACTCAATCGCGCTTCAAAATCCTGATGGAAGATCCGGCTTTCCCTTCCGACACCTACGCAATCAAAACCCAGATCGTGCATCATGGATTAGACCCGGACAGCGCTCTGATTCTGGCCCGTCCGCGCAAAGGTGAGTTCACAGTTCGAACGGAAGACATTCTGGGTGCAATCGAAAGGCACGCGAAGGATCTCATGGTCGTGATAATTGGCGGCGTTAATTTTTTCACAGGTCAGTTGGTCGACATCGAAAAAATCACGGCGACGGCACGCGGACACGGCGTCATTGCCGGGTTCGATCTGGCGCATGCGATCGGGAATGTGCCGCTGTCGTTGCACGATTGGCACGTCGATTTCGCAGTCTGGTGTTCTTATAAATATCTCAATGCCGGGCCTGGCGCGGTCGCGGGCGCATTCGTGCATGAGCGTCACGCAAAGAATACAAAACTTCCGCGGTTCGCAGGCTGGTTCGGAAACGATCCGAACACGCGATTTCGCTTGCATCTCGAGCCGGATTTCGTCCCCGTGCCCTCGGCTGATGGCTGGCAGATCAGTAACCCGCCGATCTTCGCGATGGCGCCATTGCAAGCGTCCCTCAAAATCTTTGAGGACGCCGGTGGCATGGAGCCGCTGCGCGAAAAATCCGTGAGACTGACCAGCTACCTTGAATTTCTGATAACGGAACTCGGATCGAAAAAATTCAGTATCATCACACCGCGCGAACCAAGCGCACGCGGTGCCCAGCTATCTATTGTGGCGCATCAAAGCCCGAAGGAACTGCACAACGAGCTGGTCGCGGCGGGCGTGAAATGCGATTATCGCGAACCAAACGTGATCCGTGTCGCGGCGACGCCGCTTTACAACGCGTTTCACGATGTCTGGCGCTTCGCCGCGATACTGGCCGCGCATAAATGATCTGCTTCCATAACAGTCGGCTCCCTACTTGCGCTTGCCAATTCTTGATTGCCCGGCGTCTATTTCTGGGAGCACAGGCTGGCAGCGGGTAGTTCGCGGCAGCTTGCCGCGAATCGGGTAGCTAGCACGATCAGCGTTGCAGAATGTGTTCGGCAAGCTGCCGAATGCGACAGGCCAGCGGCCTGTGCTCCCAGACAAACACGTCAGCGATTTTGGATTATCGCGTCGACAATGCGCGGCAAGGCAATAGCCGCAGGTTCGCGCACCAACTGCGTTGCGAACCATGAAAGCGGCGTTTCCTCCGGATTGACTTCGATAAGCTCACCCCGAGAGCGTTCGGGGATGGCCCGCAGCGCCCAATCGACGATATATCCAAAAGTCGCCGTGGTTCCGGCGACAATCACAAGATCGCAAACTCCGCGATTGAGAAAAGTTTGAACTCGTTGCACTTCGTTCCAAGGCAATTGCTCGCCAAACCAAACGACCCCCGGCCGCATGAGCGCATCGCACTTGCCGCACCTTGGAACGACATTTTGTTCCTCTACCTTTAGCTCCTCCTCTTCCTCTTCCTCCTGCTCGTGCTCGTGCTCCCGGTCGGTAAAACCAACATCACACCGTGAGCAGCGCGTTACGAAAATATCGCCATGAATCTGCACCATCTTCTCCTTCGGCAGTCCGGCACGCGCGTGCAGGTCGTCCACGTTCTGAGTCACGAGCAGGAAGTCGTCGGAGTGATGGGCCAGTCTCGTGATCGCTTCGTGCGCCGCATTTGGTTGCGCATTCCCGATACGCTGCCGGCGCTCGCAGTACCATTCCCAAACAAGTTTCGGATCTCGCGTGAATGCTCCCGGTGTTGCCAGGTGTGCCGGATCGAGATTTCGCCAGTAGCCGGCCCTGCCACGAAAGGTCGGAATGCCGCTTTCAGCCGAAACGCCCGCGCCGGTCAGAACGAGAACACGCACGACATAAGATCGAGAGGCGGCGGCAATTTCCAATTCAGCCGCTACACGTTCCTGGCGTCGTGTCGATACTTAATGTTGCCAATTGCCGTGTTGGCTTGCCAGACTCTCGCCATGAGTAAGAGCAAAAAAGAGGGTGCATCCGACGCTGAGCGCGAGATCGAACCGGAATTACGAGAACTCTTCACCAAGATTGTCGAACGCGATCCGCACGAAGCAGTAAAGATGCTCGAGCCGTATCCGGACGAATTTGTGGTACAGATGCTGGAGCTCCTTAACCCGGCCGCAGCGCTGAAAATCCTTCAGCGCTTCCATCCATCCCGCAGGGAAACGATTCTGGCCACTGCTTCTCCGGAAACGACGCGGCAGTGGATGCGTAATCAAGCTTATCCGGCGCGGACCGTCGGGCAGCTCATGCAACCGCCGCTGGCCGTTTTCCGTTCCACGACAACAGTCGCTGAAGCAACCGAGCAAATTCGCCGCTTGGCCAGCAAAACGATCATCACTTACGCCTTCGTGACCGATGAGCAGGAGAGCCTTCTTGGGGTCGTTGTGATGCGCGACATGCTTCTGGCACAAAGATCGCAAACCCTTGAAGAGATCATGCTGGGGAATCCGTTCTTTCTGACACCCGAAATGTCGCTGACCGAGGCGATGAGGTCGGTGCTGGTCCGACATTATCCGGTCTACCCGGTCTGTGAAAAGTCCGGGCAACTGATTGGACTGGTCCGCGGTCAGATGCTCTTTGAAGCACAGGCAGTGGAGTTAAGCGCACAACCGGGCGAAATGGTCGGTGTCGAAACTGAGGAGCGACTCACAACACCGTGGTTGCGGAGCTTAAAATTCCGGCATCCCTGGCTACAGGTGAATTTGTTCTGCGGATTGCTAGCCGCTGTTGTCGTTGGATTATTCGAACACACGATCGATCGGATCATTGCGTTGGCGGTGTTTCTACCGGTGCTTATTGGTCAAGCTGCAAACACCGGCGTGCAGGCACTTGCTGTGTGCTTGCGCGGCATAACCCTGGGCGACTTGAGATCTGGAAAAGAACGCGTGCTTCTCGTCAAGGAAGCCTTGTTAGGGCTGTTTAATGGCGCGCTGACTGGAGTGACGGGTGCCATTGCGATGTTTATTTTTGCCACCATGGTGAAGAGCCATTCGGCGTTGATGCTCAGCTTAGTAGTGTTCCTTGCGATAACCATCAGTTGTTGTTTTAGCGGCGTGGCTGGCGCAATTGTTCCGTTGGTAATGAAAAAGCTAGGAGCTGATCCCGCAATGGCGTCCAGTATCGTCGTCACAACGTTCACTGACGTGGGTTGCTTGCTTGTATTCCTTGGACTCGCCGCCGTGCTGATCTAGAACAGATTAACGAGCAGATTGCGCAAAAAAGATCTCGTTCCTCTCTGGTACGGGTTAAAAGCCGCCCATGCAAAAGCTAATCATCATCCTTTCGGCTGCGTTGTTCGCCTCAGCCACGCTCCTTCTCAGTGCCACTGACACGCCCGAAACGCGACGGCGCGAAGCCGAACATTATCTCCAGGCGGTACCGCCCAAAGCGCTGTTCGAGGATATGGCTGACAAAATGGCAACAAATCTTCCGGCGGATCAGCGGCAACAATTCAAGCAAATGATGACAAAGACCTCGACATTGCGGCGCTAAGCAAAGCAATGACAGACGCAATGGCAAAACATTTCACGACTGATGAGCTAAAGGCGTTGGCCGATTTTTATGGCTCGCCTGTCGGGAAATCAGCGATGCAAAAGTTCGGTGCTTACATGGCAGACCTAACGCCGATAATCCAGGCTGAGATGATGAAAGCGCAGGCGAAACTGAGCCAGTGATTGCCAAGTGAAACCCAGCAATTCGGTGATGAGTCAGCATCAAATCGGCGAGGCCATGCAACGCTAGGTCAGCTTGCGACAAGCGGCCCCGGGCGGCGGATGTTTATATGAAAGCCACAACAAGACGAATCCAACAACCGGAATAAGAATGCCGCTCGGGAGAACCACTCCCACGTTGCCCGGCGAGAAATTTTTGGCCACGATCATTTGGTAAATGTGCCCGCCGGCGGCTCCCAACGCGAACGCCGATGGCGGAATTAGCGTCGCGACTCGAAATGGCAGGCTTGCCTTGAACGCAATGACTCCTGCAATTCCCACACCGAGGCTGGCGAATCCTACTTCTGCTTGAAATGGGCTTTGCGGCCACCCGATAAACTCGGCAGAGAAATCACCGAAAAAAACGTGGGCAACGAAGTTGACGAGATTGTTGATCCCTATGGTGAAAAGCAGGTAGTAAGCGAACAATGCCTCGGCAACCACATTAATCCGTAGTGGTTTGGGCTTATTGATTAGGGATAAGACGCCGGCGAGTAAACCGACGATCAAAAACGTCAGGAAATAATTGACCAGGAAGAAAATTAAGACGGCGGAGAATGTCGATTCACCCATGGAACCGAGCTTAATTGGATCCGGTATGCCTGTTAAGCCGAAATGGGCGCCCGTGGATGGCGTAAGTCCGCTGTGGGGTAGATCAAATCACAGTGCACGGAATTCATCGCCGCGCTCGAGCGCCAGTTCCGCTTTTAGGTTCTCCAAGTCGCGACCAATACTTGCGACAGCTGTAAGTTTTTCGCCATCGCGGAAAATAACGGAGGCATCCTTCGATTTTAAATCACCCGATACAATCGCGCGATCCTGGCTGCTGCCGTGACCAACGTAACGGATCTCCACATCGAAATGATTGCTCCAAAAGAACGGCGGCGTAGTGAATCGCTCACGCGCGCCAAGAATATTGCGTGCAGCAGTCTGGCCCTGACGCTCGGCGACGACCCAGTGCTCGACGCGCATCCGGCCCGCGCGCGGATCGGGCCAACACGCGATGTCGCCGGCGGCAAAAATTCCCGGGACGTTGGTTTCCAGAAATTCGTTGACCACGACGCCGTTGTGAGTGGTAATGCCCGCTTTTTCGGCCAGGGCTATATTTGGCCGAACGCCGATTCCAACGACCACCAGGTCGCAATCCAAAAACGTTCCATCATCGAGCTGCACGCACCGATCTTCGATTGCTGCGGGCGTTCGACCGAGATGAAATTTCACGCCGTGGTCTTCGTGAATTTCGCGAATGAAGTTTCCCAATTCGCGTCCGAGAATTTTCTCGAGCGGCAAAGATCTTTTTCCGACGACTACGACTTCGAGTTTGCGCTCGCGCAGCGATGCCGCTACTTCCAGACCAATGAAGCTGGCGCCGATCACGACTGCCCGTTTCGCGTTTTTCGCTTTCCCGATGATGCGCCTGCTGTCGCTGAGCGATCGCAAATAACAAACGTGCGGCAGATCATCCCCGGGAATCGAGAGCGGCACGGGTTCGGCGCCGGTCGCCAACAGCAGCGCGCCATAAGCTAACGAACGACCATCTGACAACGTCACCTGCTTCGTGTTTGGATCGATCGTGACCACGGACGTTTTTGTCATAACGTCGATCTTTTGCTCGCGATAAAAATCTGCCGCGCGCAACGGGATCCATTCTTCCTGCGCACTGCCCGCGAGATAATCTTTGGAAAGATTCGGCCGATCATATGGCAAAAATTCGTCAGCGCCGATAAGCGTGATCGGCCCGTCGTAACCTTCGCGGCGCAGCATTTCCGCCGCGGCATTGCCAGCGGCGGCTGCGCCAACGACAACCACGCTCAGTGGCGACGATTTTGGTTTGCGCGCGGGTTCTTTCTTTTTCTTCTCTACGACGAAAAAACGCGGGCCGCGTTTCTCAATATTCCAACAAGTCGTGTCGCTCAACGCCGGTGCACCTATCGCTTCACCCGTGCGAAGGTCGAAGCGGGCATGATGCCACGGACATCGGACGGTGCAATCGACCATCAATCCTTTTGCCAGCGGCCCGCCGTAATGCGTGCAGGTAGCACCGATCGCGAAAAGTTGATCGCCTTGTCTAGCCACGACAATTGCTTCACCAAACGCGTGTCCGAGAAGCATTCCCCCATTCTGCACCTCATCGGTGTCGCAACCCTTTTCGAAATCGGGGCCTTCAAGATCGCGCGATGCTTCAGCCATGGAAATTTCCTTCGCTGCGTCAAATTGGAATCGCGCTGGAACAAGACAGCGCGCGTTCTCAAACGCCTAACTGCCCGCTGGTTCTGCCGGTCCGCTCTTTGTGCCAGAAAGCAAATCAACACGGATGAGTGGATCATTCGGCAACACAATTGGACCTTCCCAGCGAAGAAAGCCTGCCGGTGCAGGATTCGTCAGCCAAACCTTTGTGTCCGGCACGTTCACAAACAATTTTGCGATCAGCGGAATTTCGGGATGAATGATGAAGCGGTCCCCTTTGAGCGAGCGTCCTGCCATTCTCATATGGTCGACCCCACCGTGCGAAATCTTCACTGTCACAACCTGCGGCTTCAGCGTCGGAAATGGCGAAAAGCCCACGGCCTTGAGCTCAATTTGTTCTCCTTTCAGCAGTTTCTTGCGCAGATTACTCAACGCGATGGTGAATCCGAATCCGGCAAATGTTCGGCCGGGTTCAACATCGATTTTTTCAGTCACATCTTTGTTGTCTTTGCGGATGTGCGCACTGGCCATTCCCGACGCGAAGTCGACACTGAATTCGCGCTGCGGTTTTCCATGCATCAGTTCCTTCCATGACCATTGTTCCTGCCTCAGCTCACCATCTTGCCGAAATTGCGACTTCTCCTCAAAAGATTGTCCACGTGGCAATCTGTAGGTGATGACCACGTAAAGATGATGATCCTCGACCCACTGCCTGAACTCTCCATCCGCAATTTTCTTTCCGTTGGCATCGCAGAGTCCCGGATAACCGTGCGCTGCGCCCGCCAGCTCTGTTACTTCAATCGCGGAGGCGGAGAGCGTGAACCATCCGGAAACAAAAATTGAGAAAAGAGCGGCCAGTTTCCTTTCTACAAACATACCTGTACACCTATCGGCTTGAGACACAGCGACGGCGGCACTCGACGGGCGATGTGTTAGCGGAGTTTGGTAACGGGGTAGTTACCAAGTTCGTTGATGTTTGTAATCGACAATCGTCAGACGATCGTTATACTCGTGGGCAATGAACGCTGACATGACGTGTTCACTCAAGACCGCACGTGGCTCGCGGTCTGTCTCAACGTCGGCGCTCGTAGTCTGGCGATAGCAAGCGACCGTTTTCTCAACGGGCGCTGATTATTCTCTCTTCTTCCCGAGGGAGATTTGTCTCTGCCCAATGAAACAACCCAACCATTTCTTAAAAATATGTTGATAGTGATGAAACCAGGCGCCACCGCGCGCAATATCGATGCGATCATAAGCGTGGTCGAGGCAATCGGCTTGCGTGGGCACCCAATGCCGGGCGCGACGCGCACCGCAATAGGAATTACAGGAAACCAGGGTCCAATCGATGGCCGGCGTTTTGAAAATTTACCAGGCGTTGCGGAGGTCATCCGTGTAACCAAACCGTACAAGCTGATCACGCTCGATCTGCGTCCCGAAAAAACAATTGTACAGATTGACGGTGCAACGATCGGCGGAAGCGAACTCGCCATTATTGCGGGGCCGTGCGCAATCGAGAGCCGCGAGCAGGCGTTTGCCGTAGCAGAGGCAGTCAAACGAAGCGGTGCGCGTTTCTTCCGCGGGTGCGTTTGGAAGCCGCGCACCTCGCCTTACACATTCCAAGGGTTAGGCGAGAAGGCATGGGAAATCATGACTGCAATTCGTAATGAATTTGGGTTAAAGATCGTCAGCGAGGCCGTTGAGGAGTCGCATGTCGACCTTATCGAAAAGCACGGCGACATGATTCAAATCGGTGCCCGAAACATGCAGAATTTTTCGCTTCTAAAGCGCGCCGGCCGGTCCCACTTGCCCGTCCTGTTGAAGCGCGGGATGGCTGCGACACTCGAGGAGTGGCTGCTGGCAGCCGAGTACATAATGGCTGAGGGCAACTACAATGTCGTCTTGTGTGAGCGGGGTGTTCGCACATTTGCGCAGCATACGCGTAACACACTCGATCTAGCCTCCGTGCCGGCGATTCGGCGTATTTCGCATTTGCCGGTGATCGTCGATCCGTCACACGGCACGGGTACCGCATACATGGTCACCCCGCTCGCGCGCGCTGGCGTCGCTGTGGGAGCGGACGGCCTCATGATCGAAGTTCACAATCAACCGGAGCTTGCTCTGTCCGACAGCGCGCAGGCGCTGACGCTTTCGCAATACGCGCAGCTCATCGAAGAAGTTCACGCTCTTCGTAGTGTTACTTCGTCACAAGAAAAAAATACGTAATGCCGCTGTCATGTTGAGCCAAGCGAACCATCCCTGGTTATTTCTGACGGCGGGATTCGTCCACAAGAGATCAGAGATTCTTCACTTCGCTCAGAATGACATCTGTGAAATCGAAAAATGCTTCTGCTAATCGACAACTACGACTCCTTCACCTACAACCTCGCACAGTATTTCGGCGAGCTCGGCTGCGACATTCTGGTTAAACGCAATGACGAAATTTCAATTAATGAAATCGCAGACGTAGCTCCAGACCACATCTGCATTTCCCCAGGCCCGTGCACGCCACGCGAAGCTGGTATTAGCAAGGAAGTCGTCCTGCGCTTCGGTGAACAGATTCCGCTTCTCGGCGTATGCCTCGGTCATCAATGCATCGCCGAAGCTTACGGTGGCAGCGTAGTCGGAGCTGATCGACTCATGCACGGGAAATCATGCATGATCAGCCATAACGGCGGCGGGCTTTTTTCAGATTTGTCGAACCCATTTGAAGGTGGCCGCTACCATTCGCTAGTCGTCGAGCGCACTTCATTTCCTGCATGTCTGGAAATCACTGCCGACAGCAACGACGGAGAGATCATGGCGCTGCGTCATCGCGAATTCCCCGTGCACGGAGTGCAATTTCATCCCGAGTCGGTGCTCACTCGAGATGGCAAAAAACTGCTCGCGCGATTCCTCGCGCTTACATGATTGCAATGACGCTCCAACTCGCCCCGACTTTGGACGAATTCGCTGAGCTGGCGAAACACGGCAACATCATCCCTGTTTTCGCAGAATTCATCGCAGACGGAGAAACACCGGTCTCAGCATTCAGAAAGCTGGATGACGGGGCCTACAGCTTTCTGTTTGAGTCCACGGAAAAAAATGATGTGTCAGGCCGCTTTTCTTTCGTCGGCGTGGAACCGCGCGTCATCATGCAGAGTCACGGACGTGAGTTTCGAATCGTCGCGCAGGGAAACGAGCAGCGGCTCAAAATGACCAGCGATCCAATAGAGGAGGTGCGGAAGTTGATGATGGGTTATCGGTTCGTCTCGCGCCCTGAACTGCCGCCTTTCGCCGGCGGCGCTGTCGGCTTTCTCGGCTACGAAGCGATCCACTGCTTCGAGCCAAGAGTCCCGGCGGCACAACGCGACGAACTCCAATTGCCCGAAGCGCTGTTCATGATCCCAGGCAGCCTGCTGCTGTTCGATCACCGGTTACGCAGCGTCAAAATTGTGGTGAACGCATTCCTCGAGGACGGCCAGGTCGAAAAAGTCTACGCCCAGGCAGCCGAATCCATCGGACGAATCATGGCGAAGCTCTCCCGTTCTGCCGATCTTCCATTCGTGCTTACGGCAGATTCCGAGCTCGAGATAACTCACAGCAATTTTCAGCCGGAGGAATTCAAGCGCGCAGTCGAACGCGCCAAGCAGTACATCCGCGCAGGCGATATTTTTCAAGTGGTGTTGTCGCAGCGGTTCGAGTCTGAGTTCACTGGCGAGGCGCTCGATTTCTATCGCTGTCTTCGATTCGTCAATCCGTCGCCGTACATGTTTTGCCTTAAATTCGGAGATGATTTTTCACTTGTTGGCAGCTCGCCTGAAATGCACGTCCGGTTGACCGGCGAGACTGTCGAGATTCGGCCCATCGCAGGGACGCGCCCGCGCGGCCTGACGGCTGCTGAGGACGAGAAAAACGCGGCGGAGTTGCTGGCCGATCCAAAAGAACGCGCTGAACACGTCATGCTTGTTGATCTCGCGCGCAACGACATCGGCCGTGTCGCAGAGTTCGGCTCGGTACGCGTCACCGAATTCATGGGAATCGAGCGATACAGCCATGTGATGCACATCGTTTCCAATGTGACCGCACGCTTACGCAGCGGTTGCACTCCATTCGATCTGATTAAGTCGACATTTCCCGCCGGGACCGTTTCTGGCGCGCCAAAGATTCGCGCGATGCAAATCATTAGCGAACTGGAACAAACCAGACGCGGCTGTTACGCCGGCGCGATAGGCTACTTCGGATTCGACGGTAATCTCGATTCGTGCATCGCGTTGCGCTCCGCCGTGTTGAAGGACGGGAAAGCATATTTCCAGGCCGGCGCGGGCATCGTCGCTGATTCGGAGCCGGACTCAGAATATCAGGAGAGCATCAACAAAGCGCGCGCCATGGCGAAGGCGCTATCAATGGCAACGCGAATGCGATCGGAATGAGAAAAGCGACAGCAAACTTGACCGCGCAGAATGGAAGTCAGGCAGCTTTGCCTGACGCGGATGGCAAGCTGCCAGCCTGCCAGGACAAGCCGGCAGACTATCCTCCAACTCATACCGGCGATTTCGGATTGTCCGAAGCAACACTGCGTCTGACCAACGGTGAAAATCTCACCCGCGCCGAGGCCGCAAAGTTTCTTGAAAATCTGATCAGCCCCGATGCCAAAGACGCACAAATCGCGGACGCGCTGACTGCGTTGGCGGCCAAAGGCGAGACTGTCGACGAACTCGCAGGAATGGCTGAAGCAATGCGGAACCGCGCGCTTCGATTGCATTCGCGCCACCGCAATTTCATCGACACCGCGGGCACTGGATCGAGTAGTGCGAAAACATTCAACGTCTCAACGGCCGCAGGATTCGTAATTGCGGGCGCTGGTTTGCCTGTGGCAAAACATGGTGCACGCGCTGCAACATCAAATTGCGGCAGCGCCGACGTTCTCGAAGCGCTCGGAGTCAATACTGCGGCCTCTCCGCAAACCGTGGAACGCTGCCTCAACGATCACGGCGTCTGTTTCATGTTTGCGCCGCTTTTCCATCGGGCAACAGCGCGCGTCGCACAGGTGCGCCGGCAACTCGCCGTGCGTACGACCTTTAATCTGCTTGGTCCGCTGACGAATCCCGCGAGAGCACCGTTTCAACTCGTCGGTGTATGGGATGCTGCGTGGGTTGAACGAGTCGCGTCGGCACTCGCCCTTCTCGGGATCGAACACGCGTGGGTCGTTCACGGGAGCGATGGACTGGACGAATTAACAATCGCAGGTGAGACGCGGGTCGCGTCCTGCTCGGCGCGCGCCGGAGTGAAGGCGTTCACGATTTCGCCGCAGGAATTCGGGTTGGAACGTCAATCGCTCGATGCAAGTCGCGCTGACGGACCTGACGAAAACGCGCAATTGATTCGTGCGATCCTGAGTGGCGCAAATAAGAGTGAGCTCGGCCCGGCTCGCGATCTTGTTCTCATAAATGCCGCAGCTGCGCTTTATCTGGCGGGAATCGCACCGGATCCTCGGCACGCAGCGAACCTGGCTCGCGAAAGCATTGAGAGTGGACACGCCGCATCGAAGCTGGACGCACTCATCCGAGAAACAAATCGAAGGTGATATGGTCAATATCCTCTCCGAAATTGTTGATCGAAAACGGCAAGTCGTGGCGCGACTTAGAGCCGATCGCGCCTCGCAGGAGTTTCGCGAGCGCGCTTTGGCCGCGCGAGCCAACGCCGCATCGCATCGCCTGCTACAAGCGCTCCAAGCGGGCCACGGCTGTCCGAACATCATCGCGGAATTCAAACGAAGATCGCCGTCAATGGGCTTGATCAGCAGCAATCTCTCAGTAGCTGAGGTTGCGAAGTGTTACGAACGCGGCGGTGCCTGCGCGATATCTGTTCTGACCGACGAGGAATATTTTGGGGGCTCGATTAATGATCTCACTGAGGTCCGGGCCAGCACGAGTTTGCCGATTCTGCGCAAAGATTTCATCATTGATGAAACCCAGATTTACGACGCGGCAGCTGCCGGAGCGGACGCTGTGCTATTGATCGCAGCAGCACTTGAGGACGCCGAGTTAACAAGTTTATGCGCAATCGCACAGGAAGAACTCGGACTGGATGCGCTCGTCGAAGTGCATACGTCGGAGGAATTGCGACGAGCGGTCAGATCACGCACCACAATTATTGGCGTAAACAATCGCGATCTGCGGACGTTTCAAACTTCATTGGAAACGAGCGAGCGTCTGATCGCCGACGCTCCACCAGATCGGGTGATGATCAGCGAAAGTGGACTAAAAAATGCCGAATCTCTGCGTCATCTTCAGACTCTTGGGTTCCGCGGTTTTCTCATTGGCGAAGCGCTTATGCGCGCGAGCGATCCAGAAGCGGCATTGCGCGATCTCATCGCTGGGGTCGGAGATTGCGAAGCGGCGAATGACCAGAATGTGAAGAATGAATGATCCAAATGTTGTAGGGCGTTTCTGTGAAACGCCATGGCGTCTGACACAGACGCCCTACAATCCATGATGACCCCGATACAAATCAAAATCTGCGGCGTTACGAATGTGAACGACGCGAGAATGTGCGCTGAACTTGGCGTCGACATGATCGGGCTGAACTTTTATCCGCAAAGCCCGCGCTACATTGAACCAGAAGTTGCCCGGCAAATCATCGACACGCTGGCGAGCCATTCTGATGCAGTCGGTGTTTTCGTTAATGGAAACGCTGATGAAATCCGGAACACGGCAAACGCCGCACGACTGCGATGCGTCCAATTGCACGGAGATTTCTCGCCTAACCTCGGGCGAGAACTCGCCCGCGAATTTCGAGTGATCCAAGCGTTGTCCACGCACCCGCAATTTCGGCCGGAAGACGTGGCGTTGTTTCCCGATTGCGATGTGCTCATCGACGCACATCATCCCGATCTTCGCGGCGGCACCGGCCAGACGTGCGATTGGTCTGCTGCGCGAGCAACATTGCGATTTTCTCGATTCCTCATTCTGTCCGGTGGTTTGAACGCAGAAAACGTTGGCGAAGCGATCGCTGTTGTCACGCCACACGCCGTGGACGTTTGCAGCGGCGTTGAGAGCGCGCCGGGCGTGAAAAACCGCGACACCATCAAAGATTTCGTCGCAGCCGTGCGCACGGCCGAACGCTTGGTACGCGCGGCGTCGACTCACAAGCCACCGCACAATGTCATCCTGAGCGGAGCGAAGGATCTCGGATCCATTTCTTAACGAAACTGATCGACCTAGACTAGAGATGTTTGCAAGCCTGGCCTCATGCTCGCATTTCGTTGCGGCGCTTCGCTCCACATGACAGCGCCATTTATGATCACTAAAAGCGAGCCGGACGAACACGGCCACTGGGGGAAATTTGGCGGACGCTACGTTCCAGAAACCCTGGTCGCGCCACTCGAGGACTTGACCAACGAGTTCACGCGCGCGCGACGCGACAACGATTTCTGGGACGAGTTCAATCAACTGCTGCGCGATTACGCCGGCCGACCAACACCACTGTTTCATGCTCAGCGTTTGTCCACACACGCGGGCGGAGCGCAAATTTATCTTAAACGCGAAGACCTTTTGCACACCGGCGCGCACAAGATCAATAACGCCCTGGGCCAGGCGTTGCTCGCTCGCCGGATGGGCAAGGAGCGCGTGATTGCCGAAACCGGCGCAGGTCAGCACGGCGTCGCGACGGCCACGGTTTGCGCACTCTTTGGGTTGCAATGCGTCATCTACATGGGCGCGGCAGATGTACAGCGGCAAACCCTGAACGTTTTTCGAATGCGATTGCTTGGCGCCGAAGTAAGAACCGTAGCCGCCGGAACACGCACGTTGAAGGACGCGATCAACGAGACGCTGCGGGATTGGGTGACGAACATCCACGATACTTATTACCTGCTGGGCAGTGCGCTTGGTCCCCATCCGTATCCCGTGATGGTGCGCGAATTTCAGAGCGTGATCGGTCTCGAAGCGCGCGAACAGATTTTGGCTGCGACAGGAAAATTGCCAGGCGCGCTGATTGCGTGTGTCGGCGGCGGGTCAAATGCGATCGGTTTGTTTCATCGTTTCATTGGAGACGAACAAGTTAGACTGATCGGAGTCGAGGCGGCAGGCCGCGGCGATTCGTTGGGTGAACACGCCGCCAGATTTCATGATGGATCAGAAAGCGGAGGCGGACGTGTTGGCGTGCTGCAAGGCACGATGTCGTACGTGCTTCAGGATCCGAACGGTCAAATTGCCACGACGCATTCGATTTCAGCCGGTCTCGATTATTCAGCGATCGGGCCTGAGCACGCATTTCTGCACGATAACGGACGAGCCGAATACATCAGATCGAACGATGCCGAAGCACTCGAAGGATTTCAGCTTTGCGCAAAACTGGAAGGAATCATCCCCGCGCTCGAAACAGCACACGCCATCATGCCTGCCATTTGTGTCGCGCGCGAGTTGTCACGAGACGACACGATCATTGTGAATCTGTCCGGCCGTGGCGACAAGGACGTCCAGCTCGTCGCGGATTTGCAAACGCGATGAGCCGAATCGGGGAGACATTCGCTTCTCTGAAACGTCTCGGGCGTGGCGGATTCATCCCATTCATCACCGCGGGTGATCCCGATCTTCCAACTACTGAGAGCTTACTCATCGAGCTCGCTGCTGCCGGGGCCGACATCATTGAACTGGGTGTTCCCTTCAGTGACCCGGTCGCCGACGGCGAAACTATTCAGCGCGCCTCAGAACGCGCCTTGCGCAATGGTGTTACTGTCCGGGACGCGCTCAACTGCGTTTCACACGTGAGACAGCACATCGATGTGCCCATCGTTTTATTCAGCTATTTCAATCCGCTTCTGCAATTCGGCGAAGAACACTTGGGTGTCGCGGCGAACGAGGCCGGTATCGCCGGAGTGCTCGCGACAGATTTGATTCCCGAGGAAGCAAAGTCGTGGACGCAGACGCTGCTCGGCTACGACCTCGATCCGATCTTTTTAGTCGCACCAACCACGTCTGACGAACGACTCGCGCACATCGCGCAGCAAGCGCGCGGATTCATCTATGCCGTGTCGCGCGCCGGCGTGACAGGTGCGCGCGATCAAATGACGCGTGATGCGGAAGCTCTCGTAAAACGCGCAAGAGGTGTCAGCGATTTGCCAGTCGCAGTCGGCTTCGGAATCTCGACTCCGGAACAAGTGCGCTCGGTGTGGCGGTTCGCGGACGCGGCCGTAGTCGGCAGCGCGATCGTTCGCGAAATTGAAAGGCTCATCGATTCCCCCCACCTCGTGAAGCGCGTTGGTGAATTCGCGCGATCGCTGGTGGTGCCGACCGACTAGCGGTTATTTGCTCCTACATCAATACGGACTGGGGCGAGAGCGATCTCTGCATTCATCGCCAATTTTACCAACCGCCCCCGCCGGATCTGGCGATTGTAGCGTGCGCTGTCTCAGCGCAGAATAAAATGAATTTGGATTGACTCCGCTGAGGACTCCGATAAATCGCGAGCAGGCAGCCGGACACTAGAGTGCTTCTCCTGGCTTCCTCGTTAAGCAAAGTGCGACATTACCGCTCAATCTAGTTGAGAGCCGCGAAACAGCTTGCTTAACAGCGCGCACAGTGTATTCAGGCGACGGATTACGTCATTCGACGTTTCATCGCATCTTTAGCCAGGCTGCAATGCCTGAGTGGCTAAATCACCGCTGAGACAACGCGTCACGCGATTCTCCAGGTCGAAAACCGGAGCGACGAGTCAGTCTGAGCGAATTTTTTTAGGAAAAGTCTCGCCCCAGGAGCACTCTCAACTCCATCCGGCTTGGGTACAACCAAACCAAACAAGAAAGTTAATTCAATGAAGTTCACGAAACACCTCAAAACAGCAATCTTCATCGCTGCGGCAGCGAGCGCAGTCAGCGTTTGCTCGGCGCAAAGTTCAGCGTCAGCCGCAACGACTGCCACCTCGGCCACCCAAAGCACTGCGCCTTACACGGAAGGTGGAGTCTGGCAGATTACAATGGTCAAAACAAAGCCCGGTATGAGCGATGATTATCTCAAAGCTCTGGCCAAGATATTCAAAGCGACCAACGACGAAGCCAAAAAACAAGGCATCATCATGGATTATAAAATCCTGGTTGGCGACGCATCTACGCAACAGGACTATGACATTCTGCTAATGATCGAGTACCCAGACATGGCTGCCCTCGATGGTCTGCGGGACAAGACCGATTCGATCGGCGCCAAATTGGTTGGCACTGAAGACCAGCAGCGCCAGCTCGCAGTCAAGCGCCTGGAAATCCGCGACATCATGGGCGACAAACTCATGCGCGAAGTTACGCTGAAATAATTCTGCTTTACCGAGAGTGCTGCCTTCGCGAAAATCCGCGGAGGCGGTCCTTCTCTGTTCGCGTTTTGCTGTTTTTTATTCCTCGAAGATTCTGCTCATTCCCGCAACTTCACAGGAGCGAGTGAGCTCAGCGGCGAGCGACTTTCAATCGAGCGAATGGGATGAGCGATCGGCCTTCGCCGGCGGCGGCATCATACGCGCCGGGAAGAAAGCCTTCGGCGGATAAGCTCTAACGCTTCGGATCGAATTCGATACGGCTGCGACGATCGCTTCGAGAGGCGAACAGCCTGTTTATCACCTTCACGGCGTAATTGAGAACAATCAGTCTGAAGATCCAACGTAACATCGCTAATGAAACGCAGTTGCCATGGTTTTCGGCCGCTTGTCACGAGCAAAGTCGAAATACGCTATGGCACATCGCAACTGTCGCCGCGTCTTGTCACGACTCCCGGCTGCTCCGTTCACAGGCCGGCCGAAAGGATTTCACAGTCGGTGCCGTAATCTTTGGCGACGCAATTTGTAAAGTAGATGACTTTTCCGTCAGGAGACCAACGCGGCGCTGTTCCGCGGCCTTCGGTATTGGCGACCAGATGTGGGTTGGCGCCATCTGCGTCCATGACGAATATCTGATAGCCGTGGCCGCGGCGGTTTGATGCAAATGCGATCTTTTTCCCATCGAGCGACCACGCGGGCCAGCCATCGAAGAATGGATTGTTCGTAAGGTTGCGCGGGTTCGAGCCGTCGCCATCGGCAACAAAAACCTCCGAATTTTCTTCACCAATGATTTTGCGGAACGCGATATGTTTCATATCGGGCGACCAGGAACCGTAAGTATTGATACCGCCTGTGATAAGGGGCGTGACTTTCTTCGTCGCGAGATCGACTGCGTTGATCTCGGCAGAATTTTTCTTTGGCGGCTGGAGGTCGTCATTCGTGCAGTAGATCACACGTTTGCTGTCCGCCGACCAGTTTGGATGGATGGTATTCTGCTTGGGTGGGGTAAGCACTTCCATGTTACTGCCATCTGTTTCCATCACCGCGATGCTATGACGGTCCTTGGTGATGAAGACGAACGCGATTTTGGTCCCATCTGGTGACCACGCGGGATCTTCGTGATCGGCATCGTCACGAGTAAGCTGCACGATGTTGGAACCGTCAACGTCCATCGTAAATAACTGCTCCTCACCGGAGACCATTGAGATGAAGACAAGCTTTTTGCCGTCGGGGGAAGGGAATGGATCAAAATTCTGCGCATGAGTGATCTGCACCGGGATGGAAATTGGCCTGTCAGCGGGGGCGGTGGCATGCAGCCACGTCAGTGATGTCGTTAGTAGAACCGAGAAAAAAGTAAGAGGTAACAGCGAAGAATTAAGACGCGAAGTCATGACTACCTTGTTACGGATGAACCTGTCATGGAGCAAAGAAGTGGAAAGGACAAAGAAGGAAAAAAGCCGACAACCGAAAGGGATTGTTTTCCGGTTAGCGTCGCCGGCTACAGGATTGTTTTCGAAGTCAGCGGCCCGGGGCTAAAGCTTCGACGTCTGCGAGCGCTCTGATTTATTCTTCGATTGCGCCGCTGATTTTTCGCAGGTGTTCCCGAAAGCTGTAGTTCGGATCGGTTTCTCGTTTCTCTAGATATCGTGCAAAGTCCAACTGTTCCCGCAGCGATCGCCCGCTCTTGATCGCCTCCGCCTGATGGCGTTCCCGTTTCCAGATTTCTTGCGCCACGCGAAGCAATTCATCGACTCGATCGGCGGCAACAAACAAACAGCCGTCGTCGTCGGCAAAGACAACATCGCCGGCTTCGACCAGGAAGTTGCCGAACCGAGCGGAGCGCAACGCCGATGGATCACGAGAATCGAGCCGTTGCGGGCCGGACGGGCACGTCCCATAGCTGAAAATCGGCAGAGGAATCTGCCGGAGCTCCGGCGTATCGCGATGCGCGCCCCAGACGATGATTCCAGCTAATTCGCAGTGTTCAACCTCGAGCGCGGTTAAATCGCCGATACAGCCTTCGTCCAAGCGCCCCCCGTTATCGATTACCAGGACTTCGCCCGGTTGCGCGCCTTGCATTGCTTCCAGAAAAACATCGACGCTGCCAAAATGTCTGACTGGCAGCGCCGGGCCTGCGAGACGTTGATCGGGCGTAACCGGCTGAATACCAGGCGGACTGATCCGGAGCGGAATCTTCAAGCGCAGAGCGGCGTCGGCGACGAGTGGTGTAGAAAGCTCGCCAAAAGCGCGAGATGGCAATTCGGATTTCATCGAAGGAAACATTCCGAAGTAAGAATTATCTGCTCTCACCAATCGCGCAACGTCGCCGTACGAGCGCCTCGCGGCTGACACAGCCTCCGCTACGCCATCATGCATTGTCGGGACCGGGATCAGCGATCTCGGCTACAGATGTTTTTGAAGAGCGCGATCAGGCCGGAAATGGCGAGCGCTAAAAAGCCCAGCGCGAGTACCGTGCGGTGTTCGCTGGTCCATAACTGCGGACTCCAGCTTTTCGCGCGCGCGTCGAACGTGCCGTGCGCTCCGTGATCGTCGGGCATAGGTTGCCATAAGTTGTTGGAACGATTTGGATCTTCGACGCCGTCGTGTTGCTGCGAATCGTATCCGTTGCGGGCCAGATAATGATCGAGCAAGCCTGGAGCAATTTTGTTTGCGACGATCGCTTCCACTGACGGCAGGCCCACATAAAATTCGCGCCTTGGATTGTGTGCTGCGAAGTAAATTGCTTCCGCGGCAACCTCGGGCTGAAAAATTGGCGGCACCGGTTGCGCTTTCCTTGGTAAACGGCTTTTGACCCAGCCGAATTGCGGTGTGTTGAGCGCCGGTAATTGTAGCATCGTCACGCGAACTGCGCTGCCGTCGTGGATCAGTTCGCAACGCAACGAATCGCAGAAGCCCTGGACCGCGTGTTTGGCTGCGCAATACGCTGCCTGCAACGGAATCCCGCGGTACGCCAGCGCGCTGCCGACTTGCACGATGACGCCGCGGTCGCGAGGCAACATCCGTTTCAGCGCGGCCAGCGTTCCGTAAACGTAACCGAGGTAAGTCACTTCCGTCACACGCCGAAACTCTGCCGGCGTGGTTTCGGTAATCGGCGAAAAGACGGAAGCCATCGCGTTATTAATCCAGATGTCGATCTCGCCCAGCTCAGCTTCAATCTGCGCGGCTGCTGCTTCGACTTTGTCGGCGTCGGCGACATCGACCGGAATGACGAGCGCCTTTGCACCGAGGTTTTCGACGTCGCGCCTTGCGCCTTCCAATCCATCCAGACCGCGGGCAAGAAGTGCAATACGCATGCTTTCTTTTGCAAACCTCCGAGCCGTCGCGCGACCTACTCCCGCCGACGCCCCCGTAATTACGACAACTTCAGGATGCGCACTCATCAGCCTGACCCGCAGGGGAAGTTGTCAGCTTCCCATACAGAAGAAGTCTCAATGTATTTTTGGTCCAGCTACTTTTCTTCCTTCAACTTGAGGTAAGCGCGAGAGAGGAAATCCGACACTGCAACGCTGGCAAAAATTGCGCCGAACAACCGTGTGACGCGCGGCGCGAACACGAGTCCGAAGCCGAGCGCTGTCGCGCACCATGGCGCCATGCAATACGGGCACGAAATCAAATTACCGATGCCACGCTGCATTCCGTGACCGCGCGGTTCTTCCTCGACTTCTCCCGCGCCAGCACTGCGAATGTAACAGACAAATGGTGCGCGCAGAACGCCAGTGATCCGGTCCTTGGCGACAATGCGACTCAGCTTATGTGTTGCTATTCCGAGCAGCGCCAGGTCGAGTGGCCCAAATCTTTTCGGCAAGCGGTCCTGTTTCACGGCTGCACCGGTCAGCACTGCAACGCTGGCAACGAAAAATCCGAGCAGCGCAGCGTACTCGGCCAACAGTTGCTCTTCGCACTCCTCTTTTTCTTCAGTTCGTTCTCCGTATTTCTCGATTGAAAAATCAGCGCGTTCCTCGGTCTGTTTAGCTAATGGTTCGTTCACACAACTAGATCGAACGCTTGCGCGCACCTGCGCGTGCAAAGCTATCAGGTCGCGTTTAACGAAAACCAGCGATGCCGTGGATGAGGCCAAGCAATCCGCGTATTGCTGGTGCGCCTTCGGAATGCGGTCCCGCCACCGCGGGATCACGTCTTTCAAACCGCGGACACGTCCGCGCACTCCAAACTTCTAGTGCGGCAGAATGCTTTGCACCGCTTCCTTGAAGGTTTGTTTGATCATGTGACCGAGATGCGGCTCGCCGGCGATCATTGAATCAATGAATTTCTTTGCCTGATCGAACGTGATGTGCGGCGGCAGAGTCGGAACTTCGGGATCGGTAATCGCTTCGAGGATGACGGGTCGCGACGCGCAGAGCGCCTGTTCCCACGCAGGTCCGATCTGCTCCGGCTTATCAACGCGAATACCAGTGAGGCCGAGCATTTCAGCGTATCGGGCAAACTCAAACGGCGGCACGCTTTGGGAGCATTCGTATCTCGGGTCACCTGCCAGCACGCGTTCCTCCCACGTCACCTGGTTCAGGTCGCGATTGGCGAGAACCATGATGATCAACCGTGGGTCGCTCCATTTTTTCCAGTAATTCGCGATGGTGATAACTTCGTTGATTCCGTTCATCAACATCGCGCCGTCACCGACGGTCGCGATTACGACCCGATCCGGGTGAGCAAACTTTGCCGCGATCGCGTAAGGCACACCAGGACCCATCGTGGCCAGATTTCCCGACAGCGATGCCATCATGCCGCGGCGGATCTTCAAATCTCGCGCAAACCAGTTCGCCGCGGAGCCGGAATCTGCGACAATGATGCAGTTGTCCGGCAAACGCGGGGACAATTCCCAAAAAACGCGCTGGGGATTGATCGGTTTGGCGTCGTTCATGGCACGCGCCTCCAAAATTTTCCACCAATCAGCGACGTCCGCCTCGATGCGTTTTCGCCATTGGCGATCGTTTTTGCGTTTGAGCAGAGGAATCAGAGCGCGCAATGTTTCCGTGCTATCGCCGATCAGATTGACTTCCATCGGATAACGGATGCCGATCAACCTTGCGTCGATGTCGATCTGCACGCCGCGCGCCTTGCCCTCTTTAGGAAAAAATTCCGAATATGGAAAACTGGACCCGACAACGAGCAGCGTGTCGCATTCTTCCATCATGTTCCAACTCGGTTTAGAACCAAGTAAACCGATTGGACCGGTGCAGAACGGCAGGTCATCCGCAATCACAGCTTTGCCGAGCAAAGCCTTTGCTACGCCCGCACCCAAAATATCTGCGACTTCGATGACCTCATCAGTCGCTTCCAAAGCGCCTGCGCCCACGAGCATGGCCACTTTTTCGCCCGCGTTCAGAACATTGGCTGCGCGGCGAAGATCCACGTCCTTCGGAATGACGCGTGGCGACGTGTAGCCTATGCCGGAGTGAATCGTGCCGTGCTTGCGCGGAGGCTTTTCCACGGCATCCATTTCCTGCACATCGTTTGGAATAATAATGCAAGTGACGGTGCGCTCCGCTTTCGCGATTCGAATCGCTCGGTCGATTAAATGCCGAATTGCTGCGGGCGTGGACGCCATGTGCACGTATTCGTGAGCGACGTCTTTGAACAACGAAACGAGATCGACTTCCTGCTGATAATCGCCACCAATTGCCGCACGTGCCTGCTGACCGACAATCGCTACGACCGGCGCGTGGTCCATTTTCGCATCGTACAGGCCGTTGAGCAGATGGATCGCGCCCGGGCCTGAAGTCGCGAGACAAATGCCGACTTCACCCGTGAATTTGGCGTGCGCACCGGCCATGAACGCTGCCATCTCTTCATGGCGTACCTGCACGTACTCAACGGCACCATTCGCGCGATCCAAGGCCCCGAGGATTCCGTTGATGCCGTCACCTGGATATCCGTAGATGCGCTTTAAGCCCCACTCGTTAATTCGCCTGATTAGAAAGTCGCTCGCAGTGTTCGTCATTAAAGTTTTTAAGTTAGCTGCATGCCGAGCAGCCCATAAACAGATCGATGCACGGCATGGAAATGGATTTCATCACTGGCTTTGCGTCCAAACCCCTAATCGCGCCGATGTGCCGATAGCGACACAGCGATCCCTTAAGTGACCTTGAAACAATTCGCCACCGTGCTGTCCGCTGTTACGAGGTGATATGGCTGAAGACTATGACGCCGTCGTTGTCGGTTCCGGACCTAACGGGTTGGCCGCAGCGATCACGCTGGCGCGCGAAGGATGTTCAGTAGTCGTTGTCGAAGGGAACGCTACGATCGGCGGCGGCGCGCGTTCTGCTGAGCTAACCTTGCCGGGATTTGTGCACGATGTTTGCTCGGCGGTTCATCCATTGGCCGCTGGTTCGCCTTTCTTCAAAACACTTCCGCTGAAACAATTTGGTCTTGAATGGATCCAACCCGAAATCCCACTGGCACATCCGCTTGGCAACGGGACTGCCGCGTGTCTGCACCGCAACCTCAATTTTACCGCGGAACAACTCGCCGGCGACGGGCGCGCTTATCGCCGCCTGATGGAGCCGCTCGCGCGCGACTGGCAGAAATTGGCGCCCGAATTTCTGCAACCGATGTTGCATCTGCCGCGCCATCCTCTGGCGCTGGCGCGCTTTGGAGTTCCTGCGCTCTGTCCGGCGGCTTTACTATGCAGAACGTTGTTCAAGCACGAGCCCGCGCGCGCGCTGTTCGCAGGGATCGCAGCCCATTCTTTTCTGCCTTTGCAATCAATGGCTTCGTCCGCGTTCGGTTTGGTCCTGGGTACCGCCGGGCATGTGGTCGGCTGGCCAATTCCACGCGGCGGCTCGCAATCGATTTCTGACGCGCTCGCCAACTATCTGCGCGAACTCGGCGGGAAGATCGAGGTGAATTGGCGAGTCGATAATCTGAATGATCTCCCGAAATCACGCGCAATTCTTCTGGACGTTTCCGTATGGGAATTTTTGCGCATCGCTCGCGAGCAATTGCCGGACGCGTATCGATGTCGATTACAATCATTTCGACACGGACCGGGAATTTTCAAGGTGGATTACGCGTTGAATGACCACGTGCCGTGGAAAGCCGATGCGTGCCGCCGCGCCGGCACCATTCATCTCGGTGGGACAATGGCTGAAATTGCTGCGGCCGAACGTGACGTGGCACGAAGTAAAATTCCCACGCAGCCGTTCACGTTGGTCGTGCAACAGAGCCTCTTCGACGCAACTCGAGCACCGCGCGGGCAACATACGTTGTGGGCGTACTGTCACGTCCCATTCGATTGCAACGTCGACATGACAGATGCGATTGAATCACAAATCGAGCGGTGTGCTCCAGGGTTTCGCGATTGTATCGTCGCCCGGCATAAGATGAGTGGCGCTGAACTTGAGCGCTCGAATCCAAATTTGACCGGAGGCGATATCAACGGCGGCGCAGCAAATCTGATGCAATTGATAGCGCGCCCGGTTTTCAGTACAACGCCGTACCGGACGCCGTTGCCGGGAGTATATTTGTGTTCGGCTTCTACTCCGCCCGGCGGCGGGGTACACGGGATGTGCGGCCATCACGCCGCGCGCGCCGCATTGCGCGATCGTTTGTCTCATCGGTAAACCAGACCAAGTAATCCGCTGCCGATTACTACTGCAATAATATTCCATTTCCATCGCAGCATTCCGAAGAATGCAACCGCGCAAACAACCACCGCGAACCAATCGAGCTTTCCGCTCTGCGGAAAAATGACGTGCAACCCAAACCAGATCGCCAGATTCAAGATCACACCGACAACCGCGGCCGTGACCATTGAAAGAGCCGCAGTGAGCGACTTATATCCTCGGAGTCTCTCGATGTACGGGGCACCGAGAAAAATCCAGAGGAAACACGGCACGAACGTCACCCACGTCGTGATAAGGGCGCCAAAGGTCGCAGCAACCAGCGGCGTCAGATTGCCGGGTTGGTTCCAGGCGCCGACAAATCCCACAAATTGCAGCACCATGATGAGGGGACCGGGCGTCGTTTCCGCGAGGCCCAGGCCGTCGAGCATCTGTCCAGGTGCGAGCCAGTGATAATTTTCGACCGCCTGTTGCGACACGTACGGGAGCACTGCGTATGCGCCGCCGAAAGTGACCAGAGCAGCTTTACTGAAGAAAACGCCTTCGCGGAAAATCGTGTGCTGCGTCCCCAAAGAAATACCGGCCAGCACGATGGGCGCCCACCAAATGGAGATCCAGATCGCGCAAATTAGCAGACCCCGCCCAATCGTTGGTGGCGTAACATGCAAGCTGCTCGTCGATGCTGCCATTGCCCCATCGTTGATCGGAATCAGCCGATCCGAAATCTTTGAGGCGACAAATCCCAAAGCGCCTGCGCTTATGATGATCGCGGGAAACGGTACGCGAAAAAAATAAATCGCCACAAATGCGGCGAGGGCGATCAGCCACATCACGACGGTGCGCAAAGCTCGCCGGCCGATTCGAATGACCGCTGCCGCCACGATCGCGAGCACCGCCGGCTTCAATCCATAAAAGATTGCGGCGACCCACGAAACGCTTCCGTACGCAACGTAGACGTAGCTGAGCCCCCAGAGGACAAAGATTGAGGGAAGAACAAATAGCGTCCCGGCGACGACGCCACCGCGGATTCTGTGCAGCAGCCAGCCGACGTAGATTGCCAGTTGTGTTGCCTCGGGACCGGGCAGCAACATGCAGAAATTCAGCGCGTGAAGGAACCGCGCTTCATCAATCCATTTCCGTCGCTCGACTAATTCGCTGTGCATGATGGCGATCTGGCCACTCGGTCCGCCAAAGGAGATGAATCCCAGCTTGAGCCAAAATCGCAGCGCCTCACCAAAGGATGGCGCGGCGGGTGTCATTGTGCTCGGTGACATATGGCCGGAGTGGGTGCGGCTTTGATTTTGGTCAGCATTAGGCGACACAGCGAGCGCCGAGTTTCGAACAATATAGAAACGCGAATAGTCAAAAAATAATAACCATGAAAACGACGAAATTAATCACAACGATCGCGGTGAGCGCTGGGCTGGCGTTCGGCGTTGCCGCGCAAGCGGGAGAAAAGAAACACGAAGAACAGAGCATCAATCCTTCAGAGGTCCCTGCTGCAGTGCAATCGGCTGCCCAGGCGCAGGCCCAGGGCGGAAGAATTGTTCGGTGGGAAAAGGAGGGAGGCAACTTTGAAGCAGTCATCGACAAAAACGGCAAGCAAATCGGCCTCCAGATGGACGCCAACGGAAAAGTGTTGAGTAAGCACAGCGAAGCCAAAGAACAAGGCGCGAAATACTAAAAGCGCTGAAACGCGGCAGAAAGCTCCGGAGCAGTCTCTCGCTCCGGAGCCAGCCGTGTACCAATGAAAAAGAAGTTGCTCCTTATCGGTGTATTTATCATCGGGCCCGGGATTGCGTTCGGGTCACTAAATACCGCGAGCATCGATGAGATCACCGGGCTCAAAGGCAAGTTCAGCGAAAAGGAAGGCGTTTACAGAGTCACTTTCCCGCGCAACGACGTGAAGGTGAGCGTGGACGGATGGACGATGCCGCCGTTTATGGGCCTGGGGACTTGGGCGGCGTTCACAGAGGCACCAGGCGGCGCGATGGTGATGGGCGACACCGTGCTATTCGAAGACGAAGTTAACCCGGCAATGTCCGCCGCACTGGGTAATGGTCTTAGCGTGACGGCGCTGCATAATCATTTCCTCTTCGATCATCCAAAGGTGTATTTCATGCACATCGAAGGTGAAGGCCCGGCTGATAAACTGGCCGGCGCGGTCAGAAAAGTTTACGACACAATCAAGGAAATTCGCGCGGCCAATCCGCAACCGAAAGATTCCTTCGGCGCAAAATCGTTGCCTGAAAAGAGCTCGATCTCAGCCCCGCCGCTCAATGAGGTTTTTGCTATGAACGGCGAAGTGAATAACGGAATGGTCAAGTTTACGATCGGACGCCCCGCGAAGATGCATGGCGCGAACATCAACAAAGACATGGGCGTCAACACATGGGCCGCGTTCGCCGGCAGTGATGACAACGCTGTTGTTGATGGAGACTTCGCAGTTACGGAAGACGAATTGCAACCTGTTCTGAAGTCTTTACTCAAGGACAAGATCAATATCGTCGCCATTCATCAGCACATGACGCACGAAGAACCGCGCATGATGTTTTTCCATTACTGGGGACGCGGCCGGGCAAAAGATTTGGCAAATGCCATCAAAGGTGGACTTCTCGTCGGTCGGCCTTCTCAAGGTTAGTTCACCTCTGCAAAATTGAGCAGATCGTCCAGTTGGCAGGCAGCATACCTTGCCGCGACGCTGTGTTACATTGACGTCGCAGCGACTGCGGGTCAGAGCGCTGGTCCGCTCAAATTAAAACAAACAATCGCGCTCCCGGGTGTTGAAGGTCGCATCGACCATTTTGCGTTCGATCCCGTTGGCAGACGATTGTTTGTTTGTGCGCTCGGCAATAACTCTGTCGAAGTGCTCGATTTGCGTAAGGGCGAGCGAGTCCACTCCATCACGGGCCTCAGCGCACCACAGGGAGCGGCATACGTTTCGGAAGCCAATCGTTTATTCGTTGCCAATGACAAAGGCGGTATTTGCAAGATGTACGATGGAAAATCATTCCAGGCGGTCGGGGAACTGCGTTTAGGAGATGACGCCGACAATGTTCGTTATGATGAAACGAGGAAGAAAATCTATGTCGGGTTTGGCAGCGGAGGCATTGCCGTTGTTAACGCCACGGACGGAAAACAGGTCGGCTCCATTAAACTCAGCGCACATCCTGAAGCTTTCCAGCTGGAGAAAAAGGGGAGCCGGCTTTTCGTCAATGTTCCCAACTCGCGTCACGTCGCGGTAGTGGATCGCGATAAAGGCGAGGTGGTTGCAAAGTGGAAAACAGATCTGGCCTTGGCGAATTTTCCCATGGCACTTGACGAAGCGGATCATCGATTATTTGTCGGCTGCCGCCTTCCCTCCAGGCTGGTCGTGCTCAACACCGATTCGGGCGACGTTGTTGCCAGGACCGATATCTCGGGCGATTGCGACGATCTCTTCTACGATACGAAACGTCGTCGTGTATACGCGATTTGCGGAGCGGGTAAAATCGACGTCATCAACCAAATCGATCCAAACACCTATAGCGTCGCAACCACGATCGGTACAGCCGATGGCGCTCGTACCGGACTTTTTGTTTCGGACCTCGACATCTTGTTTGTAGCTGTCCCGCGTCGAGGCTCACAGCAAGCGGAAATCCGCTGTTATCAAATCGAATGATTCACGGGCTAACTCTTGGATACCGCGTAAGTCTCCTGAGATCATGTTGTGAGCCTCGATTCTATCTGCGCAGCAAAAACAAACCGATGAGAGCAAAAGCAATGCCCACGATTCGCTGCCAGGATGGCGCTTCGCGGAAAAACAAGATGCCCGCTACGGCCATGATCGCGGCGCCACCTGCCAGAATGGCAGGAACAGAAGAGAGCGGACCACCTTTTTGAAAGAGCAGGAAGAACGCAATTGTTCCTGCGCCTACGCAGATGCCGGTGAGAACGGAATAGATAATTCCTTGCGCACTGGATTGTTGATTCCAACGGCTCGCCAACCAAAGAAACGCGAGGTAAACGAAGATCGATAATGCGGCTGTGCCTTCGACAACGAAGCCGCCCAAGCCTTCACCGATGCGCTCCGCCGCAAGCTTGGTAAAAATCTGGTGCGCGCCGTAAAGCACAGCGGCAACGACCGCATACCAGAACCAACCCGCCACG
>DATBDJ010000019.1:0-22953 GCA_036269995.1 Candidatus Udaeobacter sp.
GCCGACAAAATCCGGCGTCACCATCGAGCGTCGCGACCAGGTCTTGATCGGTTTTTTGCCGCCCGAAGCATTCATCTTGTCGATCTTCTCGAGAAGATGCGACTCAACGAAGGGTCCTTTCTTTAACGATCTAGCCATAAAATTCAAGTGATAAGTGATTAATGAGAAGTGAATTGTGAGAACTAAAACCACCTCTCACTTCTCACGAGTCACATCTCACATCTTTTTCCTGGGCCTTTTCCTTTCCAGAATAAAACGATCACTGGGTTTGTGTTTAGCGCGCGTCTTGAAACCTTTAGCCAATTGTCCCCAAGGACTGACCGGGTGATGACGGCCGCCGCCGCCTTTTGATTTCCCCTGGCCGCCACCCATTGGATGGTCGATCGGGTTCATCACCATGCCGCGGACATGTGGCCGGCGTCCCTGCCAGCGAGTCCGTCCTGCTTTGCCACTGGCAACGTTCATGTGATCGACATTTCCGACCTGACCAATCGTGGCGAAACAGTTTTCGTGAATGCGCCGGATCTCGCCCGAAGGCAATTTCACCAAGGCATAACCGGCTTCGATGTTCGTTAGCGTCGCCTGTTGGCCGGCACTGCGGGCGACTTGTCCACCGCGACCGGGAGCCAATTCGATGTTGTGAATGCCTGTGCCAAGCGGAATCGCGCGAAGCGGCAATGCATTACCCAAGTCCGGCGCGGCATCATCTCCCGCGGCGACCGTCGCTCCTACCCGGAGGCCGTTCGGTGCCAGAATGTAATTCAGTTCGCCATCCGCGTATTTTATCAGCGCAATACGAGCGGACCGGTTCGGATCGTACTCGATCCCGAGCACCTCTGCCGGCACGCCGCGCTTGCGCCGCTTGAAATCCACTTTGCGATACTTCTGCTTGTGACCGCCGCCGATGTGACGTGACGTGAGCCGGCCACGGTTGTTGCGGCCACCGCTTTTTTTCTTCGGTTCAATCAAGCGTCGTTCCGGCCGCCACTTGGTAACTTCATCGAAGGCAGGCAGCGACTTGAAACGCAGCGTCGGTGTTAATGGGCGAAATACTTTGAGAGCCATAACATTCTCCTCGCTAGATGAGGTCGATTTTCTCGCCTTCCTTCAAAGTCACGATGGCCTTTTTCCAACGCGGCCGCCGCCCTAGAGGACCGCGCACGCGTCTCTCCTTGCCGGCGTAATTGCAAGTGTTCACGTCCACAACTTTCTTTTGGAACAGGCGTTCGATCGCGTTCTTGATCTGGATTTTGTTCGCTTTCGGACTCACTCGAAACACGTACTTGTTTTGCTTCTCGCTCATTACCGTCGACTTTTCGGTCAACGAAGCGGTTTGAATGATCTCGTGCGGCTCGTTCATTTTATTCTCTCCGCCAGTTGTTCGAGCGCCTTTTGAGTAACAAGGATTTTCTGGAAGCGCAGTAATTGTTCGGTGTTGACGTCAGAAGCAGTCGCGAGCTTCACCGGTTTCACATTTCGCGCCGATGTAAAAGTCTTCTCGTCGAACACATCGGAAACGATCAGGACTTTCTGGGCGTCGGTTTGTTTCCTGAGAAGATCGACAAATGATTTCGTCTTGAGTTCAGGCACGACGAACTTCTCGACGGTCAACACGTCGCCGGCCTTAATCCGCTCGCTCAAGGCTTTTCGAAGGGCGAGACGGCGCACGGATTTGGAAATCTTTTTGGAATAATCGCGCGGCTTTGGTCCGAAAACCACGCCGCCGCCGCGCCAGATCGGAGACGATTTGTATCCCGCGCGTGCGCGACCGGTTCCCTTCTGACGCCACGGTTTCGCGCCGGACAAATCTACTTCCGCTTTGGTCTTGGTATTAGCCGAACCGGACCTGCGCGCCGCGCGCATGGCTACAAGCACGTCGTGGACTGCCTGCGTGCCGCGTCCATCTTCGATGATGTCGATGCTCGCTTCTTTTGCTGCGGCTTTGGTCAAAACTTTGGCGCTCATCGCTTATCGAATTTTTATCGCCGGCTTCTTCGCGGCTTCTTCCTGGTCGTGTTTGCGATGCTCTGCATGTACCGCGAGCAAGCGCTCGGGATGTTTAATCGCCGGCCTGACGATTACATAACTGCCATTTGCTCCCGGAACAGCGCCGCTTATGAGGATTATTTTCTCGGCTTCGCGAACCTGCATCACCTGAAGATTTTGCACAGTCACACGCTCGCTGCCGAGGTGTCCTGGCATGCCTTGATTCTTCCAAATACGTCCTGGCGTAGAGCGGTTGCCCACTGCTCCGATACGCCGGTGCGTTTTCGAACCGTGCGCCGCGCCTTGCCCATGGAAATTGTGCTTCTTCATTACTCCCTGAAAACCTTTTCCCTTGGATTTGCCGATTACGTCCACATAATCGCCCGGCTGAAATTGTGTGACGCTTAAATTGATGTCGCCTTCCGGAAGATCATTCGCCAGACGAAATTCACGCACCACCCTCTGCGGCCCCACGCCAGCTTTTTTGAATTCGCCGAGCAGCGGTTTGCTTAGGCGCGATTCCTTCTGCGCACCAAATCCAACCTGCACAGCTGAATAGCCCTGGCGCTCCTGAGTCAGACGGCGCAGCAAAACGTTATCGCCAGCGGCAATCACAGTCACCGGACGCAATCGACCCTTCGCGTCGTAAACGCTCGTCATACCAATTTTTTGTCCAAGAAGTCCGATGCTCATGACCGTGCAATTGCAAATCTTTCAGAAGCGCCTCCGCTCAAATCTTAATGGTAATGTCAACGCCCGCGGGCAAGTTTAGTTTCTTCAACTCATCCACCGTTTTCGCCGTCGGCTCGATGATGTCCAGCAGCCGTTTGTGTGTGCGAATTTCAAATTGTTCCATCGACTTTTTGTCGACATGCGGGGAACGATTCACAGTGAACTTTTCGATTAACGTAGGCAGCGGAATCGGTCCGGCGACGCGTGCGCCGGTTCGTTTGGCAGTCTCCACGATCTCCACGGCAGATTGATCGAGCATGCGATGATCGAACGCTTTCAACCGAATCCGGATGCGTTGACCATTACTCATTTCGTCTCTTTCTGGTCAAGAATGGCTGGAATGAGATTCGGCGGCACGGGAGCGAAATGCGACGGCTCCATCGAATAACTGGAGCGGCCCTTGGACAACGAGCGAATCGCTGTCGCGTAACCGAACAATTCCGCGAGCGGAACCTCAGCGTGAATGGTCGCCAGCCCGCTGCGCGATTCGATGTTGTTGATGCTGCCACGGCGACGGCTCAAGTCGCCGCAGATGTCGCCCTGAAATTCTTCCGGCGTAATATTTTCGACCTTCATGATCGGCTCGAGCAGGATTGGCTTGCCTTGCTTAAAGCCATCTTTCATGGCGAAGATCGCCGCCAACTTAAATGCGATTTCGCTGGAATCGACTTCGTGGAACGATCCGTAAACGATGTCCACCTCCACATCGACAACAGGATATCCACCGAGCACGCCATTGAGCACCGCTTCTTCGATGCCCTTTTTCACGGCGGGAATGTATTCACGCGGGATAATGCCTCCGACAATCTTGTTCTCAACGGTCAGGCCTTTGCCGCGTTCGGCCGGGCGCACATCCACTTCCACGTGTCCGTACTGCCCGCGGCCGCCTGATTGTTTGATCAACTTTCCGACGCCATGCGCGCTGCCGGTGATCGTTTCGCGGTACGCGATCTGCGGTTTTCCTGCATTCGCGTCCACTTTGAACTCGCGAAACATCCGGTCGCGAATGATTTCCAGGTGAAGCTCGCCCATGCCGGCGATGATGGTTTGGCCGGTGTCTTCGTGTGTATAAACCCGAAACGTCGGGTCCTCTTCAGCCAGTCGCTGCAGCGCAGTCGCCATTTTTTCCTGGTCCTGCTTTGTCTTCGGTTCGATCGCCATTGAGATGACCGGATCAGGGAAAGAGGGTGGTTCGAGGAGAATGGGATGGTCCTCATCACACAAGGTGTCGCCGGTGGTAATATTTTTGATACCGACGATTGCCGCGATGTCGCCGGAGTAACACGTCTCAATGTCTTCGCGTTTGTCTGCCTGAATCTGGATCAATCGCGAAATGCGCTCGCGCTTGTTCGTGCGCGGATTGTAAACAGTATCGCCTTTGCTGAGGTTGCCGGAATAAACACGGAAGAAAACCAGTTTACCGACGAAAGGATCACTCCAAAGCTTGAAAGCGAGGGAACAAAAGTTGCCGTTATCATCTGTCGGCGCGTCGATCGGCTCGCCGCTGTCGGGGTCCTGACCTTTGGCAGGCGGAATATCAAGCGGGCTCGGCAAATAATCGACCACAGCATCAACCAGATACTGAATCCCGATGTTCTTGAGCGCCGAGCCGCCGATCACCGGCACAAACTTGTTGGCAATCGTTTGCCGGCGAATTGCAGCCTTCAACAGCTCCGGTGTGACTTCGCGCTCTTCGAGGACTGCTTCGGCGACTTCATCGTCGAGGTTCGAAACTTGTTGCAGGAGTACCTTGTAAGCTTTCTCGACGGCGGCAACGTGGTCCTTCGGCACATCAGTGACTTCGTACGTCGACCCACGCTGATCGTCATCCGAATAAATGATCGCTTTCTTATTGATCACGTCGAGCTGCCCGCGCAGCTGATCTTCGCTCCCCAACGGAAGCAAAACCGGCCACGCATTTGCGCCGAGTTTTTTGTGAATGCTCTCCACCGACATCTCGAAGTCGGCGCCGACACGATCCATTTTGTTGATGAAGGCGAGACGCGGAACGTTGTACTTGGTCGCCTGACGCCAGACAGTTTCCGATTGCGGCTGCACGCCGGCTACGCCATCGAAGACGGCGATCGCTCCATCCAGCACGCGCAATGAACGCTCCACCTCGGCCGTGAAATCCACGTGGCCAGGCGTATCGATGATGTTGATGCGCTCCTTGATGCCTTCGAAAATTTTATAAACGCCTTCTTCCTTGCGTTGAGACCAGGTGCAGGTGGTTGCGGCGGATGTAATCGTGATTCCGCGCTCCCGCTCCTGCTCCATCCAATCGGTGACGGTGGTGCCTTCGTGCACCTCACCCATCTTATGGATCATGCCGGTGTAAAACAGCACGCGCTCCGTGATGGTCGTTTTGCCGGCATCAATGTGCGCGGCGATACCGATGTTCCGCGTTCGCTCCAGCGGAAACTTACGATCCGGCGAATTTGGATTTTTCGCCGGGGCCTTTTTCTGTTCCATCGTCGCCGTTGCCATAATCATCACCAGCGGAAATGCGCGAAGGCCCTGTTCGCTTGCGCCATCTTGTGTGTGTCTTCGCGTTTCTTGATTGCATTGCCCTGACCCGCCGCCGCGTCTTTGATTTCTTGAGCCAGCGCATCCTCCATCGCTATTCCTTTGCGATTGTCCGCGTATTGAACAATCCAACGAGTGGCGAGAGAAATTTGTCGCGCGGGCGTCACTTCCATCGGCACCTGATAAGTCGCGCCACCAACGCGGCGAGATTTCACTTCCAGCCGGGGTCGAACGTTTTCGACCGCCTTGTTAATGACCTCCAGCGGGTCTACCGAATCCGAACCTTCACGCGATTTATCGATCGCGGTGTAAACGATGCGTTCCGCGAGAGATTTCTTCCCGCGCTTCATTACCGTGGTAATGAGACGGGCCACCGCCGGACTCCCGTAGCGGGAATCGACGCGCTGCTCTTTTTTGTAAACTCTCCTCCGTCGCGACATTCTGGATCCTTAACATTCGTTCTTTACTTCGCCGCTGCCGGCGCCGCTTTTGCTGCGCCGCCTCCACCGGCCGCGCCACTTTTCGGGCGCTTCGCTCCGTATTTGGAGCGGCCGCGCCGGCGTCCATCTACACCCAGCGCGTCGAGCGTGCCGCGCACAATGTGATAGCGCACACCCGGCAAATCTTTCACTCGTCCCCCGCGCACGAGCACGATCGAGTGCTCCTGCAGGTTATGCCCCTCGCCCGGAATGTAGGCAATCACTTCCTGGCCATTCGTCAATCGAACTTTCGCGACTTTGCGCAATGCGGAGTTCGGCTTCTTCGGTGTACGCGTCATCACCTGCACACACACACCACGCCGTTGCGGACAACCGACCAGCGCCGGTGATTTCGATTTCACCGATACCTTGCGGCGTCCTTTCCGGATCAATTGATTAATCGTGGGCATTTTTCGTAAACAAAGCGCCGCCAAAAGCCGTGCTCAGGGCGACAAAAAATCCGCCCAGGCCGCGCACAAACTATCTCACGCCCCTGATGCGGTGAGCCGCGAATATAGAGGGAAAGTCGTGACTCGCAAAGAATATTTTGCGTGATGTTTGTCATTCCGCGCGAAGTCGAGGAATCTCTGATCAGGTGCAGAAAAATTTCGAACTTTTTGCGATCGACCGACACTCAAAGGCGCGGCGCGCGCGCTTAACAACAGCACACGGTGTAATCAATACACCTGCCTTTATGCCAGTGGGAACGCAAGGTTCCGTGAAGGCTGTCAGCCCGGGCGAGCTGCGCGAGCTGAATGCGCAAATTATTCTCAGTAATACGTATCACTTGTTCGTGAGGCCGGGTTTGGACGTCATTAAATCGTTTGGTGGTCTGCACAGCTTCATGAACTGGGATGGACCGATGCTGACTGACAGCGGCGGTTATCAGATTTTTTCGCTGGCGAAGTTGCGCAAGATCACAGAGGAGGGCGTTGATTTTCAAAACCACATCGATGGCGCGCGAGCATTCATTTCGCCGGAGATCGCCATGGACATTCAAGCCGCGCTCGGCAGCGACATTACAATGGTGCTCGACGAATGTGTCCCCTACCCCTGCAAATACGATTACGCAGCACGCAGCGCGGAGATGACGGCGCGATGGGCAAAGAGATGCAAGGCTGTAGCGTCCGCTGTCTCAGCGGACTCTGGCGCGGATGCGCTGAGGACAGCGCACGCTCCAGCGCGTCAGCTGCTTTTCGGTATCGTCCAGGGCGCCACGTTTGAGGGGCTGCGCAAGCAAAGTGCGCAACAGATTGTCAGCCTTGATTTCGACGGCTACGCGATTGGCGGAGTGAGCGTAGGCGAACCTGAAGAGGAAATGATGCGAGCGGTTGAATGGGCCGAACCATGTTTACCGAGCGACAAACCGCGTTACGCGATGGGACTGGGCACGCCGCCGCAAATGCTGGAGATGATCGCGCGCGGCATCGACATGTTCGATTGCGTGCTGCCGACGCGCCTCGCCCGAAATGGAACGGCATTTACCGCGACGGGTACACTCAATCTGAAAAATGCAGAGTTCGTCTTCGACAAAAATCCCATAGAACAAAACTGCACGTGTCCTACCTGCCGCGAATTCTCGCGTGGCTACATTCGTCACCTGATTAAAGCAGAAGAAATTCTCGGCCTTCGTTTGATCACGCTGCACAATTTGCATTGTTATTTGGAGCTGATGAATCGGGCGCGTGCTGAAATCGAAGCGGGAACATTCGACCAATTTCGCAAGGCGTTCGTCGCAGCTTACAAAACGCGAGACGCGATGATGAGCGACTAATGCTATTCTTCGCCAGCTGCGCGTACGGCGGCGCGCAGATCGCTGACGAAGTGCTTGTATTCGCGCTGGCGTGATGCTTCGTCAGGCTGACGAAGGAGCGACGATGGATGAACGGTCGCAAGGACTCTCGGCGCAAGCTTCGACGACAATACTTTGCCGCGTTCGCGCGTGACCCGAAATGATGGACCGAAAATGGTTTGAGCCGCCGTTGCGCCCATGGCGATCACCAGCTTTGGCTTCACGATTCGCAGCTCAGCTTCGAGCCAGGGGCGACAGGCTGCGATCTCGCGCGAATTCGGCTTTTGATGAATCCTGCGTTTGCCACGCGGTTCCCACTTAAAATGTTTCACCGCGTTTGTGACATAGACCTGTTTGCGATCGATTCCAGCGTCATCGAGCGCCTGGTCCATGATTTTGCCCGCGGGTCCAACGAACGGTTTGCCCGCGACGTCTTCGTAATCGCCCGGCTGTTCGCCAACCAGCATCATCGTTGCGCCTTTGGGTCCTTCGCCGAAAACGGTTTGAGTCGCTCGCTTGTAAAGGTGGCACGCCTGGCAGTCTTCCGCCGCTTCACGCACGGCCGACCAGCTCGCCGTGTCGGGCGGCTGCGCCGGGCGCGCAAAGTCCTTCTCATTCGTTGGCATGTTCTCAATATGAATCGCGCCTCACCGCATAGTCGTATTCGTCTAAGACTCACGCTCGCATTAGGCGCACTCGCGTGTGTATGCACTTTCAGTAACACCGGCCTTTAGGCCGGTGGGCAGCGCCACCCCGACGCTGAAGCCGTTTAAACGGCTTTCTCTTCAGTACGTTCGTCACACCGGACTGAAGTCCGGTGTTAATGAGAGGAGGCTTCCGGCTGACGGTCGATTCGCGTGAATTCGCGGGCGAATGCTGGTACCTTGAGAGCTGCGCAAGATGCCGACTCTCGAAACCAAGCGACTGGTTTTGCGATCCTTCCGCGAGGAAGATACAGACCAGATGGCGCGGTTGTTCGCCAATCCAGATTTCATGCGCTTTTCGTTGGGCGTTTTTACCGAACGGAAACAGACCGTCACTTTCATCGACAAAGTTATCAGCTGGGATCGGGCCGGGCTGCCTTCGCAGTTTGCTGTCGTTCCGCGCGCCGAAGATGCAATCATCGGTTACTGCGGTTTCTTTTATCATCCAGAGCACGGAATTGAAGACATTGAGATTGGTTACCGCCTGAATCCCGCTTACTGGAACCGCGGGCTGATTACTGAAGCCGCGCGCGCCGTCCGTAATCACGGCTTTCGTGGTTGCAAGTTGTTGCGCGTGATTTCGCTCATTCACCCGGAAAACATTCCGTCACGCCGAGTGGCGGAAAAAAACGGAATGAAAGTCGAGAAGGAAATTACTTTTCGAGGATTTCCGACTCTGATGTACGCGCTGACTCGTGAGCAATGGCTTGCACAGTCTGGCGCTGAATAAATTCGCGTGCGAGAGCCCGGTAAGCCTCTGCAGCGATCCCGCGCGATGCGTATTCGAGAATGGACTTGCCGAAGCTCGGCGCCTCACTCAAACGCACGCTGCGCGGAATCACAGTTTGATAAACGCGTTCGCCAAAATGCTTTCTCACGTCATCAACAACCTGTTGGCTAAGTTTGGTCCGGCCGTCGAACATCGTCATTACAATCCCGGCCAGCTCAAGCCGGTGGTTCACGCCTGAATCAAGTATCTGCTCGATCAGCCGTACAATTTTAACCAAACCTTCCAGAGCGAAGTATTCGCACTGGATGGGGGTCAACAGTTCGTCGGCAGCAGCCAGCGCGTTGCTCATCAGAATTCCGAGCGACGGTGGGCAATCAAGGAAAACGAAATCGAACGTTTGATCGGTGTGCAACGGTTTAAGCGTTTCTGCCAGGCGCGTGAGGTGGTCAGGCATCCGCGCGATCTCGACTTCGGCGCCGGCCAAGTCCAAATCGGCAGGCACGATGAATAGATGATCGCGGCGGGTAGGAAAGACCTTGTCTGTAATTGAGGCTTCGCCGAGCAATGCCTCGTAGAGACTGATGTGCTCGACGTCTTCCAGACCAAACGAGCTCGTCGCGTTCGCTTGTGGATCAAGGTCGACAAGCAAAATCCGATGGCCCAACTCCGCTAGTGCGGCGCCGAGATTCACGGCCGTGGTCGTCTTCCCGACGCCGCCTTTTTGATTGGCGATCGCAACGATTTTCATTCAACGGTGCGCATCTGGAGAGCTGCGCGATCGCAAGATGATGTTGCCACGCAAGCGAAACGAAAACTAAATTTTTCAAATTTCAGATTTGGAATTTCGGAAGTAGCGTTTAAGCGTCACAGCTGTGAAGGCTTCATCACTCGACTCGGCGGCACCGCCGAAAACGTTCAACGCCGAAGAGCGAATGCTTTTGCGAAGCGATGATGAGCGCGGCGTAGTGACGTTGATGTTAAACCGTCCGCACGCCTTTAATGCTTTGTCCGAAGCGATGCTCTCAGAGTTGCAGCGCGAGGTCGACGCGATTGCGCACGACGAAGGCGTGCGCGTCGTTGTGGTGGCTGCCGGGGGCAAGGCGTTCTGCGCAGGGCATGATCTAAAGGAAATGCGCGCAGAACCATCGCTCGAATATTACCAGAAACTTTTCGGGCAGTGTTCTGACATGATGCTAGCGATCCAAGGGCTGCCGGTGCCCGTGATCGCCCGGGTGCAGGGGATTGCGACTGCGGCCGGTTGCCAATTGGTGGCGATGTGCGACCTGGCCGTGGCGTCACGCACAGCAAAATTCGCTGTCAGCGGCGTGAACCTTGGTCTGTTTTGCTCGTCACCCGGCGTGCCGTTATCACGAAACGTGCTGCAGAAGCAGGCGTTTGAGATGCTTGTGACCGGCGAGTTCATCAGCGCTGACGAAGCCAGGGCACGCGGGCTGGTGAACCGCGTTGCAGAGCCCGACGAGCTGGATGCCGAACTTGAGAAGCTGGTCGCCACGATTCTGACCAAACCGCGGTCCGCAGTCGCCATCGGCAAGGAATTCTTTTACAGGCAAAGCGAAATGGGAATCGCAGCCGCGTACGAGGCAGCAAGTCGAACGATGGCCTGCAATATGATGGACGAAGCGGCGCTCGAAGGCGTGCAGGCGTTCATCGGAAAACGTCCGCCACGCTGGAATCAACGCGAACAGCCCTGACCGACGACACCGGTGGTAGGGCGCGACCCCGGGCGCGCCGAAGCCATGGACGGCCATTTATGATGTAGCTCTAAATTCTGATTCTCTCTGCGCTCCCAGCAATGACTCTTACTCTTCGAGACATAGCGGCAATGTCCGGTGGCGAACTGGTCGGCGATGCGTCGCTGCAAATGACAGGTGCGGCGTCGCTGGCGGAAGCCGTGCCTGGAGAAATCAGCTTCTTCGGAAACCGAAAGTACCTCGGTGCACTACGCAAGACACGCGCATCGGCAGTTTTTGTTCCGCCGGATTTTGCCGAACCCATCAGCGCGGCTCAGATTCGCGTCGAGAACCCGACGAAAGCATTCGAGCAAGTCGTGCTTAAGTTCGCGCCCAAACCGATCGAATTTCCGCCCGGTATTCACGCGACAGCGGTGGTTGATCCTGGCGCGAAGCTCGGTGAACGCAGTTCGATTCAGCCGTATGCAGTGATCGAGGCCGGCGCAAGAATTGGCGATAACACAATCATCGGCGCGGGAAGTTATATCGGACATGAGACGACAATCGGGTCTGACTGTCTCATCTATCCACTCGTAACTATTCGTGAAAGAAGCCGCATTGGCTCGCGCGTAATTATTCACAGCGGCGCAGTGATCGGCGCCGATGGATTCGGCTTTGAAATGGTCGCTGGCCGGCAGGAGAAAATTCAGCAGCTCGGGACCGTTCAGATCGATGATGACGTCGAGATCGGTGCGAATACAACAGTCGACCGCGCGCGGTTCGGCCGGACATGGATACAGCAAGGTGTGAAAATCGATAATCTCGTTCAGATCGCGCATAACGTCGTAATCGGAAAAAATTCAATAATCGCGGCGCAGAGCGGTATTTCCGGCAGCACGCGCGTGGGCGAGCGTGTAATGATGGGGGGACAGGTTGGTATTATAGGCCACATCGAACTTGGCGACGGCACAGCAATTGGTGCGCAAAGCGGGATCGGTAAGAGTACCCCGGGTGGTGCCTGGTGGGGCTCTCCCGCCGTCCCGCTCGCCGAAGCAAAGCAACAAATTGCCTGGACCCGGCGACTTGGGAAACTCTTCGCGCGGGTGAAAGAGATCGAGAAGAAACTTGGACTCTAGGACGCATTGCCGATGCAGCGAAAACGGAAGTAAAGCTTCCAGCTTTACTCGGCAGGCTGGCAGCCTGCCAGCCGAGTTCGGCAGAGATGCCGAACTTCCAACTGCCGCACCGACTTCGCTTGAAATGACGACTCTGCGGCTCTAACTGCGTCGCGCATCCGCAAGGAGCCCCCGCAACGCCTCAGCAGAAATCCATTCTGCGCCACACGCCAGCACGGTCTCCGCTTCCATCGAATCGGAAGTGGCAACCGTTAGCTCGAATTGTTTCGCGTATTTACTCGCCAGCCGTTCAATGATCGCGTCGGCCGATTGTCCACTGCGAGAATAAAAGACTTGGACATCTTCTGGCTCGGAAATCGCATCGACCTTTGTTCCTTTGCCATCAAAGACGACCACCACGCGCACGCCAGTCCAGTCTTGATAATCGCGCAACTGCTTGATCAATGCTTCACGCGCGAGGGCGGAACGCCGTCCGTGCAGTTTGCGCAACTCCGGCCAGGCAAAAATCACACTATGTCCGTCAACGATTAGATATCGAACACGGCGGCCCGGCATTGCGGTGCATACGCCTGTACTGCGATTCAATCCATGTTATTCCAACACCCGGCTGCCTTTGATTAACATCTGACTTCAGGTGAGGTGCTCCGAGGCTCATGCTGTCGTAACCGCTTCAGCGGTTAGTTTCACAGCCATACGATTAACACTTCGCGGAAGCGAGGGGTGTTAATCACCGAGTCAAAACTACTCTTTTGTCTCCGGTTCTTTCTTCGGAGGCTGCCTGGGTGCCGAGGCCGGTCGTGAAGGGCTGGCGCGCTGCGCTGACCTTTTGCGCTGCAAATAGGCGCGACGTCGCTTGCGCTTGGCTTGTACGCGATGCTGTTGTCCCACGCAGTGTTTATCGATTGAAATACGAAAAAACGCAATCCGTGTTCACGTTACTTTTTGGTGGCATGTCTCTAGAATCGCTGGCCTCTTCCCGTGCACACGCGGAACAGGCGACCTGTGCGTCTGAGCGAATTTGTATGTTGAGGGCTCCAGTGTCGACCACCGGTAGACAAAAGATATTTGGTTTTCCAAGCGTGAAATCGCGATTGCCTCCGGGCATCGATCACTGCTAAAAGCACTCACATGGCAGAGAGGGAATCGGTTTTCACACCCGGACAGCGAACCCTGAGCGGTCTTGCGATTCTCTGCCTCATCGTCGCGGCGATCTTCGGTTTTTTGAACAGCCAAAAGGTCAAAGCATTGCGGGTAACTGCGGCCACTGCGCAGGCCGCGCGAAATGCGGCGGACGTTCATCGGCCCAACGACAGGCTCGACGCCACGTCTGAAGAAAGTTCCGGAGCCGAACAACAGAGCAAAATTCAGGAAGCAGAAAATCGCGCGACAAAAGCCGAGGCGGAGCTGGCGCAGGCTCAGAAAGAGAAAGCTGATTTACAAGCCACAATGGATACCAGGCAGCAGGAGATCGCTTCGCTACAACAGCGTGTCGAAGAAGCGGACAAGAACTCGAGTAGTGTCGTTACTGCCAGTCCATCCGCTGCTGCGCAGAACGCTGATGTGCAGTCGCAGATCGATGATCTGCGACATCAACTCGACAGCGCGGAAAAAGAAAAAGCATTCCTCGCCGCCAAACTCCAGGACGCGCAGGAGAACGGCGCGCCGGCAAAGGAAACAAAAAAACGCCCCGCAACAGGCGCACAACGCGAGATCGCGAGTACACAGCGGGAGGCCGTTGGCGGCCATCGAACTGGCGTCCGCGGCACCGTGCTTGCGTACAATCAGGCCTACAATTTTGTGGTGCTGAACCTCGGGGCGCGTAACGGAGTTGAGACGAATTCCGATATGCTGGTCCTGCGGGACGGGACGTTGATCGGAAAAATTCGCATTTCTTCAGTTGAACCGGCGACGGCTATCGGCGATATCCTCACCAACAGTTTGGCGCGCGGCGTCCAAGTACAACCTGGAGACACTGTAATTTATGCTGGAACAAGTCCGTAACCTTCAAGCGTTTGTTGTCCCCGTTTTGCTGTGTGCATTTGTGCTGGCGATGACTTCATGCGCAACACATCAGCAAACAGCGCTGGTCCAAGACCCGGATGCTCGTCATGAATCGTCGATCCCGTGGAACAAGCAAGAGCCATGGGAAAGCGGCAACCAATTCGCCGGCATGACTGACCGGCGCTAACCATCGGAGCAGTGTAAAGTGCGTCGCTAAGGCGAGAGCTCGAATCGAACGACTCGTCAGGGAACGTTCAGGACAAATCCAGCGCGAACGTCACGGCATCGCCAATGTGCGCAGCACGGACATTGGCAATTCGCCGATCTTGCGTTCGAGTCGCACTAGATCGGCCAGCCAGACCTCACCGGGATGAGGAGTCATCCAGCTGGTCTAGCACTTCCTGCTCAGTGGTCCGAGAGCGGAGCAAATCCAGAGCGTCATTGCCAGCAGCGTCGATGACGTCCGATACCGCTGCACGTACTTCGCGCGAGACTTCCGGCTTCCACATGGTCAGTTTTGTGTCCACCTTTCCGCGATCGTATCCGTTGCATGCCGACGTTACGTGGGATCGCATGCTGACTCAATGTGTCATCCTCGCCGATTGTCACAGTGAAGCGTCATGTGCGTCTCAAATCCAAAAACCAGCCGGGATGACGGCATTTTTTGGGATCACCACGATGCCATCGCGGATGAAGTAATTGTCCGCATCGAAGTTTGGCGGTTTGCCTTCGGGCGTGATCACGACGCCATCAGCGATGCGCGCGTTTTTGTCGATGATGGCCCGATCGATCACACAATTCCGGCCAACGCCGATCGGTGGTTGGGATGAATCTGTTCGATCCAGCTCAAAATAATCGGCGCCCATCACGATGCTGTTGCGAATCGTGGCGCCGCTTTGAATCACGCTGCGTATCCCAATCACGCTTCGCTCCAGGTGCGCATCGGAGATGATGCATCCGTCGGAGATGATCGCCTGGCGCAGCGTGGCCCCATTGATTTTGCTTCCCGGCAGAAACCGCGGGTGGGTGTAGATCGGCGAATCCGGCTCGAAGAAGCTGTATTCCGGCACGACGTCTGTGAGGTCGAGGTTCGCCTCGTAAAATGCGCGGATTGTTCCGATGTCTTCCCAGTAACCGTTGAAGATGAACGCGCCAATGTGCCGGTCATTGATCGACATCGGGATGATGTGTTTCCCGAAATCAAACAGGTCGTTTGCCAACGATTCGATGAGCACGTTCCGGTTGAAGAGATAAATGCCCATCGACGCCTGAAACAATTCTGCGTCTTCGCCCAAGCCGATTTCGCGGAGGAGCTCCGGCCCCATCTTCATTTCCTGCAACGCAGATTCATCTGCGGGTTTCTCAATGAAGCCGGTGATCCGGCGATCGACGCCGCTCTGCATGATGCCGAACTCTGAGACGTACCGCCGTTCTACCGGCTTTGTAGCTAATGTAATCTCTGCCCCAAGCTGGATGTGCTGCCGCAGCAGCGTACGGAAATCCATCCGGTAAAGCTGATCGCCGCTCAGGATGATGTAGTAATCGTATGGTCGCTCGAGAAAGTACCGCATATTCTGACGAACAGCGTCGGCTGTGCCCTGATACCACTGCGAGCCGGCGGGCGTCTGCTGGGCAGCGAGAATGTCGACAAAGCTGCGTGAGAAGTTATCGAACTTGTAGCTGGCCTGGATGTGCCGGTGCAGCGACATGCTGTTGAACTGCGTGAGCACATAGATCGAGCGCAGCCCGGAGTTGAGGCAGTTGCTGATGGGAATATCGACAATCCGATACTTGCCGCCGAGCGGAACCGCAGGTTTGGAACGATCCTTCGTCAACGGGAATAAACGCGTGCCCGCGCCACCGCCCATGATGATTGCCAGCGTGCGTTGCATTGTGCCCGATGGCAGCGCGCTCTCCGTTCTGGCGGGTGAACTCTGCGGGAGTGACTGGCGCTGCGCCTGGGGTTGCATTGCAATGAATCAATAATCTGGCGGCCCTTTGTCTGCGGCAACTCTTTTGCGTCACACCGATCACGTGGAGATTACAGTTGCTTTTTCATGTCCATTCGCGTGATTCGTCGCTGGCAGTCTTTGTTTTCTTCGTGCTGAGAGCGAATTGAATCATGCAGGTCGAAATTTTCACAGTTTGCGATGCCGCGACGGTGTCCGGCGGCAAGCTGAACATCCTTGGATCGTTCGATACGATCGGTGCGCATGCCTTTCCATCCAATCATCCGCTGTGCGCCGTCGTGTCGAAGCTGCGATTCGATGCCGGGGAAGAAGGCCGCCACTGGCTGGAGATCCACTTCTGCGATCCCGACATGCGACCGGTGCTGAAACCAATGCGGCAGGATTTTGAGATTCGGACGCCAGGTCTTCATTCGCAGACGCACATCCACGTCTGGCAGCATCTCGGCTTCCATTTGGCCAGGCCCGGAGATTACTACTTCGAGCTGCGCATTGACGGCGAGGTCAAGAGCCGCATTCCGTTGTACGTCATTCAGGCACCGCAATCCTGAATTTTTTGTAATCGTTGCGGGCGACACGCCCGCCGCTACAGTCCAGCATGTGCGGCATTGTTGGCTACGTTGGGCGCGCTGAGGCGACGCCAATCTTACTCGATGGCCTGCGTCGGCTTGAATATCGAGGATACGATTCAGCGGGTCTCGCAGTTATAGAGCGCGGACAGGTCGAGACACGCAAATGCGCCGGACGCATTGCTGCGCTGGCAAAGAGAGTGCGAAAGGAGCCAGTCGCGGGATCGCTGGGCATCAGCCACACGCGTTGGGCCACGCACGGCGGGGTCAACGACGAAAATGCGCATCCGCATTTCGACGCGAGCGGCAAACTGGCGCTGGTCCACAACGGCGTGATTGAAAATTATCAGGCACTCAAAGACGAACTCATCCGTGATGGCGACACAAATTTTCGCTCGGAAACCGATACCGAAGTCCTCGCGCACCTGATTGGAAAACTGTATGACGAATCCTCCGCCGGCACGGCAGATGGCGCCGGAAAAAAAGGCCGGTTGTTTGATGCCGTTCGCAAGGCCCTTCGGCAAGTGATCGGCACATACGGTATCGCCGTGCTTCATGCGGATGTGCCGGATTTCATGATCGGCGCGCGGCGTGGAAGTCCTCTCGTGCTGGGCGTAGGCAACGGTGAAAATTTTCTCGCCAGCGACGTGAGCGCCATCGTCGCTTACACGCGCGACGCTGTTTATTTAAACGATTTCGATGTCGTTGCCGCAGGCCCCGACAAGTTCGAGATCACATCCCTCGCTGGAGACAGCAGCGAGCATCCGGTCAGCAAAGTCGAGTTCACCGCCGAGGACATCAAGAAGGGGGACTATCCCCACTACATGCTCAAGGAAATCTTTGAGCAACCGAACACGGTGCGCGACGCGATGCGCGGCCGTCTCAGCCACGAGGAAAGCACAGCAAGGCTGGGCGGCTTAAACATGACGCCGCCTGAGCTGCGCGAAGTTGTCAGGATTGTGCTGACCGGCTGCGGCACGGCCTTGCACGCAGGTAGAGTCGGCGAATATGTCATCGAGCGACTCGCAAACATTCCCACCGAAATTGATTACGCCAGCGAGTTTCGCCACCGCAATACACCGATGACGGATGAGACGCTGGTGTTCGCCATCAGCCAGAGCGGCGAAACCGCGGACACGCTCGGCGCCTTGCGCGAAAGCCGCCGCAAAGGATTTCGCACCCTCGGGATTTGCAACAACGTCGCGAGCACGATCGCGCGCGAGAGCGACGGTGGTGTGTACATGCACGCCGGGCCGGAGATCGGCGTGGCAGCCACAAAATCATTTACGTCGCAGTTGGTGATTCTCACATTGCTCAGCTTGCTCTTTGGGCGAATGCACAATCTTTCCGCGGCCGAAGGAACTCGCGTCATTGAAGCCCTGGAAAGGTTGCCGGAGCAGATCGATGAAATTCTCGGGTTGAACGACGAGATCAAGACGATTGCCAAAAAATTCGCGAACACGAACGGGTTTCTATTCTTTGGCCGGCAGTTCCACTACCCGATTGCACTTGAAGGCGCTCTCAAAATGAAAGAGATCACGTATCTCTTTGCCGAAGGCCACCCGAGCGCTGAGCTCAAGCACGGCATCATTGCGCTCATCCGTTCCGATCTGCCCTCGGTGTTTATCGCACCCGACGATTCCGTCTTTGCGAAAAATCTCAACAACATCGAGCAAGTCAAAGCTCGCAAAGGACCGATCATCGCGTTGACGAGCGGAAATTGCGCGAAGCATCTCAAAGGACTCGCCAATGAAGTGATCGTGCTCCCGGAGGCGCCCGACTTTGTAATGCCGATCCTGACGGTAATCCCGCTGCAGCTACTGGCCTATCATGTGGCAGTCGAACTTGGGAAGGATGTCGATAAGCCGCGCAATCTCGCCAAGAGCGTGACCGTGGAGTGACGTCGCGCCTGCGAAGGACGCCGCGCCGCGGCGCCCGCACATCCCAGCGTGATGTGCCTGCCGCGGCTGGAAAAATGGCGTTTTTACCGTAGAGTGGCGGCCAGCTTTCTTACCCCGGTGCAACATAACGAAGAGTACGTGCTTAGAGTCCTCGAGGATGGAGGATTCGTCACCGGTCCCCAGATCGACAGTGCGCGCTCCCGTCTGAACGGCGAGCCTGGCGTGATCGATGTCTTGATTAACGACGGGCTCTTCTCAGAGGTCGATGTCTCACGCACGCTGGCTGCGCAGGCGCACATGGATTGGATCGACATCTCTTCCATGGTGATTCCCCCGCAAGTCATCAATCAAATCCGCGGGGAAGACGCGCGCCGCTTCAAAGTGATCCCCGTGGCTTTCGGCGAAAGCGGACTGGTCGTCGCAATCGGCAACCCGCTCGACATCGACACCATGGATAGCCTCAGTTTTCTGCTGCAACGCGAGCTGGAACTGGTTTGCACCAGCCCCAAAAAAATCCGCGAAGCATTAATCAAATACTACGGAACGGCTGACGAAGCAGCCGACGTCCTGCAGAAGAGGATCGGTGAAGATGTCGATCTTGGGCTGGAATTTGGTGATGGGACGGAAGCAGCCGCAGTGGATGAAGCAGACGCGCCAATTGTCCGGCTCGTCTCGATGTTGCTGGTCGAAGCGCACCGAGCGGGCGCCAGCGACATCCATCTGGAACCGATGGACAAACGGTTTCGCGTCCGATTTCGGATCGACGGTGTGCTGCAGGAAATGCAGGCGCCGCCAAAGCGTCTGCAATCAGCCATTGTCAGTCGGCTCAAGATCATGACCGGGTCGATGAGCATCGCGGAGAAACGCCTGCCGCAGGACGGGCGTATCCAGGTGAAAATCAAAAAGAAACCGATCGACCTGCGCGTGTCTACGATGCCGACCAACCACGGCGAGAGCGTTGTCATGCGTATCCTGGACAAATCCAGTTTAAAACTCGGATTGCCGGAACTTGGTTTCTTTTCCGACGATCAGGAAACGTTCGAGCGGCTGATCAGATTACCGGATGGAATTCTTCTGGTGACTGGACCGACGGGCTCCGGCAAAACGACAACGCTTTACGCCTGCCTCCATTACATCAACAAACCGGACCGCAAAATCATCACGGTCGAGGAACCGGTCGAGTATCAGATGACCGGGATCAATCAGGTGCAGGTAAACACGGAAATCGGCATGACGTTTCCAGCGGCGTTGCGCTCGATGCTGCGGCAGGCGCCGAACATCATCATGATCGGCGAAATTCGCGATCTCGAGACTGCGAGCATCGCTATCAATGCGAGTCTCACCGGCCATCTTGTCTTCAGCACGCTGCACACCAATGATGCGCCTTCGGCTGTGCCGCGCCTGATTGATCTCGGTATTCAGCCGTTTCTCGTAGCATCGTCCGTCCGCGCTGTGATGGCACAAAGGCTCGTGCGCCGATTGTGCAACAACTGCAAACAACCAGCCGCCCTTTCCGACACCGAATTGCGCGCGTTGCAGATTGCGCCCGGCCAGGTCGGCGACGCTCAGGTGATGAAGCCGGTCGGATGCGACGAGTGCCGGCACATTGGGTATAAAGGCCGAATGGGCATCTTTGAAATTTTTGTCATCGACGATGAGGTGCGGCACCTGATCAATAAACGCACTTCCACTTTCGTCCTGCGCCAACGATCGCGCGAGCTCGGCATGCGTACGTTGCGCGAAGACGGCGTGCGCAAGGTGCTGGCAGGCGTCACTTCCGCGGAGGAAGTCATCTCGGTCACTGTGGGAGACGTGAGTTAGGCCCGTTGAATCGTTGAATCGTTACATCGTTACATCGTTAAATCGTTAAATCGTGAATCGTAAATCGTGAATCGTGAATCGTTGAATCGTTGAATCGTTACATCGGCAAATGACTGAAAAACAGCTCACTGAATTTTTTGTCGAACAGCGCGTCCTCGAACCTTCGCAAGCGGATGACGTGCTGAGCGAGGTGGAGTTGAATGGAAAGACCGTCGCGCAGGCGATGATCGATGGTGGGTTTATCGATGAGCCGAGCTTTTATCAGACGATCGCTAACGGTCTCGGGACCGATTTCGTCGATCTGGCTGAGCACCAGGTCGGATCGGAAATTTTACATTTGATCCCGAGCGGGCTCGCCCGGTTGCACGCGGCACTTCCAATTGAAGCCAGCGGCCACACTCTGCGCGTCGCGTTTGTCGACCCGTTTGATCTCCACGCGGCAGAAGATCTCCGTTTCGCGCTCGGCAAAGATATTCAGGTCGTCGTTTCGCCGCCGGAGCAAATCGAGGAACTCATCAAGCAGTACTACGGCACCGACACGACAAGCATGGAGGAAGTGCTCAAGCATCTCGGCGAATCCGGAGAGCTTCTGCAACTACGCGAGACGAACGGGGACGCCGCAGTGGAAGCAGAAGCGAACGCGACGCCAATCATTCGCTTTGTCGATCTTGTCCTGTACCAGGCGATCCAGGACCGCGCCAGCGACATTCACTTCGAGCCATTCGAAAACGAATTCAAAATTCGCTACCGCGTCGATGGCGCGCTTTACGAGATGTCGCCGCCGCCGCGTCATCTCGCGCTGCCGGTGATTTCGCGCGTCAAAGTCATGGCGAATATGAACATTGCGGAGAGACGGCTGCCGCAGGATGGCCGGATCCAGAAACAAATTGCCGGGCGCAGCGTCGATCTTCGCGTCTCAACCTTGCCCACGCAATATGGCGAAAGCCTGGTGCTGCGCGTGCTCGATCGCAGCATCGTCAATCTCGACCTCGAAGCGCTCGGGATGCCCGATTACATCTACAATTTTCTGCTCGAAATGATCGAGCGCCCGAATGGCATCTTTATCGCAACGGGGCCGACCGGTTCGGGCAAGACAACAACGCTTTATTCCTGTTTGCGCAAAATCAATACCATCGAGTCGAAGCTGATCACCGCGGAGGAACCGGTCGAGTACGATTTGGAGGGAATCGTGCAAGTGCCCGTGAACGAAGCGATCGGCCTGACGTTTGCGCGCGTGTTGCGCCACTTTCTTCGTCAGGACCCGGACCGGATCATGGTCGGCGAAACGCGCGACATCGAGACGGCGCAGATTGCCATTCAGGCATCGCTGACTGGGCATCTTGTTTTCACCACGCTGCACACCAACGACGCGCCGGGAGCGATCACGCGTCTGATCGACATGGGCGTGGAACCGTTCCTGATCTCATCAACACTTGAGGCCGTGCTCGGCCAGCGATTGCTGCGCAGTATTTGCCGCAATTGCCGCGCCACCTATCAGCCAAGTGACGTCCTGCTCGCCGAGCTGGATATTTCGCGAAGCGACATCGGCGACAACGAATTTTTCTACGGCAAAGGCTGCGATGTTTGCAACCACACCGGCTACAAAGGACGCAAAGGAATTTACGAGCTTCTGCAAATTTCCGATCCGGTCCGCGAATTAATCAACGAACGCGCGCCGACGGTCACGCTGAAGCAAAAAGCGGTGGAGCTTGGAATGCTCACGCTGCGGCAGGACGGCTTGCGCAGCATTTTCGCCGGCGACACCACCATCGAGGAAGTCCTGAGGTACACGTAGGCAATGACCAAGCAGGAATGACGAAGTCATAACAAATCTCTCGCGGCCGAGGCGCTTGTCACCAGCGTAATTCCTTGCTACAGCGCGCTCTTCGATGTTTCCGTCCAGCAACCCGGCCGGGTTCGCGTGAAAGAACAACGCGCGATCTCCTATTCGCCTGATCATCTGGCTCCCCCCAGCGCTACGGCGAGCGCGCAGGAACTTCGCGCCGATTTAATTCGCGTCTATTCGCGTGTTTAATGGGCTGTCTCCTGACGCAGACCTCCGACTTCTGACATCCTGCCCGTGACGCGCTCAAACGCAGCAGTTGCGACGCATTAATTTTTGTGGCTATAATTTCGGTCCCGAAGATGTGCGCCGCCAGCATCTCCCGCCGCGTGCAACCAACCGCTCAACGCACGTCGGCTTCAACGCTTCAACTCCGAAAGCTTTCGCAAGCATCGCCGTTTCGCTCCCGCGACTGCGGGACCGTTTCCCCGTTTCGCCGTTTCGCCGTCTCTCCGTCTCGAAGCCGTGTCGGCTTCACCCTTTTGGAGCTATTAATCGTCGTCGGCATCATCGCCACCTTCCTGGTGTTGATCGCTCCCGCGCTCACCTACATCAAAGGCGGAACCGACGTCACAAGCGCGGCGTACACGATCAAAGGCGTGCTCGACACCGCCCGCACCTACGCAAAAGCTAACAATACGTACACCTGGGTCGGGTTCTCAGGATCGATTGGATCAAACGTTACAGGAAACGTCGCGCTCGTCGTTGTAGGCTCGAAAGACGGCACCGACCTTGGAACGAGCGTAAATCAGGTGGGTAATCGGGTTAACATCACCGCTCTCGTCACACCCGTGGGAAAAGTAATGAGGTTAGAGAACGCGCATATAGGCGATACCGGAACGCCTCAGCCCTTACCTTCGCCGGCGCCGGAGTTTGAAACAAGACCATCGGTTAACGTCAACTATAGAATAGGTGCATCGGGTGCTCTGCATGATTCCGACTACTACTTTATCGAGCAGGAAACGCAGTTTGACCGCTGGATTCGATTCAGCCCGCGCGGTGAAGCTGTAGTCAAGGGAGGAGAGACACAAATCGCTCGGTATGCAGAGGTGGGCCTTTTGCCCACTCATGGCGC
>DATBDJ010000020.1:0-16810 GCA_036269995.1 Candidatus Udaeobacter sp.
TCTATGTTTACGCGGCTTCGTCATTTTCTTCGCACTCGCCAGTCCTCGATGATCCATTCTTGTCATTCCGAGCGAAGTCGAGGAATCTCTAACTTTTGAACATAATGGGCTAGCAATCAGAGATGTCTCGACTCCGCTCGACATGACAAAAAAAATCAGGTCCTTCTCACTTGCCAGTCTTCGAGCAGATCGTTTGGGACTTCTTGCAGAAAACGCGACGGTCGTTGGAATACGTCGCCATAGCCGCCGCTCAAACGCATGTGCGGATACGTCAGGTAAAGCTCGTCGCGCGCGCGGGTAATCGCCACGTAAAATAAACGCCGCTCTTCCTCCAGCGCGTCGCGCGTATCGAGCGAGCGGCTGCTCGGGAACATTCCATCAGTCAACCAGATCACGAACACCGTGTGAAACTCGAGGCCTTTCGCCTGGTGAACGCTCGACAGGTTGACCGCCTCCTTGTCGCTCGTCTGAACCGCGGCAGCCTCCGCATCGACATTGCTGATCAGCGCCAACTGCGAAAGAAATTCGTGCACGTCTTTGAATTGTCGGGCAAACACTGCCAGCTGATCGAGATCTTCGCGGCGCAGCGCATAATTTGGAAAATTCATTTTCGCGTAGTCATCGTAAATCGCTTCGACGACCGACGTAATCATTTCAGAGGGCCGGTTAGGCTCGCCGCCGGGCGCGATCTCATCGAGCGTATGCGCCAGCTGCATCCACATTTTTTTTGATTTCGCCGGAACGTTCATTGCCAGGAGGCGTTCCCCAAAGCTGTAGCCGGGGGCGGTGACCCCGATTGACGCTGAGGGTTCTTCAGGGCCGGGATCACCGATCCCGGCTACAACACCGGCCGTCCACGCCTGCCAGAGATTTTCCGCAGTGCGATTGCCGATCCCGGGAAGCAATTTCACCATCCGATGAAAGGCAACTTCATCTCGCGGATTGGCGACGAAGCGAATAAACGCGGTGACGTCCTTGATGTGTGCCTGTTCAAAGAAGCGAACACCGCTGGTGATTTGATAGGGAATACCCCGCCGTGACAGCTCCAGTTGCAGCTCGAGCGCATGATAGTGCGCACGGTAAAGCACGGCGATATCGTTGAGATCGACGCCTTCATCGCGCGACTCGAGAATTCGTTGCGCCACGAACTGCGCTTGCTCGCTGCCATTGTTCAAGGCCACCAGCGCCGGCTTGAGCGCTTTTGATTCTCGAGTGGCGGTCAAACGTTTCCGGAATTGTTGAACGTTTTCGGCAATCGCTGCGTTCGCCACTCCCAGAATTTCCGGCACACTTCGGTAGTTCATCTCGATCTTAAACACCTGCGCGTCCGGATATCGTTTTGGAAATTCGAGGATGTTTTGGAAATTGGCGCCGCGCCACGAATAGATCGACTGCGCATCATCTCCCACAACCATCACGTTTCGGTGATCGCGAGCGAGCAGATCAACAAGGTCGGCCTGGATTTTGTTCGTGTCCTGGTATTCATCAACGAGGATGAATTGAAACTGGCGCCGGTAAACTTCCGCGATTCGCTCGTGGTGTTGCAACAGCGACAAGGTTTTTTCCAACAGGTCGTCGAAATCCATGGAGTTTGTCGCCTTTTTCTTTTTCTCATAACGCTCATGGACCTCGCGGATCTTCTCGAGCAGCGGCAGGAAATAAGGAAATTTTTCCGCGAGTAGCTTCTCCAGCGGCTGTTCGGTGTTTACAACGAAGCTGAAGACCTCCGTGAGCACATCGGCTTTTGGAAACCGGATTTCCTTGGGATCAATTCCCGCACCTGCGATGACCGTGTTGATCAAGTCCTTTTGGTCTTCGCGATCCATGATCGTGAACCCGTTTGAGTACCCGAGAGCACTGCTGTGCCTGCGCAAAATCCGGTTTCCGACTGAATGAAATGTCCCGCCCCAGAGACCGCTGGCGTCAATCGGCAGCAAATTGGCGACGCGATTTAGCATTTCGCGTGCTGCTTTATTCGTGAATGTGAGAAGCAGAACGTTCCGCGGAGCGATCCCGTTTTCGAGCAAGTAAGCTACGCGATAGGTAAGCGTGCGCGTTTTGCCCGAGCCCGCCCCGGCGATCACAAGAAGCGGGCCAGGCGGCGCAGTCACAGCCGCAAGCTGCTGTTCGTTTAGCTCAGCGGCGTAGTCGATGCGAATCGATGTGGAAATTGGCGCGCGTTGAAGGGTGTATTGACGGGACATTCGTAATTGCGGATTTCGGATTGCTTGCCCGCCGTAGCCTCGGCGGAGGCGGGCCAATTGCGGACTGGAAAGAACCGCAGCAATAACCGGTTCGCAAATCGCAGCGCTAATCGTGTAAAAGTAGTGGCACCAGGCGCCTCAGCAAAAACAGATGCAAGCTGCGCGAAACACCCCCTGCAGATACAGACGTTATCGGATGCTGGCTTCGATGTTCTTGACTTACGCAGCTATCACGACAGCGCGTTTCCGGGCGGTTGCGTCGAGAATCCGTTTGCGCAAACGCAACGATTTTGGCGTCGCTTCTACGTATTCGTCGATGTCGATGTACTCGATGGCACGCTCGAGAGTCATGCGGAGCGGCGCTTCCAGTTGTATGCCTTTGCCTTCGCCTTGCGAACGCATGTTCGTAAGATGTTTCGCCTTGCAGGGATTCACCGGCAGATCCTCTGGCCGCGCGTTTTCACCGACAATCATTCCTTCGTAAACGTCTTCCTGCGGCCCGATGAAAAGCCGGCCGCGCGCCTGGATATTATTGAGCGCATAAGCAGTGCTGACTCCATTCTCCATCGATACCATCACTCCACGACCGCGTCCCCCAATCTCGCCTTTGAACGGGGCGTATTCGCGAAACAGATGACTCATTAATCCTTCGCCGCGGGTCAGGTTGACGAGATCGGTCTCGAACCCGATCAGGCCGCGCGTGGGAATGATCGCTTCAAGTGAAACGCGCGCTGCATGATGATCCATGCTGAGAACCTCGCCTTTCCGATTGGCGATCGACTGCAAAATATCGCCAAGGTTCTCGTTCGGTAGATCTGCATATAGATTTTCGAGCGGCTCGAGCAGATTGCCGTCCTCAGACCGGTGAAAAATCGCTTCCGGACGCGAGACCATTACCTCGTAGCCTTCCCGCCGCATTTGCTCCACCAGGATTGCGATTTGCATCTCGCCGCGTGCATTGATCTCAAATACCCCCGCGGTCTCTGTATCATTAACCTGGAGTGAAACGTTGCCACGGGTTTCGCGAGTCAAGCGTTCGCGAATATGTCGCGCCGTTACATATTTTCCGTCGCGCCCAGCAAAGGGCGAGTCGTTGACAAGAATGTGCATGCGAATCGTGGGCGGATCGATATCCACGAATTGAAGCGGTGTGCGCTCTTCGAGGTCGGTAAGTGTTTCGCCAATGTAAACCTCGTCGAAACCGGTGAGACCAACGATCTCGCCAGCGGTCGCGTCTTTTATTTCCACCTGCTCTAATCCCTCGTATGTGAAAAGCGCCGTCACGGTAGCGCGTTCGCGCCGGCCATCCCGCTGAATGCAGACGATCGAGTCGCCGACGGCAACACGACCGCTCACAATGCGCCCAAGCGCAATTCTCCCAAGGTAATCGCTGTAATGGAGATTCGACACGAGCATTTGAAAGAATGGCTCGCTGGAAATCCTTGGCGGCGGCACATGCTGCACGATTGCTTGGAACAGCGGCGTCATATCTTCGTTGTTTTCGTGTAGCTCGCGCATCGCAAACCCGTTCTTTGCGCTGGCGTAAATGATTGGGAAATCGAGCTGCTCGTCGGTTGCCTTCAGCTCAACAAACAGATCGAAAATGTCGTCCAGGACTTTGTGTGGGAGCGCGTTCTCTCTGTCGATTTTATTAATAACGACGATTGGCTTCAGTTTGTTCTCCATTGCCTTGCGCAAAACAAAACGCGTTTGCGCCTGCGGTCCGTCGTGGGCATCGACGACCAGAAGCACGCCGTCTACCATTTTCATGATGCGCTCGACTTCGCCTCCGAAATCCGCGTGCCCAGGCGTGTCGACGATGTTGATCCGATAACCGTTCCAATGAAAAGCCGCGTTTTTCGCGCGAATGGTGATCCCCTTCTCGCGCTCGAGGTCCATCGAATCCATCACGCGCTCCTCAATTTTTTGATTGGAGCGAAATGTCCCTGATTGGCGCAGCAATTGGTCGACCAGCGTAGTTTTGCCGTGATCGACGTGCGCAATGATGGCGATATTACGGATTTTATCCATTCGAAGACGCTTCGTCCCGGGGAGAGAAGCGTGGACTATCGCAGAGACTGAAGCGGAGTCAAACCGTCGCGCAGGCGTGGCTGACGCGCTCCGTGGCGCCAAATGGTGGATTCAGGCCGAGGAATCGAGACTTAAAAATTAAGCATCGGCCATCGCTAGTTTCTGCGGCACAGGGTCAACCCACTTGCCATGTTCCCGAATCAAATCCTTCAGCCGATCTACTGCTTCCACTTCCGGAATGTTGAACTTCACAGCGGTTTTGCCCACATATAGATTCACCTTGCCAGGTGCGCCGCCAACGTACCCGAAATCCGCGTCTGCCATTTCACCGGGCCCGTTCACGATGCAGCCCATAATGGCGATCTTGACGCCTTTGAGATGCAATGTCGCCGCTTTGATTTTAGCAGTAGTGGTTTGCAAATTGAACAGTGTCCGCCCGCACGAAGGGCAGGCGACATAATCCGTTTTGAAAATCCGCGACCCCGCCGCCTGTAAAATGTTGTAGGACAATCGCAGCGCTTGACCCGGTGCTTCCTCGCCCTGCACCAACACCGCGTCGCCGATTCCATCGCACAACAGCGAGCCGATGTTGGTAGACGCGGTGAGGAGCGTCGTCAGGAAATCTGTAGGGCGTTTCTGTGAAACGCCACTGCCTGGGGCGGCGTCTGACACAGACGCCCTACAATTCAAAATGTCTTTGAGCAGGATCGGATGCCGCGGTTGCAAACGCGCCGCCAGCAGTCGAAACGCAGCAATTACTGAAAGATCGAGATCGTCCCGCACAGTGACCAGGTGCGGTATGCGCTGCTCGTTGATTTTCGAAACCGCAGCCTCATCGCGTGGATCGATCTCGACCACCTTCGCGTTCTCATAAATAATCTCCGGCTTGTAATCGCCCATTTTGTCGATCTTGTGCGCGATCTTGTCGTAGTCCGCCTGCCTGACGACAACCCGAATCAATTCTGCGCCACCGACTTTAACTCGCTGGCCGGAATTACCGATCCCGGCTACAGGAAGCATCTCGGTCGTGCGTCGCTGATATGAATAGGGATCAAAAGAGAGTTGAGAGTTGCAAGTTGAAAGTTGAGAGGCGGACGTTTTGCAAATGTTATCTGCGAGCGCCTTGGCGACAGGAATCTCGTGCGGGCTATCTTCGGTCAGCGAAACGCGGATCGTGTCGCCGATTCCATCTGCGAGCAGTGAGCCAATGCCGATTGCGCTTTTGATCCGTGCATCTTCGCCTTCGCCTGCCTCGGTCACGCCGAGATGCAGCGGATAATTCCAGTCAGGCCCAAGTTCATTGAGCCGCGCGACCAGCAGGCGGTACGCCGCAATCATGATTTTTGGATTGCTCGCTTTCATCGAAAAAACAAAAGCGTGATAACCGAGATCGCGAGCGATCCGGGCGAACTCGAGCGCGCTTTCGACCATCCCCAGCGGCGTGTCGCCGTAGCGATTCAAAATGCGGTCGGACAGCGAGCCGTGGTTGGTCCCGATCCGCATCGCGATGTGGCGCTTCTTACATAGATCGACGAGCGGCGAAAATCGCTCCCGAATGCGCGAAAGCTCCGCCGCGTATTGCTCATCCGTGTATTCACGGATAAGGAATTTTTTTGAATCGGCGTAGTTACCAGGATTGATGCGGACCTTGTCGACCCACCTGGCTGCCTCCATCGCTGCTTCAGGCTTAAAATGGATGTCGGCGACGATTGGCACATTGCAGCCGCGTTCGCGTAAACCTTTGACGATGTTCTCGAGGTTGCGTGAATCCTTCACCGTCGGCGCAGTGATGCGCACGATTTCACAGCCCGCATCCGCCAGCTCGATCGTTTGCTGGATTGAGGCTTGTGTGTCCATCGTGTCGCACGTGATCATCGATTGGACACGAATCGGGTTGTCGCCGCCGATGACGACATTGCCGACCTTCACCTCGCGTGTCACGCGCCGGTGATAATTCAGAGGGTCACTGCAATAGTTCACGAGAACTGAACTCTACGAACCATCGAGCACGCTCGCAATGCACTGCGCCCTTATGGGGTCTTGGTATTCTTTGCAGGTGATTGCGTTTCGAGCTGGTCGAGCTTCTTCCGGACAAAAGGCAAGTCCTGCACATCGAAGAAAGTGATGTAGAGCATGTACCCGATGATCACCACCGCGCAGCCGGTCTGAACAACCTCCAGCACGCGGATGTTCACCGGTTTGCGCCGCACCGACTCGATGAGCGCCAGTACAATGTGACCGCCATCAAGGACGGGAATGGGCAGCAGGTTTAAAATCGCGAGGTTCACGTTGAGAATGACGCTAAACCACAGCGCCAGCTGCCAGCCGCGTTCGCTTTGGAAAAGCAAATAGTAAATACGACCGATTCCCACCGGACCGCTCAGATGTTGCAGTTTTACGTCCGACTTGGGCGAGGCAACCGCGCCAATTGTCTTTAACGTGCTCGTCACGCTGTTGTAAACCTGTTCGACCGGATTCGGATGCTGGATCGACATGATTCCGCTCGTGTCCCATTGAATTCCAATTCGTGATTTCTTTTCGCCATTTGTAGGCAAAAGCGCTGGTTTTACAGGAACGTCGACATTTTGGCCGCTGCGCTCCACATGAAGAACAAGCTCATCGTTTGGATGTTTGCTGATGTATTCCAGCAGCGCGATTGGATTGTAGATTGGTGTTTCATTAAACCCGCGAACGATGTCTCCTGAACGCAGCCCGGCTCTCGCGGCAGGTGTCTTCGGCTCCACTTTGTCGATGATTGCGGTCTCTGCTGGATAGATCAGCAACTGGCGCACACTTTGTCTGCGCCATCCACGGGTCTCCGCTTTGTACGGTTCCACCCAAACGGTCTCCACCTTTCCGTCTCGCTCATATTTTACCGCAATCTTGTCGCCTTCGCTGCGTACCACGTCCCAACTCACGCTGTCATTCATTCCCATGAAACGCCTGACCGGCTTGCCATCCACAGAGAGAATTTTGTCGCCAGGTTGTAAGCCAACCTTTTGAGCCGGCGAATCAGGCAAAACATAACCGATCACGGTAGTTGAATCCCCCTCGCTCACCGGGTAGCCGACGGCCCAAACGATCGCCGCAAAGAAAAGTGCCAGAAGCAAACTGAACAACGGCCCAGCGATCGCTACGATAATTTTGTCCAGCGCGGAAATCTTCGGTAATCGCGAACGATCCACGTCTGCCTTGCCCTCGATAATATCCATCGGCGCAAGTTGCGGTAGCGCGACGAAACCGCCGAAGGGAAGGGAACCGAGGGAGTATTGAACACCATTGATGGTCTTCTTCCACAGCGGTTTGCCGAACCAGATACCAAATTTTTCTATGAAAAGGCCTCGCCACCGCGCGGCGAGAAAATGCCCGAGTTCATGCACTACGATGAGCAGGTTGAACAGGATCAGGACCTCGAGCAGGATGAAGATGACGCGGGCGATGTGAAGAATCATGTGGTTGGCGACGAGTGATCAGTGATTGGTCATTGATTGGACACGCCACCGCATCTGCCGTTGCAAAGTCTTTAACGACTTAGCGATTGGACGCATCCCTGCGCTTCATCGCGCGCCCACTGGTCGGCTTGCAATATTGCATCGAGATGAGGGCGTGCAACGACGGTGTGCCGGTTCATCAATTCTTCCACGATTTTCCAAATCTGCGGGAAACGCAGGTGCCGATCCAAAAACGCTGCAACTGCAACTTCGTTCGCGGCGTTCATCACGGCGGGCAAGGTCCCGCCGATCTCGCCGGCGCGGCGCGCGAGACCAAGCGCGGGAAAATCTTCATAGCGCGGAGTGAAGAATTCCAGCTTCGATAACTTCGAAAAATCGAGCGGCGGCAAAGTGTTTGGAACGCGATCCGGCCAGGTCACCGCATATTGAATAGGGAAGCACATGTTTGAATAGCTCAATTGCGCCAGCGTAGAACCGTCTGTGAATTCAACCATTGAATGCACAATGCTCTGCGGATGGATCACCACCTCCACGCGCCCCATTTCGACGTCGAACAGCCAGTGTGCCTCGATCATTTCCAGGCCTTTGTTGAAGAGTGTCGCCGAGTCGATTGTAATTTTCGGTCCCATGTTCCAGGTGGGATGCTTTAACGCCTGTTCCGATGTGATCGAATCGAAATCCTCTCGCGGGGTCTCGCGAAATGGGCCACCGGAAGCGGTGAGAATGATACGGCGGACATCCTGCGAAAGTGGTCTAAGCGCCTCGTCTGCGCTGCCTGGTGCTTTCGCAAGCGGGGGCGCTTGCGCTACTAAACACTGAAAAATTGCGTTGTGCTCTGAGTCGACCGGCAGAACGCGTACTCCTTTGTCGCGCGCCTCGCGCATCACGATTTCACCCGCCATCACAAGAATCTCCTTGCTCGCCACGGCGAGATCTTTGCCGGCTTCAATTGCCGCCAGCGCGGGACGCAACCCGCCAGTGCCGACAATCGCCACCAACACCATGTCTGCCTTATTGAGACACGCTATTTCGCGCAAACCTTCTTCTCCTGAAAAAATCTCCGGTTTGTATTCCAAGGCAGCGCGGAGCGCGTCGATCTTTGTGTCATCGACGAGACAAACAGATTGTGGCCGCGTTTCATTTGCAGCGGCTGCGAGTTTTTCGAAATTGCTATTCGCCGCCAAGCCCACGATCTCCATGCGCTCGGGAATGTCGCGCGCCACTTTCAAAGCGCTTTCTCCGATCGAACCGGTCGCCCCCAGAACTACTACGCGCTTACGATTCATTTATTGGGAAATCTTGCGGAGCGGTCAAAACGGTTCACGGCGGAAAGAAGTTTATCTCAAAGTCGTGAATCTTGGCGTGCTTTGTGGCCTTCGTGCGAAGTCGATTCTCTACGGCACGTGAATTATCAGACGCATATAAAAGAATAGCAGCGGAGCGGTGAAGAGCAGGCTATCGAGAAGATCCAGCGCGCCGCCAATTCCCGGTAGCAAGTTTCCGGAGTCCTTTACGTCCGTGCTGCGCTTGATGATTGATTCAGCCAGGTCGCCGAGCACTGCGGCGAATCCAAGTAGCAGCCCGAGTACTGTCGCGTGCGTCCAAGTCAACGCTGGCAAATGGCCCGGCATCAATTTGAACAGTGACAGGCTGCACAGCAGCGCAAAAACAATCGCGCCAAAAAAACCTTCCCACGTTTTCTTGGCGCTGATGTGCGGCACCATCAGATGCCGCCCGATAGCGCTGCCCGTTAGGTATGCTCCCATATCAGAGAACTTTGTCACCGCGATCAAATAAAGTACGTAAAACTGTCCGGTTAACTGGCCGCTGCTCGAACGTGGAGTGAGATAAACGATTTTCGTGATGAAATTAAACAGCCAAAGCACGTAAAGCAGCCCGAACAAAGTGTAAGCCATTGTTTGCAAAGGCTCATCGTGGCGAAGCCGGGTAAAGAGTTGTCGTCCAAAGACCGTCAGCAGAAAAAAAAGCAGGACGGCGACTTCGAAATCGTAAGAGCCTGCCGGCCCGATTTTGGAAAAGTAATAAAAACTGCCGGCGAGCAGGACAGCGCCGCAAATCATTCCGGTGATCTTGAAATTCGGGAGGCCCTTATGATCGAGCATCCGGTAAAATTCCAGCAGTCCAATCATGCCGAACACGCTGATCAACAGCCAAAACAAGATCTCGTAACCAGAGAACATGATCAGCAGCGCGATTGTCCAAAGCGCAATCGTGCTGGCAAAGCGCAGTATGAAAGTGGTACGGGACGGCATGACATTTGTCCCCGTTTGCTCCAGCGCCACAGGCATGGAGTGGATCATCTGGGACGAACGAATCTGGTGCAAGCGTAGAACAGGAAACGCGAGGACAACGCGTTTCGACATTGCGTCGGTTGCTCGCGCTTGAGCCTCCGGGTCAGCTCTGACTTACTGCGGGGTCGGTGATGGAGTTGGCGAATTGGCGTCGGCTTGGGCAGACGGTGTTTGACCAGATTGAACGCCGCCGGACACGTTACGCTGCGTCTCGGCGCCTGGATCTTGTGGCCGAGTGGTTTTTTCTGCTCTACCAGCCTGGATCTGCGAAGCGTCGGGAATCAACGCCCGAAACTCCGGTGGGAGCTGTTGTATTCTGCGCTGTCTTTCAGCTTGAATCTGCGCCGGGTCGGCAACCGGGCGACGCGTGTGAAGTTCCGGCCGAATCGCGCGGGGGTTCGTTGCAGCTCTTTTACTCTCGGCCAAGGCTTTCTCTCGTTCATCCAGCGCTTTCTCGCGCGCGTCCAACGCCGCTTCGCGTTGAGAGAGCCGTTGTTCGGCTGCCGTATTTTGCTTTTGGCACGAGCAAGTCATCGAAAGCGAGATTAGCGTCGAAAGGATAAATATCTTTTTCATGGCAGGATTAAATCTGATTGGTGTTGCGGTTATTGCGGCGTAGGAGATGGAGTCACCAAAGTATCCTCCTCCGCGGCAGACATTGCCGCGCCAGACGACTTTGCCTGATCCAGCTTACGCTGCCATTCGCGTTGTAAATCTTCGGGGCTAAGCTGTCTTTGGTTAGACAGCATGCTCCTGTCTCTTTCCGCTTCCGCCCCCGCTGGATCGGATGGGTCTCTTTTTTGCCTGCGGCTTTCGGCTTTGAGTTGCGAGGCATCTGGAATCAGCGCCCGAAACTCGGGCGGCAGCTGTTCTATTCTCCTGTCTCTTTCTGCTTTGGCTTCAGCTGCGTTGGGCGTCTGTCGCCGCGACTGAGGTTCAGGCTGAATCGTGCTCGTGTTCGCAGTAATGTTCGTCCTTTCAGCCAACGCCCTTTCCCTGGCGTCTAACGCTTTCGCTCTTTCGCCCAAGGCTGTCTCGCGCGCGTCCAACTCGCTCCTTCGTTGAGCAAGTTGCGCTTCAGCCGTCGAATCTTGCTTTTGGCAGGAGCAAATCGTCACGAAGCAGACCAGCGCTGAAAGAACAAATATCTTTTTCATGGCAGGATTAAATCTGATTGGTGTTGCGGTAATTCGGAGCAAGAACGCAGCGAGTCAACCCAAAACGGAAAAGGCGTTCGCCGCGACGGGCGAACGCCTTTCCAATTTCGCCTTGGTGCTAAACACACAAGGCGAAATTAAACACACTTCACGGTTTATTCACTACGACCTGCGGTGCGGGCTTATTCACTTCAATCTGGGCGCTCACTTTTTGGATTTGCGCTGCCTGCTCTTTCAATTGAGCGGTTAGAACTTCCATTCCCTTTTGTTGTTGGGCTACTGTGACTTGCAATGCCTCGACTTTCTTATGTTCTTTGAGGAACTCGTTAAGCAACAGTATGGGGATCGTCTCGTAGCGCACTCCGGTGACCTCCCCTTGGGGATTACGCGTTATCCAGTCGAGGTTTACGTCGGCCACTTCTTCCGCGACCAAGCCAAATTCAGGCTCGTTAGTGTTATCGCTCTTCCAGTGAAACGTCACGGGTTTGAGAGCCAGGATGCCTTCGCTGAGCTTGTCGATCGGTGTAATGTCCTTTTTGAATCGCCGTGAGGAAAGGGTCGCATCGGCGAGCTTATTATTGGGGCCAACCACGACAGCATGGGACCCGGCGACCGGCGTTTGGTTGAAGATGCCGCCGATAAGACAGGTTGAAGCACCGTTCACAGTTTGGAGGCCGTTGCCGATCGAAACGGTGCCAAACCCCAGTATTGTCAATACTGTCATGCCCTCGCTGCTCAGGCCCGGCCCGATGGTGGCGACGTTGGCCAGCGCACTGGAGTTGACGACGGCAACGCCACCGGACGGCAGGTTTGTGCCGACGCGGATGCTGTTGTTTTCGTCTGCGGTACCAGCCACGCCCGACCCGATAATGATATTGCCGCTCCCGCCAGCAAGACTATTGCCGGCTAGCTCTCCAATTGCGGTGTTATCGCTGCCACCGTCTGCACTCTCCATCGCACCAGCACCAACGGCGGTGTTTCTGGCGCCACCAGTGTTATCCTGAAGCGCAAAGCCGCCGACAGCCGTGTTGAAACTCGCCGTAGTATTCTGAGCAGCGAAACGACCCACGCCCACGTTCGTGACGCCTCCCTGGTTTTCCTGGAGCGCCTGCATCCCAACAGCGGTGTTGGCGCCGCCGGTGGTATTCTGAAGCAGCGAGAACCCACCAACGGCCACGTTTCCGGTGGCGGTAGTGTTGAACAACAACGCCGCAGCGCCAACTGCAGTGTTGTTATCCGCGGTATTGAAGACCAATGTTCCCGCACCACAACCAGTGACGGCGGTCGCCGTCGTCTGGCTCAGGAGCGACTGCCAACCAAACGCGCTATTGAAGCTGTTAGTGGTTTGACTAAAAAGGGCGTGAAATCCATCGAAGGTGTTGCTTCCCGAAAAACTGTCGGGCACCGACGCCCCTTCGCCCGAGGCTGCCTGCATTTGTGGCGAAAGCACGAAGCAGGTAAGCACAGACAGAATTGCTCCCAATATGATATTTCGATTCTTCATGATTTAATTTGTCCTTCCATATTTTGGCCTTCTCTGATTTCTCCTCCGAGAAATCAGTTCGGGCCGATTGTAGATGTATTTGCAGGCCCTAAGCAAAGCTGCCCCAAAAAGGTTTTTCCCAAAATGCCCGCCGCTGGTCAAGACTAAAAGAAAGAGAGAGCATACGACCAAGATCCTATTGCGGCATGAAGTTCGAATGCGAAAGCGACTCCGAAGTTCTTGCTGAGGAATCTGTGTGAATCTGCGAAATCCGTGGATAGTTTGTTGTACCAGTGCAAAGGACCATGAAAGCCGTTGTGAAGGCCAGGCGCGAGCCCGGTCTCTGGCTTGAGGAAGTCCCTGTTCCGACAGCCGGCAGCGATGATGTAGTCATCCGCGTGTTGAAAGCATCAATCTGCGGGACTGACGTGCACATTTACAACTGGGATTCCTGGGCGCAGAAAACAATTCCTGTGCCGATGACGATCGGGCACGAATTTGTCGGTGTCGTCGATTCCGTCGGCGAGCACGTGAAGGGTTTCACACCTGGCGATCTGGTTGTGGGCGAGGGGCACATCACGTGTGGCCACTGCCGAAACTGTTTGGCCGGCCGGCGGCATCTTTGCCCAAACACGCAGGGCGTCGGCGTGAACCGTCCCGGCGCATGGGCGCAATTCGTTGCGATCCCGCAGGACAACTGCTGGCACGCCGACCCATCAATTCCGCTGGATGTGCTTTCCTGTTTCGATCCGCTCGGCAACGCGGTGCACACCGCGCTCTCATTTGATCTGGTCGGCGAAGATGTAATCATCACCGGCGCCGGGCCAATCGGTTGCATGGCCATTCCGATTTGTAAAAGAGCAGGAGCGCGTCACGTCCTGATCACGGACGTGAATCCCTATCGCCTCGATCTCGCGTGCAAAATGGGCGCGGACCTCGCACTGGATGTACGGAGCGAGAAGGTGAAAGATGCGATGCAGAAGCTCGGCATGAAAGAAGGCTTCGATATTGCACTGGAAATGTCCGGCAATCCGAAAGCGTTCTCAGACATTCTGCCGAACATGTTTCACGGCGGCAAAATCGCGCTCCTCGGCATTATGCCCGGCAGCGCTGCCGTCGATTGGAACACGGTCGTGTTCAGCGCGCTCACGATCAAAGGAATCTACGGCCGGAAGATGTACGAGACCTGGTATAAAATGACCGCGATGATCCAGTCCGGTCTCGATATCTCACCCGTCATCACGCATCACTTTCCTTACACACAATTCAAGGAAGCGATCGAGCTAATGAAATCAGGTAACTCCGGCAAAATCGTGCTCGACTGGAGTGAACTCTCATCCTGACGAGATCGAAAGATCTCTGGCACATTTCCGAGAATTTCGGCCAGGGAATCGAGACAGCGCGAAATTTCCGCTTGCGCCGATTGTTGTGCGAGAAAATTAAGTGAATGGGCACACGCATTGATGAGATCGTTGAAGATACGTACAGAATTTCCACCTGGCAGCCGCAGTACGGGATCACATTCAATCAATTTCTGATCGCTGATGAGCGGCCGGCGCTGCTTCACACGGGCATGCGCGACTTGCATGGCCCGATTCAGAATGCCATCCGCGAAGTGCTTGATCCCGCAAAGCTGGCTTACGTGATTCTATTGCATTGGGAAGGCGACGAGAACGGCGGGATGGATCAATTTATGACAGAAGCGCCCGAATCTGAGTTGGTCGGATCGATCTTATCGATTCAACTTAATGCAATCGGCTTTGGCCTGGGTGACCGCGCGCGCGGTTTTCGCGATGGCGAAACACTCGATTTGGGAAAGCACAAGTTGCGCTTCCTGGAGACGCCTCACGTGCACCATTGGGATTCGATGATGGTCGTCGATGAAACGTCGCGCAGTTTGTTTCCGTCGGATCTGTTCATTCAGCCCGCTGACCAACCACCAATTGTCACGGAGAATTTGTCAATGCCGATGCTCGACCTTTATCGCGGCGCGGGGATTTTCGCGCACGAATTGCCGGTTCGTCAGGTAGTCGATCGAATCGAGAAGATGAATCTTGCATGGGTTCATCCGATGCACGGCGGCTCGTTTGAGCAAAGCGGCTTTCTGAATTATGCCACGGCGCTACGGGAGAACGAATTTGCCTTTCGCGGAATGTTGCTGGGTCGCGAAATAGCGAAGGCGGCGCCGATGTAACTCTATCGCAGCTTCGCCGCTTCTTTTCCGTGGCCTTCGAGCTCGAGCACCATTCGCTTGATGTGTCTGTAATCCTGATGCCGCCGGAGAAATTGCAAGCTCTGCTGCGGATCGCCCCATTTTACGACCTGGATGGCTTCCTGCCGGACTCCCCAGTCATTCATCGCGCGCTGATTAGGCATGTAAAGATCGATGGTGTTACGTCCCGCAAGCGCCCAGCCGTAATCTTCCACGCAATAATTCTGCCCTGTTGATAGGAGTCGGAACACTGTGCCTGCCGGCCACCGTGACCAATCCGCCGCGGCACTGCCGATCTGTGAAGGCGTCGAAACCGCGATCGGGTGCTGCATGCTTGGCGAGGGTATATTCGCTCGAGCTGTCATGCGCGTGGTCCGCCGAGTGCGGGACGTCTCTTCCATCGAGAACGGTTGAACAGGTGCCGAATATGAATCACTCCACTCGACGGGCACAGCGCGTGGTACTTCATAGGCCAGCGTCACACGCCCGCCTGCTTCCGCTCGATGAATTGGCGGACCGGCCGCATGGAGTTCTCCGCCGAGCGCGTTGCGATTGCCGTACTCGCGATGGTCAGATTCGGTGTGCGTGTACGCTGTGGTACGCACGTGTTGGAAATCCGTTTTCGCCAGCGGCGGCTCGTATGCGGGCAGAGCGTGGTGCGTGCTGCCACAGCCGCTGAGGAGAATAAGTGCGATGAACGCCGCGAGAACGGCTAGAGCGAGGTTACGTCGCTGGGCGTAGGTCAAGGTGGATCGCCAGCAGAGTTATTAACAGTTATTCACAATTTGGCAAGTCTCGATTTTCACCCGCTTGTCTCACACCAGGAACGCAAAAGAAGGCAACGGATAAGTTCCGCCATCGACTCAGTTGGTCTTTGTGGCCGTCGTGGACTTTGCGTGAGATGATTTGTAGCTTCCGTGGCTATGGTCGCTGAATTCGAAAAACAGCTTTCTCAAACTCTGGAAGAAATTGAATCGCAAGGTCTTTTCAAAATCGAACGGGTAATCACCAGTCCGCAGGAGGCTCATATTGAGATCACCGGCGGCAAACGCGTGCTGAACATGTGCGCGAACAATTATCTCGGGCTGGCCGATCATGCCGCGCTCATTGCTGCCGCAAAAGAAGCGCTAGATACGCACGGGTTTGGAATGGCGAGCGTGCGGTTCATTTGCGGGACGCAGGACATTCACAAGGAGCTCGAGGCTGCGCTCACGAAATTCCTCGGGACAGAGGACACGATCCTTTATCCATCATGCTTCGATGCCAACGGCGGATTGTTCGAAACGCTGCTCGGCGACAAAGATGCGATAATCAGTGACGAGCTAAATCACGCCAGCATCATCGACGGTATTCGCCTCTGCAAAGCGCAGCGGTTTCGTTACAAGCACAACGACATGGCAGATCTCGAAGCGCAATTGCGCGCAGCGAAAGACGCGCGTTTCCGCTTGGTCGCCACGGATGGTTGCTTCTCAATGGACGGAACGATTGCGAACCTCGACGCGATTTGCGATTTGGCCGAAAAATATGACGCGCTCACGATGATCGACGACGCGCATGCCACGGGTTTTATGGGCAAGACCGGTCGCGGCACACACGAATATCGCGGCGTCATGGGTAGAATCGACATTATCACTGGTACGCTGGGGAAAGCGCTCGGTGGCGCGAGCGGCGGTTTCACCAGTGGTCGCAAAGAGATTGTCGATCTTCTGCGGCAACGTTCGCGACCATATTTGTTTTCCAACACAATCGCGCCGCCAGTCGTCGCCGCTTCCTTGAAGGCGCTCGAATTGCTCAGCGCATCGACCGAACTGCGCGACAAACTCGAAGAAAACACAAAATATTTTCGCGCTGCTGTGACCGAACGCGGCCTCACAATTAAACCCGGAGTGCATCCGATCGTGCCAATCATGATCGGCGACGCAGCGAAATCGCAAAAGTTCGCTGCGCGCATGTTGGACA
>DATBDJ010000021.1:0-26242 GCA_036269995.1 Candidatus Udaeobacter sp.
GATTCGATGAAGCAGGAACGCGTTGCCATTCAAGATTTGCCGGCGATCCTGCGGGAACGAGTTGCCTGATGGATCTCGAGCAGGTCCGCGAATATTGCCTGAACAAACCTCGCGCAACCGAAGGCACGCCATTCGGGTCCGATGTTCTCGTGTTCAAAGTTGGCGGCAAAATTTTCGCGATCGCTGCGCTTGATGAAGTGCCTGCGACTGTGAACCTGAAATGCGATCCAGATCTAGCGCTCGACATGCGCGATCGGTACGCGGAAGTCAGGCCTGGTTATCACATGAACAAGAAACACTGGAACACTGTCGAGATTGACGGCGGTGTGCCTGAAGCGGAGCTACGCAAAATGATCGACCACTCCTACGATCTCGTGGCCAAAGCTCTGTCAAAATCTAGGGCAAAGATTGCAGTTCGATCTCGCCGAAACTCAACTGCAGCGCGTCACGCGCGACGTTGAGAAAATTATCCGCGGTGTCGGTAAGCGCGACGTGCAACTCACCACGATTCGATGACAGCGCGCGCAGTGACTGACGATCCAGCATTTCGTGGACTGCGCTCGCGCAATTGTATGCGGAGTCGACGAGCGTGATCTGGTGTCCAAGCACACGCGCAATCGCGCCGGTAAGCAGGGGATAATGGGTGCACCCAAGCACCAGTGTATCAATTCCATCGCAAACCAGTGGCTCGAGATAGCGCCCAATCACTCGATCCGTTATTTCGTCGTCGAGTAATCCTTCTTCGATGAAGGGGACGAGTAAAGGACAGGCGCGACTGTTCACGCGCACACTGTTGTCGGTGGCGCGTAAGGCTTTCTCGTACGCGCCGCTGCGGATTGTCGCGCGTGTGCCGATCACGCCGATATGCCGGTTGCGGCTCGCCTGCAGTGCAGCTCGCGCTCCGGGCTCGATCACTCCCATGACCGGCACGGAACATTTTCTCGCTAATAGTGACAATGCGACTGATGAAACCGTGTTACACGCGACCACCAGCGCCTTCGCGTTTCTCTCCATCAGCATTTGCGCCAGCTCCAACCCGTAGCGCTGCACGGTTTCAGCGCTCTTCGGCCCGTAGGGAACACGAGCCGTGTCGCCCAAGTAGACGATGTCTTCGTTCGGCAGCAGATCACGAAGCGCCTTCACAACGGTGAGTCCGCCGATGCCGGAATCAAAGACGCCAATCGGTCGCGGGTTGCTCATGCAGCGGGAACGTCACCGCAGTTGAAAAATGGTGCAACTGGGTCGGCTCCTCCTTCCAAAGGGGTGTCTGCCGGCCGCGAATGATCCCTCACCTCAATCCTCTCCCTTCACCAAGGGAGAGGCGGAGCTGACGCGCAATGTTTGTTGGCAATTTGCAAACGCTCCGCACTTCCGGATGATTGATCGCGATGGCCGAACTTCCGAAGAGATATGATCCAACTTCCGTTGAACCAAAGTGGTATCAGCGCTGGATGGAGAACCGCGATTTTATCGCCGATACCAAATCGTCAAAACCGGCGTTCTCGATCGTGATGCCGCCGCCAAATGTCACTGGCGTGCTCACCCTCGGGCACGTCTTGGGTGACACGATTCAGGACATTCTCTGCCGCCGCGCGCGCATGCAAGGCTTTGAAGTGCTTTGGCTGCCGGGGATGGATCACGCCGGGATCGGAACGCAGACCGCGGTCGAGAAACATTTGCGGCGGACTGAAAACAAAACGCGCCATGATCTCGGTCGCGAAGAATTTCTGCGGCGCGTGTTGGAATGGCAGGACAAACACGGCGGCATCATCATCGAGCAACTCAAGCGTCTCGGCTGCTCATGCGATTGGTCACGGCAACGCTACACGCTTGACGATGCTTATGCAGCGGCGGTGCGAAAGGCTTTTGTCGACCTTTACAATCAGCGGCTGATCTATCGCGGGCGACGGATGGTCAATTGGGACCCAGTCGCACTAAGTGCAATCTCGGATGAAGAAGTGGTGTCGAAGCCGCAGATAGGAAAACTTTACTTCGTTCGTTACGAGATCGTCGAAGAGCCCGAACGTTTTCTTGAGGTTGCTACGACCCGCCCGGAAACAATCATGGCCGATACCGCGATGGCTTTTCATCCGGGCGACAAACGCTACCTCGATCTGTTAGGCAAACACGCGTGGCGTCCGCTCGCGCGCGAAAAAATTCCAATCGTCGCGGATGAAGCGATTGATCCCGAATTCGGCACCGGCATCTTGAAGGTTACCCCTGCGCACGACGCGGTGGACTTCGAGATCGGCGAACGTCACAACCTGCCGGTCATCGATGTTCTGGATGCTGACGGGCGGATCAACTGTCCTGCAGAGCCGCAGCTGGACTTATTGGACCGCTTCAAGGCGCGAGAGAAGGCAGCAGAGTTATTACAGGGGAGGGGAGCGCTCGCGAAGACTGAGCCGTATGAAAATAATGTTGGATTCAGCGATCGCAGCGATGTGCCGATTGAACCGCGAATCAGCGAACAGTGGTTTCTGCGCTATCCGAAAACCGAAGAAGCCCTGGCTCTGGTACGCGATCATCTGATCCGCTTCTTTCCCGCGCACTGGGAAAAAGTTTACGCACAATGGCTGGAGAACATCCGCGACTGGTGCATCAGCCGCCAGGTGTGGTGGGGACATCGGGTACCGGCGTGGTACCGCAAATCCCAAATGGGAAACTCTAAGTCGCAACGCGGCGCGGACATTTACGTCGGCATTGAGCCTCCGTCTGACCCTGAGAACTGGATCCAGGATCAAGACACGCTGGACACCTGGTTTTCATCCTGGCTGTGGGCTTACGAAACGATGGATGACGAGACGCGGAAGAAGTTTTATCCGACGAGCGTTCTCGTGACCGGGCCGGACATCATTTTCTTTTGGGTCGCGCGAATGATCATCGCCGCCCTCGAGTTTGACCCAGGAAAAACAGAGAAGATCGAAGATAACATTCCATTCCACCACGTCTTCTTCACCAGCATTATCCGCGACAAGCTCGGCCGAAAGATGTCGAAGTCGCTGGGGAATTCTCCGGATCCGCTCGATCTAATCGATAAATATGGCGCGGACGGTCTGCGGTTCGGGCTGATGCGAATCGCACCGACCGGCCAGGACATTCGCTTCGATGAAAAGCAAATCGAGGAAGGGCGCAACTTCGCGACAAAGCTTTGGAATGTGGCGCGATTTCGCCAGATGCATGGCCCGAGCGAACCCGCGCCGGCTATCGACGAGCACGCGCTATCGATTTACGCGGTGCAAGTGCTTGCGCGCTTGAATGAGACCATTGACCAAATCGAGGCGGCATATCGCGACTATCAGTTCAACGCGGTCGCGCAACGACTATATGAATTTGTTTGGAGCGACTATTGCGACTGGTTTGTCGAGGCTGCCAAAACTGAAATCTTCGGCACCGACGAATCGAGAAAGAAAACCGCGCTCGCAGTGATGGATTTGGTGCTTTCCGCAACATTGCGGTTGCTCCACCCATTTATGCCGCACCTGACTGAAGAACTGTGGTCGTTGATGACCTTTGGGAAGGATTCAATTCAATTTGCGACACCGCCGGAAAAACTCGCGCTGGACGGGGTCAACGATATTCCGGGCAACTGCAAACTCGCGGGCGCGATTTACGACACGGTACAGGCCGGACGTAATCTGCGGTCAGAATCGAAGCTGCCTTCAAACAAGAAGATGCGTTTTATTTTACGCACCAATGATAATACAATTTCTGCCGAAATTCCGACCGTTGCACGGTTGTTGACTGCCGAAGAACTCGTCGTCGATCGAGGTTATCAGCCATCGCCCGGCACGCCTGTCGCAATCACTCCTTTAGGCGAAATGTTCTTGCCGGTTGCAGTTGTTGACCGCGAACGGGAACGCGAGCGGCTGGACAGGGAAATTGTGAAAGTCGAGGGCGAATTGCGCATCGTGGAAGCAAAACTGAAGAATAGCTCATTCGTCGACCGCGCGCCGGCCGCGGTCGTCGAACAGCATCGCCAACGGCTCAGCGCTCTTACCGCCGAGCTTGCAAAGTTGAAGCAGGCGCACGAAGCCCTGACGTGAAGATTACTTTCTGTTCTTCGATTTTTGCGCCGCGGCTTTCGAAAAACTCCTTTAGCTCCGCAGTGTAGAACGTTCCGTCGTATTCCTGGTTCAATTCAAGCCAGACGCGGCCACGCGGTGTTAGATGACGCGCCAAGTCATCGAGGAAGAATTCCCATTCAGGTACCTTCCAAAGATCAGGCATTTTGTGATTGTTGAAGCAAATCATGAACGCCGTGATGAGATCGAATTTTTGTCCGAAATCGGGCAGCGGGTGAAAGGGCCTGATCCGTTGGACTACTCGCCGGACGCCAAGCAGCCGTGTGACGTCGCGAAACATCGACAGTCGATCCATGTCCAGACCGAGTCCGCTATGGCCGAGCAGTTGCGCGATGTAGAGAAAATATCCAGCGCCGCAGCCCAGATCGAGAATGCTCTTTGGGCGCGACAAATCCAGTTCCAGCTCGTGAATCCGGCGAATATTGATCCCGATCCACCGTTCAAGATCGAGATATTTTGGCCAGTCTGCGCCGGGATCTGCGACCGCGTACCGTTCACGAATTTGCGTGAATCGAACAGGATCAATCGTTTCGATAACACGTTTCGTCTCGAGCGGAAAGCGGCTCGGGCGCAGCAAGCGAAGGGTATGTTTTCTCGCGCTGGCCAGGCTACGTCCGTCCACGAGTTTGCGCATTTTATGGCGAAATCGCACGAGCACACCTTGTAGCGAAGCGCCGCATTTTCAATTAAACTCTGAACGAGATGAGCATGTGGAAAAAGCTGCTCTGGTTTTCCGTGGCCGCGTTGGGAACGTGGGCGATCGCCCTACTTGCGTTATCGCGCGGCGAGCATGTCAGCGCGCTGTGGATCGTGATCGCAGGATTTTGCGCGTTATCGATTAGCTACCGCTTTTATAGCAAATGGCTGGCGACAAGGGTCCTCGTGCTTAATGAAGAGCGTGCGACACCGGCAGTCCTTCATAATGACGATAAAGATTATGTGCCGACGAATCGCTGGATGGTGTTCGGCCATCATTTTGCGGCGATTGCGGGGCCAGGGCCGCTCGTCGGGCCGGTGCTCGCGGCGCAGTTTGGTTTTTTGCCCGGCACTCTCTGGATCCTGATCGGCGCCACTCTGGGCGGTGGCGTGCACGACATGATCGTTTTGTTTGCTTCGATCCGGCGCGGCGGCAAAACGCTCGGCCAAATGGTAAAAGAGGAAATCGGGCGCGGTGTTGGTGTGCTCGCTCTCGTAAGCGTGCTGGCGATAATGATTATCCTGCTGGCCGTTCTAGCGCTCGTGGTCGTTCAAGCCCTTGCCCATAGTCCCTGGGGCGTTTTCACCATCGCCGTCACGATTCCGCTGGCGTTGATCATGGGAATTGCCTTGCGCACGGGCAAAGTGAGCGTCGTAGCCGTCACAATTTTTGGATTGCTCGGCCTTGCATTTGGAGTCTGGGGCGGACAATTTCTCGGACATTTTCCTGCGATTGAAGCTTGGTTCCGGCATGATCAGCAATGGCTGGCTTGGGCAATCATGATCTACGGGCTGGCCGCGTCGGTGCTGCCGGTGTGGATGTTGCTCACGCCCCGTGATTATCTCAGCACCTTTTTGAAACTCGGCACCGTCGCAATGCTGGCGGTTGCAGTCGTGCTAATTAATCCCACGCTGCAAATGCCCGGAATCACAAAATTTATCGACGGCAGTGGTCTCGTTTTTGCGGGACCTGTGTTTCCATTTGTTTGTATCACGATCGCCTGCGGCGCAGTTTCAGGGTTTCACTCACTGATTGCGTCAGGCACCACGCCTAAAATGATTAGACGCGAATCGCGAATACGCAGCATCGGATACGGCGCAATGGTGACCGAAATGATGGTGGCGCTGATGGCGATGATCGCTGCCTGCGTATTGCAACCAGGCGAGTACTTCGCAATTAACGCGAAAGGCACGCCGACCGAAGTAGTAGCAAAAGTTTCCGCTGCTGGATTTCCGGTCAACGAGCCACAAATGCAAAAGCTCGCCACCGACCTTGGGGAATCGACCATGTTCAACCGCGCCGGAGGCGCGCCAACCTTCGCGGTGGGCATGGCACACATGTTTGCCCGAATCTCCGCGAAGCCAGCTGCGCTCGCGTTGTGGTATCACTTCGCGATCATGTTCGAAGCGCTGTTTATTTTGACGACGATTGACGCCGGAACACGCGTGGGACGCTTTTTACTTCAGGATGTGCTTGGTCATCTCTGGCGGCCTCTTGCGAATACACGTTCATGGAGCGCGAACTTTTTCTGCAGTGCGTTGCTGGTCGCGGCGTGGGGCTGGTTTTTGTATGAGGGCGTCATCGATCCTCTTGGCGGCATCAACTCCCTTTGGCCGCTATTCGGACTCGCCAATCAATTGCTGTCGGTGGTTGCGCTTTGCCTCGGCACAACGCTCCTGATCAAGATGCACAAAGCGAAATATCTGTTCGTGACGTTGGTGCCGCTTTGCTTTATGTGCGCAGTCACTTTCTCGGCGGGCTACCTCAAAGTTTTTTCGTCAGATCCACGCCTTGGGTTTCTAAGCGGCGCCCGCTCACTGTTGCAGCAGGCGTCGACCGTCACCGATTCAGCTAACGCTCCCGAGTTGGTACGACAGGCAGGCGTGTGGCAATTCGATGCATTCGTCGCCGTTTTCTTTCTGGTGCTCGTCCTCGCGATCGTGCTTGGTTCCGCTCGACAATGGTGGCAGCTGATTCGCGGAACCAAGCGCGTCGTTTTGCACGAGAGCAAATTCGTGCCAATTACAGCGACGCAACTCGCAGAGTTGTAGGCTGGTTTCGTGTCCGACAGAAAAAGAGGCGGCTGCGTTCTTCTTGCTTCGCCCGCCGCGCGCAAGCCAAGAGGCTCACGCTACTTTAGACGTACAAATCCTGGCGGCGATGAGCCAAGGACTCTACCCGTTTTCGCACTGAGAGTACAAGCTCTTCGGATATGTCGGCGTGAATGAGTTCTTCGCGATCGGCAGATGCGGCTGCAATCACAACTCCGCGGGGATCGATGATGGCGGAGCTGCCACAAAACCATAAGTCGTCGTCTTTGCCGACGCGATTAGATGCAACAACGTAACTCTGGTTCTCGATTGCGCGTGCCATCACGAGTGTCCGGAAATGCTCGACGCGCGGGAACGGCCAGGCAGAAGAAATAACAAAGGCCTCAACATTGTGCTGTGTGATTAACTTTCGATACATCTCCGGAAACCGAAGGTCGTAACAGATGCTGAAACCAAGACGTACGTCCCCGAACGTGATGCTTTCAAAGGCATTGCCAGGAGCAAAGCACGTCTGTTCTTCCACGGGCGCGACTGCGTACAGATGAGCCTTGCGATATTTCGCAGCGATATTACCCGACGCAATGACAAGAACCTGCGTGTTGTAGATGCATGAACTGTCTCGTTCGGAAACGCCGCTGACGATCGCGATCGAAAGATCTTTAGCGATTTGTTGAACTTCGGGAACAAATCCACTCGTCCAGGATGCAGCATATTTTTGGATGACGGGCATTGAGTAGCCGGTGTCAGTCATCTCCGGAAACACGATCAACTCCGCGCCCAGCTCTTTAGCTTGTTGAGAAAAATCGCGAACCTTCAGAACGTTCGCTTTAGGATCGCCGAGCGAACAGGAAATCTGTGCGACTGCTACTTTCATTTAAATTGAGAGCTGTTGCTGTAGCGTCCGCTGTCCTCAGCGGAGACTGCCTGGTATGCTGCCATCCTCGATGAGAATGCGCTGAGGACGGCGCACACTACAGCACCACCAGTGTTTTTGAGCACCGCCGAGAGCATAACGTGAAATTCGTAAACGGGCGTTCTTTGGCGAACAGCCTCTTATGCCGCAATTGGTCTGCGGTAGCCGAAAAATTCGCGCTGCTTAATTATGTGCACGACTTCGGGTGGGACCATTCGCTCCCAGTTGCTGTCGCCAGACTGCAATTTGGCGAGCACGTCAGGTGGATGAATTCGCAAATATACAGGTTGATAGTCGGTAATCTCCTGTATGCATTCGTTATCGATTAAATGTTGAAACAGCGAACGCAGATTCTTCGCTACTTTGATTTGCGTTGCGTTAATAATCTTGCCGCTCTTCTCGTCAAGCATTGGATAAACGTAAAGCTTCAGTGCTCCCTTAAACATTCTGCCGAGCGCTTCCAAAATTCCGCCTTCCAGTTTTGAGTAATATTTTTCGTTGAAGATTTCGATCAAGCTCGGCACGCCCATGACCAGACCGATCGGCCTGTTTGTATAACGAAAAAGGTACCCCGCCAGCCGATAGTATTCGGCGAACTTCGAGATTAAGACCGTTCGTCCGAGCGCGCCGAGAATGTCGACCCGAGCAAGAAAATCGGCATGATTAAGCTCGCCACCGGCGAGTAGATTTTCGAGCGTCATCTCCATCAGCACCACGAGATTGTCCTTCGAGCAATTCGATTGCTGCAGAAAGGCGCGGCAAGCTCCATCGAGCATATCGTTCGTGGCGTAGGTGACCGGACGGAAACTCCCGCGCTCAACCAGGAGCGCCTTTTTGTAAAAGACTTCGGCAGGTTGAACCGTCTCACCATCCGCCGTGAACATCACGGCATTGGTCAGACCCTGGCTGACCAACTGCAAGCTCATCAGACGATTGTCGACGCTTTGAAAGAGCGGTCCCGAAAATTTGATCATGTCCACTTCGATTCGTCCCGGAGTTAGATTTTCCTGAAGCGATGAAATCAGATTCTCTGGGTGGCGATGATAGAACGCGCCGAAAACCAGATTTACTCCAATGACACCAAGCGCTTCTTGTTGTTCGAGGTTAGTCTGGTCGAGCAATCGAACGTGGATGATGATCTCGCTGGATTGACTGCGCGGCTCAGATTGAAACCGTACGCCCAGCCAACCATGCGATTCGCTGCGCTGTTTGAAGCTTCGCGCGGCGACTGTGTCCGCAAACACGAAAAAGGTTTTTTCCGTTCCGAACTTCGAATCGAGCCGCTCCACCAACAGATCGTACTCATGGTCGAGCATTGTTTGCAGACGGGCGCGACTGACGTATCGCCCCGCGCGACCGTATATGGCGTCGCTGAAGGTCATGTCGTAGGCCGACATCGTTTTGGCGATCGTGCCGGCTGCACCGCCTACGCGAAAAAATCTGCGTGCTACTTCCTGGCCAGCGCCAATTTCAGCAAAAGTCCCATATTTCGCTGAATCGAGGTTGATCTGGAGCGCCTTCTCATCAGTAGCGATTTCCATCGCCGGATTCATACGATTTCTGTACGGGCAATTTGCGAACGCCGCAAACACCACCTGGGACCGGGATTGCAGGGCGTCTGTGTCAGACGCTTGCGCGAGATTCACTGCTATTGCCTCGACTACAGCCCCACTCGCTGTGCGTTCTTGGCTGGAATCCAGCCGCGCAGATTGTTCGGCAACGCTGCGTAGATCCAATCGCCGCGCGTGCTCAGGATTTTTACCTCACTGCCGGCCGGCAGGGCCAGCACGCTATTGGCCGTGTCCGCGGTGGCGAGCCGCGCTTGCACATCTTTGGCGGTGACGATCGCCAGCGCGGCGCCTTTGCTGCCGCGCTCCAATGTGTAAATCGCGCACAACGCAACGGCCAACACCAGCAAACAACAGACTAACAAAAGCATTCGCGTAGATGACCGGCGCCGCGCGAAGACCATGCCAACAACTGCAAAAACTCCGAGCCAAAATGCTATCGCTGCGGCGATGCTGTATTGATTGACACTCGCAAATTGCAGATACCGCTCCGTCCAGCTTGGTTGAATCTCAAGCGCGTGCGCTTCGTCCCGCGCGATCTGCAAGTTGGCCGTGGCCTCCGGATGATGCCGCTCCAATGCAAGCGCACGTTCGTAGCTAAGAATGGCGCGCCCGAAATCGCCCGTGCGGAAATAAGCGTTGCCAAGATCGTAGAAAACATTCGCGCTCGATTGGCCTGCCCGAATTAGCGACTCATAGCCGGAGATGGCTTCCTTGAACTGCCCTTGTGCGTACGCCTGGTTCGCTTTTGCAAAGTCGGCATCCGCTCGGGCAAACGCGGGTGAAACTACCAACACGCAGACAATCAATCTGTAGACGCTTCGCTGTGCGACGCGCGACACTGGTTTTCGAAAACACGGTCGCGCCGCGTCGGCAACAGGGCGACGGCTATAATGAATTCGTATCTTCATCGTAAATTCTCGATCAACTCCAGCACTTCGCGGCGGTTTTCCGGAGACACATTAGCCGGCCCGTTGTGTGCTCCGCTGTATTGCCACTCATCACTTTGCTCGAACAAGCGACGCAGTTGGTCGCGCGAATCGTTATTGAGCTTGAAAGTCTCCGCAGCGGTTTCCGCGTCCACATTGTTTGGATCCACGCGCCGGCTGGAAGATGCCAGCGCTGTCTTCAACCGAACGATTCTCGACGCCTCAGCGTAATATTCTCGCGGGGATGACGCATCGCGGCGCAATTTGTGCAGCAATTCGGCCGCTTCATGCCGCAGAGCCGCGACCCGACGCGCGTCGCGATCATCAATCCTCCTCTCCCGAATCTTCCAACCGACAAATCCAATGAGCGCCAGAAACGCAGGCAGCTGTGCCATCCAAAAAACCGGACGCGTGTACAGCGGAGTAAATGATTCGATCCTGCCTGTCCGCTCGGTCAGCTGGTACAAAATATCCTGAGGCTTAGCCGCAGCTGCGGGTGGCGAACTCGCCTGACGCGCTGTAGCCGGTGGCGACGACGCCGGCTGGGCTGCGGCTATATTCGCTGAAGGCGCTCCGCCTTGCACAGTGATCGCGATCGGCTCGCTGCGCAAAGTGACATAGTGCTCCTTCGTCGGATCGAAATAAGAAAACGCGAGCACTGGCAAAGTCTGCTTGTTCTCGTTAGGCGAAAGCACTGTTTCGAAGGTTTTCGTCCCGCTGATTCCGACCTCGTCATCCTGCTTGAACTTGGAAGAGGGCGGATATTTGTGCCAGCCGCGCTCGTCTTCAATCGCCGGTGCATTCACGCGATCGAAATTGCCGCGACCCGAAATGGCCGTCGTGACGGTGATCGGATCGCCGACTGGCACGCTCTTCGGCTTCGCATCTGTGGTCATCGTGAAATTACCAATTGCGCCTGAAAAACTCTGGGGAGCGTTTGGAGGCAAAGGCTTTACATCGAGCGCGATCGGGTCGCTTTTGATCTCGATTTCGCGCCGTTCGCCCATTTGCGCGAATGGATTACTGAAGAACGGATCGGAGAACGGATCGTTTAAGTCGAAGAGGTCGAACGGTGAGCGCTGACGCGATCGCGGCGCGGATCGCGCTCGGGGGACTACGATTTGTGCCTTGGCCTTTACCGGCCCGAGCTCGAGTTTGCCGGCGCGCGCCGCGGAGATGGCGGTCTTGTACGACACGATGACGTAAGAGCGTCCGCCAATTGTCTCCTGATGTTGTTCGGGCTGCTGCAATTTTTGCGCCGTAAATCCTTGCCCATTGATCTCAGGATCGCCCAGCGGCCTCGGGTAAGTGCGTGGATCATAGCCAACACGAACTTGTGCCGGAATGACTTCGCCAACATAGGCCGTCTTTTTTGGCACAATCAATTCAGCGAAAGCCAGCTCACCTGTATTTGCGGACTGGCTTTGCGCACCACGGCTGCCAGCTCTCGCGCCAGATTGCTGGCCCGATGTGTCGGCGACGTTCAGTGTCAATTCCGGTGTCCGCAGCACTTTGCTGCCCGCGCGAACTGTTTGCGGCGGAATGACGAACCGGCCGGCCCGCAGCGGCAGGATCGTATAACTGTAGGTAACGCTGGAATTTGTTGCGAAGTTGTGGATTTCAAATTGTCGTGACTGTCCGGTGGCGTGAATCTCCAAACCATCGACGGAGATCTCTTCCGGCGGCCGTGCATCTCCCGGTCCGGTCACCTTGATTTGCAGTTCAACTGTGTCACCCACCGCGGTCTCTGAATTGCTGAGCACGGCCGTGACGCTGGGGGAATCGGCACGCGCGAGCTGGCCAAACGCCAGTGCAGCAGACGCGACAAGTAAGATCCGACAGCGCATCGACATCTCCATCACCCGTTAACTCTCAACCATTAACTCGTGTGCGTCACCAGTCGTTATAGACACGGCGCCTGACCTTGCGTTCATCAAGTTGGACCCGTGCCTCTTCATCTTTCATGGATTCAAGCAGCGCCAGCGCCTGGCGTTCGCTCATCTGGCCTGTTTTCTCCGCTTCGGCCTCCGCCGCAATCTCTGCATTCTTGTCACCGGCCTTTTGCGGTTTCTCCTCCCCAGGAGCGCCTTTCACTTCGCCGGCGAATTTTTTTTGCTCGGACGGAGTAGGAGACGCGTTTTTATCTTCGCCTTCTCCAGGCGAAGGCGAGGGGCTCTCATTTTCGCCTTCGCCGGGACTGGGAGATTGTTCAGCCTGTCCATCTCCGGGTGACGGCGAAGGCTGATTGGGCTGTTGCTGTTGGGCGCCTGGTGACGGGGAGGGGGTCTCGCCGGCCTTGGACTGTTGTTTCTTTTGCGACTCGTTCTTCGCCTGTGATTGATCTTTTTCCTTCTCTTTTTGTTGCTGTTGATCGCGGTTCGATCCGCTTTGCGATTGTTGGTCTTGTGACTTCTGCTGCTCGTTTTTCTCTTGCTGGCCCTGACCCTGCTGCTGTTGTTGTTGCTGCTTTTGTTGCTGCTGTTGCTGATCCTGCTGCTGCTGTTGATTCTGCTGCGATTGTTTCTGTTGCTGGTCCTGGTTTTCCTGTTGTTGCTGATCTTGTTTGTTTTTCTGGTTCTGTTTCTTTGGCGGCGGAGACGGCGAAGGAGAAGGCTGCTGTTGCTGTGACTGTTTGTTTTTTAACTCCTCGATCTTTCGTTTGACGTATTCGTAGTTGTCTTTCGCCTCTTTGTTTTGCGGATCGAGCTTGAGTGTTTGCTCGTAGTGATCGAGGGCGTTTGTCCAATCAGTTAGCTTCTTGTCATCGCTTTTCTCGCCTTCGCCGTGTTGGTAAAGCGTGTTGCCGAGGTTGTAATGACCCCTGCTCTGCAAGCCAGTATCGCGGGTAAGCAATGCCTGGCTGAAAGACTCCAGCGCTTTGTTGTAGTCTTTCAGCTTGTAAGCGGCCGTTCCGGAATCGAATTGGAGCTTGTCCTCGGCCGGCGATTCAGGGTGCGATTTCAACGTCTGTTGAAACTGGCCGTACGCATCTTCGAATTTTCCCTGGCGATATGCGTCGATTCCCGGCGCTGCCCCAAACGCAACTGTGCTGAGGATCATTAAAAGAGCGGTGGTCGCACCAACGGCCCGTGCGGGGCTGGCTGTAGCATGACGCGGAAGATTGCCGGCCGGCGCGGGAACATAGCGTTTCTCGCGTAGGCGCTTCCGCTCCGGGATCAAGATGGAGAAAGCCAAAGCAATCAATGCCGCGCCAAGCGGCCACTCGTAGCGTTCAATGGACCGACGCGACAAACGGACATCCATTTCAGCGGCCTGCATTTTTGCCAGTCCTTCACTTTGCAACTGCTGCATCGTGCGCGGCCCGTTTTCCAAGTGAAGATAAAATCCACCCGTGGCCTCAGCGATTTCACGCAAACGTTTGTCATCCAGCTTAGATTTCACGACTTGGCCGCCTGAGTCCTTCACAAAAGTTGTTTCGCCATTATCGCCAGTTACGGGAATCAATGACCCCTGAGGCGTTCCCACGCCGACGGTGAAAATGCGCACACCGGCATCAGCGGCTTCTTTTGCGGTTTTTGCAGCCTCACCGCTCAATTCCTCGCCGTCGGTAAAGATGACGAGCGCGCGATTTCCCATTGCGCTTTTGCCGAAACTTTGCGTCGCAATAGTGATGGCGCTGGAAATATTAGTTCCGCCCTCCGGAATCGTTTTCGTGTCCATGTCATTGATAGCTTCAACGACAGCATCGTAGTCGATCGTAAGTGGCGCTTGCAAAAAAGCGCGGCCGGCAAAAGCAATGAGTCCAACGCGGTCCCCTTGCAGTTCGTTAATCAAGTCCTGCACCGCGAGCTTCACGCGATCAAGCCGGTTTGGCTGAACGTCGTTCGAAAGCATGCTGCGTGATGTGTCCACTGCGATCAGCAAATCGAGGCCCTTGCGTTTGACGTCCTCAAACGTGTAACCCCAGCGCGGTTGAGCAAGGCTCACCAGCGCGAGGGCAAGCCCAAGCAACTGCAGGCCAAACCTCAGGATGCGACGCGGCCGATTTACCGTTCCTGCAAGTTGCGGCAGCAATCGCGCCGAAACGAATTGTTGCAGCCGGCGCAGCCCGCGATTCTCGGCGCGCACAAATAGCGCGATCAAAAGCGGGATGACGAGTAATCCCCACAACCATTCCGGTGCGCCAAAACTCATGCGATCATTAGGACGTTGAAGCACTGAAGCGTTGAATCGGCAGTGAAAATCATTGTCATTCTGACCCCGCAGTCGCGGGCGAAGAATCTCTGATTATTTTTTTGGCCGTGCGCAAAAGTTGTAATCAGAGATGTTTCGCTTCGCTCAACATGACAGGGTGAATGCTTAAACGTTCTCATGGCAATTTCTTCCAGACGGTTTGCGCCAGGATAAGTTGCGCGACCAACAAGCCGCAGCCGCCCATCAAACAAAGCGGAAACAAATCGCGGTACTGCTGATACTTTTTCACACTGACGGTGGATTTCTCCAGCCTGTCTATGTCGTCATAAATTTGTTCGAGCGATTTGGTGTCGGTCGCCCGAAAGAACTTTCCATCGGCAATTTTCGCAACCTCTCTCAAACCGGTCTCGTTGAACTCCACACGCTGGTTTTCATACAGAATATTGCCAAGCGCATCGGTAAGCGGGCCTCTGTTCGTAAAGATGGGCGCCGGCGCTACGCCGTTGATGCCTGCTCCGATCGCGTAAAAGTGAATCTTCAACGCTTTCACTGCCTCCGCCGCGGTGTTGGGTGGAATTTTACCGGCATTGTTTTCTCCGTCGGTCAACAGAACTAGGACGCGACTCTTTGAATGTTTGTCATTCAAGCGGTTGGCTGCGGCTGCAGTCGCCGATCCGATTGCCGTCCCATCTTCGACGAGGCCAATGCGGACGCGCTCGAGATTTTGCAGAAGCCAGTCATGATCCAGAGTCATCGGACTAACGACATAAGGACGGCCCGCGAACGCGATGATGCCGATGCGATCGTTCGGCCTGCTCTCAATAAATTTTCGTGTGACTTCGCGAATCGCATCGACGCGGGTCGCTTCCTGCCCGCCGATCGTGAAATCTTTCGTCAACATTGAGCCGGACACATCGAGCACCAGCATGATGTCGATGCCGCTTGCCTCGATTTGCGTAAGGCTTTTGCCCAGCTGTGGGCGCGCGAGTGCAATCACGAAAATGGCGAGTGAAGCCAGCAGCAGCGTCTGCAGAATTTTACCAGCTCGTGCAGCGCTTTTTTTACCGATGGCTCGAAGGCTGGCGGTCGATGAATAAGTCAGCGCGGCAGCCGGTCCACTTTTGCCGCGTAACCAGGCCAGCAACGGAACAGCCACAAGCAAAAGTAGTAGCCACGGATGTGCGAACGTCAGCGCGGTGTTAGCAGTCCACCAGTCGAATACGTTTGTCATATCGAGTGAGAGTCGAGACATGCCTCAATCAAACCATGGCGAGTTGAGCTCCCTTCACGAAACGAATCGCTTCGTCCAGCAGCAGCTTGCTATCCGATGTGGTCGCTTCGTATCGCGCGAACTTGATAAGGTCGCAACGGTTCAGGAAATCCTCTAGCAATGTCGTCTCCTCCTGTGAGATTGGAGATGCCTGGGCGACCGCACCCAAAAATTCGATGGACGTTTGTCGCGTTGCCGGCACGCCGTATTGCTGTGTTACGTATTTTCGCAAAATATCGGACACCCGAATGCTGAACTGATATGGCGACACGCGTTCCATTTCGCCGCTGATTCGTTCGAGCTCTTCAAGCGCGATCTCGCGAGGAGGTTTCGGCGGTGGTGCGGGCTTTCGCCTGCGGGCGATCAACCAGACGATGAGGCCGAGCATCGACAGACCGACGAAAACAGCGACAAACACCAGCCACGGCGGAATCAGCGAATAATCCACCGGCGGCGCAATGTCGTGAAATTCTTCGGCGAGCAAAAACGGCATGTTCATTTTTCGCGGTTCAAAACTTCAGTGATCGCCATCGTTTCAACACTCCATTCATCGGACGCGAATTCGCCGTTCGCGTTGTCGAAAAAACGAGCGGAGTGCCGGTAAATAATCCTTCCCGGTCTGTAGCGTGATTGTATCGATATTGTTGCGCCGAAATGTGCGGGATAACTCTGTGTCTTGCACATTCACAAGATCGGCAAACAGCGAGCGGGTCCTCCGATCTGTGGTATTGATCTCAACTTGTTCGCCGGTCTCGGCGTCTTCCAAGGTAATGATGCCGATGTTCGGCAGCACTTTTTCTCGCTCGTCGTTAATGTGAATGGCCACGAAATCATGCCGGCGGCCGCTGACAGCCAGCGATCGTGAAAAATCCGGTGCCTGGAAATCCGAAATAAAAAAGACAACTGCGCGCCGGGTAACGATTTTGTTCAAATAATCAAGTGCCAGCGCCGGTTCCGTGCCGCGTCCCCGCGGCTCAAAGAAAAGAATCTCACGGATAACTCGCAGCGTGTGCGACCGCCCTTTTTTCGGTGGAATAAAAAGCTCAACGCGATCGGTGAAGAGAATCAGACCGACTTTGTCGTTGTTCCTGATCGCGCTGAACGCGAGCAAACAGGCAACCTCCGCCGCCAGCTCGCGTTTTGATTGCGTGGTGCTGCCGAAATTTCCCGAAGCGCTGACATCCACTACCAGCATCACGGTAAGCTCACGTTCCTCGGTGAATTTCTTAACAAACGCTGTGCCCATTCGCGCGGTGACGTTCCAGTCAATTGACCGAATCTCATCGCCGGGCTGATACTCGCGAACGTCTTCAAAGTTCATCCCGCGACCTTTAAAAACGCTGTGGTAATCGCCCGCGAACGCAGTCTCGACGAGGCCGCGTGTTTTGATCTCGAGTGCGCGGATTTTCTTCAGGATCTCCGTCGTCGTTTTTGCCTGCTCGTCATCGCGAGCGGAGTGCAGGGGAGTCGAGGGACCAGCAGCCATCACGGCACGGGCAATCCCGCGAAAACTCGTTGAATGATTGTCTCGCTGGTGACTGCTTCCGCCTCAGCTTCGTAACTGACGATGATGCGATGCCGCAACACGTCGGGGCCGATGCTTTTTACGTCCTGGGGTGTGACGTAGCCGCGCCCGTTCAGGAACGCGTGAGCGCGCGCTCCGAGCGCCAGATAGATTGTGGCGCGCGGCGACGCGCCATACCGAATGAGACCTTCAAGCCGCAGATTGTATGTGGCCGGCTCCCGTGTCGCCCAGACAACATCGACGATGTAGTCCTTTACCCGGTCATCAATGTAAATGCTGTTGACCGCGTCACGCGCGGCGATGATCTGCTTCGGCTCGACCACCGCGTCCACTCGCAAATCCGGCGCCGACGTGGCCATCAGGTCGAGGATCGTTCGTTCCTCAGTCTTTTGCGGGTAACCAATGTTCAACTTGAACATGAAACGATCGAGTTGCGCTTCGGGCAGTTGGTACGTGCCTTCCTGCTCGATCGGATTTTGTGTCGCGAGAACCAGGAATGGATCGGGCAGGGGATAGGTCGTGTCGCCGATCGTGACCTGCCGTTCCTGCATCGCCTCCAGTAAGGCGCTCTGAACCTTTGCCGGCGCGCGATTAATTTCGTCAGCCAGAATCAGGTTGGAAAAAATCGGACCAAGTTTCGTTGTAAATTCGCCGGTGCGCGGATTGTAGATGAGAGTCCCAATTAAATCCGCCGGGAGAAGATCGGGCGTAAATTGCAGTCTTTGAAATCCCGTTTGAATGCATGAGGCCATCGTTTTCACAGTGAGCGTTTTGGCCAGACCCGGAACGCCTTCCAGCAGGAGATGACCATTGCCAAGCAGCCCGAGCAGAAGCCTGTCCACCAGATATTTCTGGCCCACGACGACATGGGCGATTTGTTGACGGAGCGCCGGAATCCACTGGCCCAGCTCGCGTACTTCCTGTGTAATTTCCTGCGTCGATTTCATACGGTTCTCCTGAGACACGTACGGCAGGTAGAATGTTCGATCAAACCTCGTAGATGCCGCGGACGATCCCGTCTCTGTGCGTTCCGAGAAACATGCTAAAGATGAGTCGAATGTCAGCCTTGAAACCGTGGCACCGAACGGCTCTTGTTCTTGCACTTGGCTGTCTGGCGGTGTCGCTCCTTGTATGGATCGCCCGTAATGACCCGGCGATTAGCTTTTTGCCGCGGCAGCGAGGGGCAGATTGGATTGTTTTTCCGGCTGCCGTTGATGCGTATGCGCATTCGTATACCGGATTGGATGCAACATTCCGGCATGAATTTACTATTCCTCGCCGGCCTGGAACCGCGCGTTTGAGCGTTCGGGCGTTGCGTCGGGCGGAAGTAAAAATTAACGGCGCTTCAGTTCAGCTTCCGCAGAATCCTAATTGGAAGCAGATTGCGAGCATCGACGTTGGGGAGCAGCTGCGTGCCGGCACGAACGTCGCCGAGGTGCGCGTATTTAATCATAATGGACCACCGGCGCTCTGGCTCGCTTTGCGTGGTGACCAGCTGAGCGTCGCGACCGATCAAAATTGGGAGGTCTCGTTTGCAGGCTCCTCATGGCGTCATGCTGCGCTCGCCACGGCGGCGAAAACGCCCGGTCGCGGCAATGCCGTTGCTGATGGCGAAGATACGTTTGAGGCGGCACAGAGACTTTGGCCGCTGTGGACTCTGCTGCTCGCGGTTGCAGGCGGAGGAATCATTCTCTGGCACGTCAGCTCGAGGCGACTCGCAGCAGCGAGCTTGGAACGAGCCATTCTCCTTCTTGTTTCCGCGCTGTGGTTGCTGTTGTTCTGGAATAACACGCGCCTCTTGCCTTTCCATGCGGGCTTCGATGCCCAAGAGCACCTCAAATACATCGATTACATCCAGACACATTGGTCACTTCCGTTGCCGACCGACGGCTGGGAGATGTATCAGCCGCCGCTCTACTATTTCAGCGCGGCTGTAATTCTTTTATTTTGCAAACTGTCCATCAATGATCCTTCGTCGGTTGTCATTCTCCGCGCGCTCGGCGCTTTTTTCGGCATCGCGCAGAGCGTGCTGGTGTTTTTGACTTTGCGGCTCCTGTTTCCAGCGAGAACAGCGCTGATCGGTCTGTTGATAGCGGCTTTTCTACCGATGCATTTCTATCTCGCACATTATGTGACGAATGAAGTTCTCACCGCCACGCTCGCGACATTGACGCTTTATCTGTGCCTGCGGCTTCTCAAGAACAAAGCACCGCGCGTTGGACAATTTATCGTGGTCGGATTGGCACTGGGCGCGACGATGCTGACCAAGGCGACCGGAATCCTCTTACTGCCAGTCGTAATTGCGGCGATTTTCGTGAGGCTCATCCACAGGCGAGCGCCGGCCGCAGCGTCATTGGGTAATCTCGGTCTCCTTCTCACAACGTGTCTCGCGGTGTGCGGGTGGCATTACGTACGCATTTGGATGAGGTTCGGCACCCCGTTGCTGGGCAATTGGGATGTGATGAGCGGATTCAACTGGTGGCAGGACCCCGGGTATCACACCGCAGCTGATTACCTCCGTTTCGGACGTTCGTTAATCGCTCCGATATTCAGCGGCTTCGCTGGCGTTGCGGACGGCGTCTATTCCACACTGTGGGGCGACGGTTTGTCCGGGGGAGCTTCAAGTGTGAACATCGCCTGGAACCTGAGCCCGATGGCAGCAGGTTACTTGTGGGCCCTGGTTCCCACGGCTTTGATCCTTGTGGGCCTCGGCATCGCGATTGTTCGATTCGTTCGACAACCTTCGGCTGAATTGTTGCTGTTGCTCGGTTTTTTCATCGTTGTTGCGCTCGGATTGACGATTATGACTCTGAAAATTCCCTCGTACGCGCAAGCCAAAGCATTTTACGGACTGTCAGCTTTGGCGCCGCTTTGTTTCTTTGGCGCGCTTGGTTGGGAAGCGATAACTGAGAGCCGGCCGCGTTTTCGATTCATTATCAGCGCGCTCCTGCTCGTGTGGGCGCTGAACAGCGTGGCGGCGTTCTGGATTATTCCCTCGGTTTCGCAGCATTTGTATGCCGTAAAGATTCTTGGCCGCGAAGGTAAGATAGAGCAGGCCGACACTGAAGCAGGGAAAGCAATCGAAGCCGATCCCTCGAGCGCAGCGGCGCACGGCTACCGAGCGTTAACCTTGATCGAACTCAGGAACGACGCGGAAGCCATCACGGAAGGTGAGCGCGCAGTCGAGTTGTCGCCGACGGATCCTGCGGCGCATGTTAACCTCGCGATTGCAGCCAAGCCCACCGACGCGGAACGCGCAATCGTGGAAGCCCGCCGTGCCATCGAGCTCGGGCCGGAAAATTTTTCAGCGTATCAATTACTGATGACATGCCTTCTGGAATCCGCCCGCTACAATGAAGCGGCCGAACTGGGACCGGAATGGCTGGCAATGTCGCCCTTCAATGCGGCTGCTCATTCTAGTTTGGCTGTGGCAACGGCACATACCGGTGATCTGGCGACAGCCGCGCGACAGCTCGGTTATATCATGATGTTGCAGCCGAATGCTGAGCAAGCGAACACGCAACTGCATCAAATCGTAATGTCGCTGGCAAAAGCGTCCGATGGATTGCAACGACTTCGCGAAATCGCGTCGAATGCACCGGATTCACCGCGCATGCTCTACGAAATCGCGTGGTTGCTTGCGACCGATCCCGACTCGCAATCGCGCGACGGTCCTGAGGCAGTTCGCCTTGCTGAGCGTGCTTGCGCTCTCACAGATCGCAGTGTGCCTGTTCTTCTCGCCACGCTGGCTGCGGCATACGCTGAGGCCGGAGATTTTTCACGTGCTGTCGCCGTCGGGGAAGAAGCGTTCAACAAGGGACAGTCCAGTGGCGATACCGACGCTGTGAGGCTAAGCGAAGACATTCTGGCGTCGGTTCGCGCAAAGCTTCCGTATCACCAGCAATAGGAGCAGTAATGCGCCAGGATCTTTTCGCTGGCGATGTCACCGTCGCCCGACCTCTCTTGCGCGCGCACGCAGCGCAAAAGTAATTGGCAATCCAGTGTAGGGCTCTGCTTTGCGAATTCGACTTTCAAGGTAACGACGATATGTCTCGTTCAACAAACTCGGATGGTTCACGAAAAGAACGAACTCGGGTGACGAAAGGGCGTTACGCGCATCGGCAATCACTGCGTTTTTTTTCGGCGCATCTTCGGCAGCTGGCAGGCTGCTCGTGGTCTGCGTAGCGTAAAGAAGCTTAATCCGGCGGCCTTTCACCATTGGAGGTGGATTCGCTTCTAATGCGTGGCGCAGCAACCGGTTCAGGACGCCCGTGCCAATTCGCTGTCGGGCTGCACGTTCGATCTTTTCGATAGACGCAAAAATGTTGTCGACGTTTTCGCCAGTCAGCGCGGATATGATCAACAGCGGTGCATAATCGAGGAAAAAAATTCGGGCGCGCGTTTCCTCAATCACTTGCTGCGCGACCCGCTTCTCGCCGTGCCTGGGCTTAACCTGGTCCCATTTATTCAAGATGATCATCGCCGGTTTGCGTGCTTTTTGAATCAGTCCGCCGATTCGTTTGTCCTGCGCTGTCACGCCCATCGTCAGGTCGACAATGAGGACACATAGATCTGCGCGGCGAATGGTTCGCTCCGAGCGCATCACGCTGAACACTTCGACGGAAGTCGATTGTTTCCCGCGCCGGCGAATTCCGGCGGTATCGATGAACACAAATCTTTGCCCATCGCGCTCGTAAACGATGTCAACGGCGTCACGCGTAGTGCCAGGCAGTTCGCTGACAATCGCGCGCTCGCTGCGCACTATGGAATTAATTAGCGAGGATTTGCCGACGTTTGGCCGTCCGACGACAGCGATCGCAATCTGGCTTTCGATCTTTCGCGTTGAAGCGTCAATCGCAGATACGGGCAGTCGCTGTTCGATTAGGTCTATTAAGTCAGAAATACCGCGATCATGTTCTGCGCTGATCGCGACGCCCGCTTCGAAGCCTAACGAATCAAAGTCCATGGCCAGGGACTCATGCTTTTCGGTATCGATCTTGTTAATCACAAGCACGACCGGCTTTTGTGATTTGCGCAGCATTCCCGCGAGTTCTTTGTCGATCGGCGATAATCCTTCCGTTGCATCGACAACGAAAAGCAGAAGATCACTTTCGCGCAGCGCCTCTTCCGCGGCTCGACGTATCTGCGCGCCGAGTTCACGTTCGCCAACGCCGAAAATTCCGCCGGTGTCCCATAGCGTGAACGGACGCGTGCCGCGCCTGCAAATTGCTGACATGCGGTCGCGTGTAATCCCCGGCTGATCGTGAACGATAGCAAGCCTTCGGCCTGCGAGCCGATTGAACAGCGCAGATTTACCTACATTTGGCCGCCCAACAATTGCAACATTCGGCAGCGCATTAACGTCACTCACTACACGGGCGCGCACCTAGACCTTGGTGGGATGCGCGTGGCCTGCAGCCTGCAGCTGCCGCACGCCGTCGGTTACGTAAATGACTCCTGAGGCGGCGGTGAAAACTCCCGCTGCGATGACGATATAATCCAGTGGAATTAGCCGCAACTGCAGCATGACCCAGCCGATCGCGATCATCTGCAGGACAGTCGCGACTTTTCCGGTCCAGCTTGGTTTCACGTGCACTTTGCCGATGAGCAAATACAGCACCAGCGCGCCGACGAACAGAATTGCGTCGCGCGAAATCACAAGAACAGGAAACCATGTTGGGAAGCTGCCGTAATCCGGATCGTTCTCGCTCCAGTTGCTGATGCTCAGCGTGATGATCCCGCTAAGCAGCAATCCCTTGTCCGCAATCGGATCGAGCACGCCTCCAAGTGAGCTTCGCTGGTTGTAATGCCGCGCGACGTACCCATCGAGGCCGTCACTCAATGATGCGATCAGAAAAATACCAATGGCGGCAAACCGCTCCCATTCTGCCGGTGCGCCGCGCTGAATGCTTTGGCCATAATAAATCGCCATTGTCACAAAAGCCGGAATCATCAAGATCCGAACAATGGTGATTTTGTTGGCTGTCGTCATGATGCGCGGAGCACAAGGATTGTAGGGCGTTTCTGTGAAACGCCAATTCTTTGGTGGGCGTCTGGCACAGACGCCCTACAAAATGCATGTGTGTTCTCTCCGCGCTCCGCGTTCGCCCCGCGCAACCAGATTTATGCGGCAGCTGCCGCCCGGTGCCGGCCTTCGGCGAATTCTTCAATCATTTTTCTGTTGAAGGCAGGGATGTCGTCGGGTTTGCGACTGGACACCAATCCGTTGTCGACGACGACTTCTTCGTCGACCCAGCGGGCGCCTGCGTTGCGCATGTCCATCTGAATCGCCGGCCACGATGTCATTTTCCGGCCACGAACCAGGTCCGCGCTGATTAACACCTGGGGTCCGTGGCAAATCGCTGCGACGGGCTTGCCTTCACGAAAAAAATGCCGCGCGAACTCAAGCGCCTTCGGGTTCATGCGCATCGCGTCAGGATTGTGCACTCCGCCTGGAATCAGCAACGCGTCAAACTCTTCCGGACGCGCTTCATCTACGGTGAGGTCGACATCGAATTTGTCGCCTTTATCGGCGTGATTCACGCCTTGGATTTTGCCTGGCTTCAGCGAAACGATTTTCGTTGCAGCGCCGGCTTCCTCGAGGGCCTCACGCGGTTTTGTCATTTCCACCTGCTCAAAGCCATCCGCTACGAGAATGGCGACTTTCTTTCCATCGAGTTTTGGTGCCATAAGAATTCCTCCCTTGATGTTGAATGAGCGGCCGTGAGAATCGGCCGTACTAAAGTTACGAAAGACGCGCAGTGCTTGGATGTGGTTAGCGAACTTTTTGACCGCTGCTGTGAACGAGGATTGTCTTGATAGATTCGCTCGCAGAAATGAATTTTGTCTTGTGGTGATTGAGTCTATCCGTCAATTCAATCGCGCCGTGCCTTTCGTGCCTTACGAGATTCACACGGCGAGCACCGAATGTTATGAAGTCCCACATCCCGACTTCATTGTGGTTTCTCCAAAGGGATCCTCTTTATCGTGTTCGATCCAAAGGATCCGAAAGAACCCTTTATCACATCAACGGCCTGCTAATCGAGCGCGCTTCGCTTCTTAATGGCCCCAGACGCCGCAGATCTCAGACGCGTTCCTAAATACCGTTCAGCGCGAAACGGTACGAATCTTTTCGGTCGGAATCCTAAATCCTTCGATCTGTTTCTTGATTTCGTTAGCGAACGCTGCCGCGCCCGCGCCATTCACAACGCGGTGATCAAACGTGACCGACAGCGTGATCACCTCTGCAGTTTTGTCTTTGTTTTTGTTCGCAATTAACTCCCGGTGCGCAGTGCCAACGAATAGCGTGGCGACTGACGGCGGCACGACAATTGGCGCACCGGCCTTCACCCCAAAAGCGCCGAGACTCGTAATTACCACCGGCGCGTTCATTGCATCAACTCGGCCTCCGCGTGTCGCGGCAACTGCTTCGTGGTAAACGCCAACGAAATCGGGCCAGCTTTTGGTATTCGAATTTGTAATTACCGCCGTTGCCAAACGATCGCCATCGAGAGCCACTGCGACGCCCAAATCAAAGTCATCATTCTGCACAATCCGGTCGTCTTCGAGTATCAGCCGTCGGAATGGCGCATGTTTTTCCATGGCGCGCACGACGGCCCACGCAATCATTACGGAAGGGGAGGGGGCATCCGTTGCATCGGAGTTTTTCGTCGCATCACGCGCTTCGCGAATTGCATCCCAGCGCGCATCAATTTGTAAATTGGCAGAAATCACGCGGCTGAGTTTTCGCGTGATAGTCGGCGACAGCGCCGGCTCGATCACTGTAGCCGGCCTGGGCGACCCCGGCGTTTTAAACTCCCGAACGTGCGACTCGTGGTCGCGATCGTCGATCGTAGCTGCAGCTTGATTCGGCGAGTCTTTCGCCGCTGTCTCAAATTGATCCGCAAAGGTCGGCTCGCGCGTGATAACGGTGCCGAGTTCCTGGCCGATGTCGACTGTGTCGCCTACATTCGTCTTCCATTCACCCATTACGCCTGCAAAAGAGGATTGAATCGGGTACACGGCTTTGTCGGTCTCGACTTCACAAAGCTCGTCGTCGAGCTCAACCGCGTCTCCGGGGTTTTTCAGAAGCGAAACAATTTTCGCGTTACGAATTCCTTCACCCATCACCGGCACGGTCACGCTTTGCACATGTCGTTCGCTGTCATTTGCTGTAGCCGCGATCGTTAGCCGCGGCCGGGCAAACTCGGTCTCAGACGCAGCCCGGCCGGAATCACCAATTCCGGCTACAGCCGCACGTTCACGCTTTGTTGAAACTGAACGTTTAACGGCAGCCACGATGCGCTCGACATCCGGCAGGGCGGCGTATTCGTAAATCGGGTTATACCCGATCATCACATTAGCTTTGCTGACGAGAACCGGTGGACTGATCATCTCATCCCAAAGTTCTGGCGTGCTCATGATGTGGGAAATGATCATCTGTCCGACGCTGCAGTTCTCGGTGTCTTCCTGGACAACAACAAGCCGCCGAGTTTTGCGAATAGATTGTTCGATCGTCGCTTTATCCCAGGGGACGATAGACCGCAGATCGATTAATTCGACGGTGGTGTCGCTGCCAATCTTGTCGAGAGCTTCGAGAGACTTTTCTACAGTGTTTCCCCACGCAACGATCGTAACATCGGAGCCATCGCGCAGCGTGTTTGCTCGACCAAACGGAACGGCGCGAACCGGTTCGCTGTATTCGTGTTCGGCCCAGAGCAAGTGTTTGGGGATGAGAAAAATCACCGGGTCCTCGCCATGCATCGCGCTCCAGAGCAATCCCGCTGCATCGGCAGGCGTGCTCGGGATTGCTACGTTCAAGCCAGGATAATGCGCGAGCGTCGACTCGTTTGCCTGGCTGTGCCACAAGCTTCCACCGGGCAAATACGCGCCGTAAGGCGCATAAATTACTGCCGGACATTTCCAGTTCCCGAAAGATCGCCACCGCAAATTCGAGATGTTGGTGACGAGTTGGTTGAACCCCGGATAAATGAAATCGATGAACTGCATTTCGAAGACCGGGCGCTTTCCATACGCTGCCAGGCCGCAC
>DATBDJ010000022.1:0-94695 GCA_036269995.1 Candidatus Udaeobacter sp.
CGGCGACGGTACCGTCCAACTTAACCTGCGTGGCCTGCTTCCGAAGGAGACCCTGATTCTCGTAGATGGCAAGCGTATCGCCTCGGCGGCATTGTTCGGTGGCTACGACATCCAGTTGATTCCGTTCTCCATGATCGATCATATCGATATCCTGAAGGACGGCGCCTCAGCCGTGTACGGAGCAGATGCCGTGGCTGGCGTGGTCAACTTCTTCTTGATCCACAAGTTTCGGGGCGTGGAGATCGGTGGCACCTACGGGAACACGAACCTGGGCGGCTCGAACGAGATGGGTGAATGGGAAGCGTGGTTGAAAGCAGGCGCGGGCGATGACAAGACTGATATCGTGGTGATCGCCGACTTTTATCAGCGCTTGAATGGCCTGTTCAGCCGTGACAAGGATCAGTCCAGCAACGGTAATTTTGTTCGATATGGCGGATTCGACGTTCGCAGCGGCAACGAACCTGGCCGAGTGGGAGGCCGCCGTTTGATCCCGAGTTTGTTCTTCAGCGCGAACAATCCGCCGCCGCACTCGGCTCCTAATGTCTCGCACTCTCCATTCTATACAAATCCATTTGCGGTGCCCGGCATCATAAATGGTACACCTGGGGACGGGAACTATCTGTTTTTTAACTTTGCGGCCTTCACGCCAGCGCTGCCCCCGGCAGATCGCCAGGTGTATTACGGCTCGTTCACGCGCGACATATGCGACAAGTACGTGACAGTATTTGCCGATTTCAAAATTGCGCGCTCCTTTTTTGATTCGTCCCTGGCGGCCGCACCGTTTACGCCCGATCCGTTCAAGGTTCCGGGCAGTAGCGTAGGATTTAGTCCTGCCGGCATCAGCGTGCCAATCCAGAATCCGTTTAATCCGTTCACAGTTGGTGACCAGACGTTGCTTGTTAACGGGGCTTTAATTCCGGTCACTACCGGCGTCCGGTATCGTTCGCTCCAAGACACACACGTCAGAAGCGAGAAATTTACGTACTGGGATATGCTCTTCGATGTTGGACTTAAGGGTGAGATGGGCGAATTCGGCGATTTCTTCAAGACGTGGAACTGGGAATTGGGCTTCCGCTACGCTCGCAACGAAGGGTCTGACCTCTCTATCGGTGAGGTCAGCCAGCCTGGTCTGCGAGAAGCGTTGCTGGATACGAACCCGGCAACGGCCTTTAATCCTTTCTCGGGTTTCTTTGGCAGCAATACAAACGCGGCGAGAAACAGGGTTTATGTCAACCTGCATAACACGGCCACCTTTGAGCTGCCATTGTATTACGCAACTATTAACGGTGACCTCTTTAATCTGCCTGCCGGCCCTGTCTCGTTTGCGATCGGCGGCGAGTACTACGGTGAAAGATGGGACCGCAAGCCGGACTCACTCAACACGACGTTCCAAACAATCGGTTCGACCGATCGTGAAGGCGCCAGGCTGAACCGGGACGTTTGGTCGATTTACGAGGAAGTACGGGTACCGATTACGAGTCCCACCTGGAACTTCCCTGGGTTCTACAGCTTCGAGGTTGACTTTGCCGAGCGCGAGCAGTGGTTCAGCCAGAACAGTTCCGCGGTGTTAAGTACTTCGTTCCCGCAGGCGCATACTACGTACGACGCGCAAAAGCCAAAGATATCAATACGCTGGCAGCCGCTTGATCCGAAGTATATCGGAGCGGTGACCCTGCGTGGTAGTTATACGGAGGCGTTTCACGCGCCGACACTGCTCGAGCTGAATCCTGCGGGTTCGCAGAGCTTCCCGCTGGTAGTCGATCCATTCTCCTCACAGACCGAGCCGCAGGTTGAAGAACGCATAAGTGGAAACCCGTTCCTGCACCCGGAGACTGCCTACGAATGGACGTACGGCATTGTATGGAGCCCGAAATGGGCCAAGGGTCTGACACTTAGCGCTGATTGGTGGCACATTGACATGCGCGACATCGTCTCGACGCTGGGTGCACAGTTTGAAATCTCGAACAGCAATCGTGCGCCTTTCAATACTCTGGTAACTCGTGCGCCTTCAACCATTCCCGGGGAACTTGGCGCCGTTACCTTGGTCATCGATCCGAACCAAAACATTTCGGGTGCGGTTTTCGAAGGTCTCGATTACGAAGCGATCTATATCTTGGATTCGACGATCTTCGGTCACGGCGACTGGGGTAGAATCACCACGACAATCAACGGCACCTGGCTGTCGCGTGCTGAGCTTCAGCCTGCTCCCGGTACCAAGCGTTTCGGTATCGCTGGTGAGTTCCTGCCTACGTCGTTCACACTGACCAGTTCGTTGCCGAGAAATCGGGCCAATTTCAGTATCTTCTACGATGGCCCGGCTGACACATGGATGGGGGGATTGGATGTCGGAGCAGTTGTTCACTGGATCGGCGAGTACGAAGATGACAATATCGATCTGGTCGGAACTTACGACGGCGGAACACCCAAACCGCAGACGCCAAGAACTGATCCCACCACCGGCGAGGACGGCGCGCATGCGCGAAAAGTGACGACTTGGGTGACGCTGGACCTGCTCCTGAACTACACATTTAACCTGCCGCCACCGGCGCCTGCAGAGGTGCCTGGCTTTGCCAAGGACGGCGGTAAAAACGTCAGGAGCGGCAAGGACGGCAAGGAGAAGAACGTTGTGCCGGTCTCCACGGCTGAGTATGGCTGCAACAATTGGAAATGGTGGCTCAATAACACCACGGTCACACTCGGTTTGCAGAACGTGACTGATCAAGATCCACCGTTTGTGGCCGGCAACTTCGAAAACGGCTATGATGAGTCGCTGATGACGATCAAGGGCCGGTTCTGGTACGTCGGGCTAAAGAAGCGGTTCTAAAGCGCAGACGAGGATAATTCACAGCGGCCGGGCTTTTTCGAAAGCCCGGCCGTTTTGTTTTTCGGAGCGTGCAGGGACCGTCTGCGTAATTGATTTCCACCGATCGGAGAGAACGTGGTGATTAGTGCAAATATACCCTCGACCATGCTCGTTGGTTTAGTGGCGATGGGGGCTAAGAAGGCCGTCGTTAATGACTGAGCCTCGCTCTATTTGTGATATGGCAGGCGCAGCTCGTAGAGTGCGATTTCATCCTGAAGCGCGGTGGCCAAACTGGAGTTGCTCCGCCTTTCGGCTGCTTGCAATGCCCGCCGAGCAGTTTCCCTGGCGTCAGGGAAACGGCCGCTCTCTGCGAAAGCAGCCGCAAGCGTGCGCAGGTAATTAGGATCTTTACCGCGAGAAAGTTGGACGGCGTGTTTAGCGAACTCCACTGCTCGGTTCCCATCGCGAATTGAAGCATCGGAGGAAGTGGCGAGGAGCCACGCCAAGTCATTGGCTGGCACGGGATCGTCTGGGGAGATCCGTGTCGCATGCTCGTACTCAGCCATTGCATCCCTTTGTAATCCGCCTTTTAGAAATCCGTTGGCCAAGGCAGTGTGGAAGCCGGCGTCCTTGGGTTGGGTAGTAACCGCTTTCTGCCATTCGGCAATCGCTTCCCCGGTCCGGCCCTGTTCGAACAGGACCGTGCCAAGGTTGAGATAAGGATCGCCGTAATCAGGTCGCAGTCTTACCGCGTTCGCATAATGGTCAGCGGCTTCACTTAGCAGGCCCTTTCGCGCGAGAGCATTAGCGAGACTGTTCTCGATGAGCGCTCCGCCAAAGTTATAATGGGTCGCAAGGTTGCGAGAGCGAATCATCAATGCCGTCTCGAAGTGCGAAATCGCGCTGTCCAGTTCGCCGCGTTGCAGGGAAAGATACCCTAGGTTGTTATGTGCCACGTCGTTGTCGCTTGTTACGGCAAGCGTGTGGTTCCAAAGCGTTTCAGTGTCTTTCCAATACGATGCCTGCACGAACGCGCGCCAGCTCAACGCGATGATGATCGCTGCGGCAATGCCGAAGCAAAACGGTTTATATGCGCGACCGTGGGGGCGTTCACCAAACTCTCCGAATGCACGTGGGCGGCGTGTTTGAAGTTTCTGAGAACCACGAACAGTAGGCTGCCGGGTAGCCATCATCAGGTCCGTAAAGCCCCATGCAAGCAGCACATAGAGACCGATCTGCGGCAGATAAGTGTAACGATCCGCGCGCGCTTGCTCGCCCGCCTGCACCAAGCCGATCACGGGCACTAGCATGCCAGCATACCAAAACCAGCCGGTGAAAATGTACGGTCGTTCTTTCCGCCAATGGATGGCCAGGAAGCTCACGGCGATAAGAAATGCGATTGCCAAAAGTACCTGCCACAGAGCCAGCCGATCATTGGGGTGAGGATAGAAAGCCGCCAGGCTGGCCGGCCAAAACATCTGCCAAATGTAGGCGATGTAACTAACAGCCGCGTTATTCAGTCGCCACGCGAACGGTAACTGATTGATCGGTGCCGTACTATAGAGCTGCGCCAGCAACGTCACTGCAGATGAAAGAGCAGAGAGAGCAAACAACGGAATCTTTTCCGTTATCAGCCCGCTGATGACCGACCACTGGCCTTTTGCGGGTTGCCGCGCCGGATCTCTTGCGAATTTTGCTTCTCTGATTCTGCCGAGCGGCCAGTAATCCAAAAGCAGAAGAACGAACGGAACTGTCACCAGCATGGGCTTCGACATCAGGCCGAATGCGAACACGAGCAGCAGGAGAAAGTAGGAGGTCAGCGAGCGCGTGCGGACATAGCGTAAATAGGCGCCGAGCGTCAGCATGAAAAAGACGGCGCTCAACACATCCTTTCGCTCGGAGATCCAAGCCACCGATTCCACGTGCAACGGATGAATTGCGAACAGCGCCGCGACGAAAACGCTTTGCCACAAAGCGCCTGTCATCTGTCTCAGTACGAGAAACAGCAGGATGACAGCGATGGTGTGCAAAACAACGTTGCTGAAATGGTGGCCGTTCGGCTTCAGGCCGTACAGTTGACAATCGAACATGTGAGAAATCGTCGTGAGCGGGTGCCAGTTACCACCTACCTTGTGCGTGAAAGCCCAAGAGACGCCCTCCGCCGAAAGGCCTGCTGCGATGTTTGCGTTCTCATAAACATATTGGGGGTCGTCGTACGTGACGAATTGATGTGTCAAAGTTTGGCCGAAGACCAGCCACGTGAGTCCGGCGAGAACAGCGCAAATCGCGAAGATCACTCCCGTTTTCGAAACCGTTGTGCGCGCAACAAGGTGTCTTGCCATTTCCTGAAGACTCGAATCGAGGCACGTGTAGCCTACGACATTATTTGTTTCAAATCGCTTGCTGGTGTTTCTGACCATCCATTTAAAAACGGCCGTAACCAAGGGTTTGCGAGGTCTCTCGATGTCTGATCAGTGATGATTTCTTCGTGGCGAGGAGTGTGTCTCACGACAGGCTTCGAACACGATTCGCTCGTGAACAAGAATTCAATTTCGTCTTCGTTCGTTTCATTAGTGGCCAAGAACGATCTCGCGATTGATTTTGGTGGCGGTTTGAGAGAAACTTGCCTCCGCTAAAGGCATGCAGTTCGTTCCGGGTTTTTCATCTACGCAAACTGTGCCGGCTGCGCCCGCTGCTCCGGCAACGGCCGCGCGCAAACCTAGTTTGTGGATTCTGGATAGTTGGCGTGATCTGATTCTCTACGTCTGCACGCCGCTGTTTCTCGTGCCGATGTTTATCGCGGCACAAGGGCTCTGGGCCGCGGAAGACATTTATCTCTTTGTCGCTGCTTTCGGAGCGATGGGCCATCACTTGCCGGGAATGATTCGGGCATATGGCGATCGTGCCCTCTTTGACCGGTTCAGATGGCGATTCATTTGTGCTCCGATTTTCCTGGTGATCGTCTGCGCAGCTTTCTCGTTATGGGACCTCAAAGGCATTGTGCTCGTCGCGTTTGTGTGGGGGGTTTGGCACGGAATGATGCAGACGTACGGCTTCTGCCGCATTTACGATGCGAAGGTCGGCTCATTCGCCGAGCTAACGCGTCGTCTTGATTTCGCGCTATGTGGAATCTGGTTTGCTACGGCTGTCTTGCTTTCACCGCAGCGCATGACGGACACGCTGGAAAGTTACTATTCTGCGGGCGGCCCTTTTATTCCGCCGACACTTTTTCACGGCGCGCAGCAGGGCCTGCTGCTCCTGGCGCTGTTGGTCTCGGTCGCATTTCTTGCAAACTACGTTTGGGCCTGGTCGAGCGGAAGGCGGCCTAGTCCTGTAAAGCTGGTGCTTTTGTTCACGAGCATTTGTTTTTGGTGGTACTGCAACAACATCGTGGCGAGTGTGCTGGTCGGCATTGCATTGTTCGAAGTATTTCACGACGTGCAGTACCTCTCGCTGGTCTGGATTTACAATCGTAAACGCGTCGAGAGCGACAACTCGATCGGCGGGTTTATGCGGTTCGTGTTTCGGCGCAGTGGCGCGTTGGTGGGCGTTTATATCGGACTGGTCCTCGCCTATGGCGGACTGAGCTTGTCGAAGTCGTACGTCGGAATTGACGCGGTCAAAAGAATTCTCACCGGAGTTGTGACTGCGTCGGCGCTGCTGCATTTTTATTACGACGGCTTCATTTGGAAAGTACGCGAGAAATCCACACGCCAGTCTCTCGGCATTGTCGGCGGGACAACTGATGTTGCGGCAAAAACGTCTCTTCCAAGCTGGGCACTCCACGGCGCGAAATGGGTCGCTGTTTTTGTCATACCCCTCGCGTGGCTCTGGTTTACCGAGATACACTCGTCCCGAGGTAAACTTGAACGTCTCGGCGCCATTGTTGCCGACGTTCCGTCTAGTCCACGCGCGCATTCCAATTACGCTACGGCTTTGCAAGAAACTGGCCGGCCGGACGAAGCCGCAGGCGAATTTTCCCATGCACTACGCTTAAATCCCACCTCGGCAAAAACACACGTCAGCCTGGCCTCACTGCTGGCCGGGCAAGGGAAACTGGATGAGGCAGAGGCGCATTTTGCAAAGGCTTTGCAGGTTGACCCGAACAACGCCGAATACCACTCCGGCTACGCTTATGTCTTGGAACAACTGGGCCGCGATCAGGAAGCGGCTGGGGAATGCGAAACTTCGATCCGATTAGCGCCAAAATCCGCGCAGGCGCACTACAGCTACGGCGCTTTTCTAGAAAAACACCAGAAACCCGAGGAGGCTATTGTGCATTATCGCGAGGCTCTGCGTAACGATGCTCACCTGCTCGATGCTCACATCGATTTAGGCAGCGCGCTTTTGGAGAAGGGCGAATTGGCGGAGGCAAAAGAGCATTTGGAGCAAGCATCCAAGCTCGATCCAAAACTCGCTCAACCACATAATTACCTGGGAAAGGTGCTGATGCGCCAGGGGGATATTTCCCAAGCAATCGCACAATTCGAGGAAGCATTGCGACTCCATCCTGATTTCCCCGAGGCTGAAGAAAATCTTCGCATTGCTAAACAGAGTGGGACGACGAATGCATCTTCGCCATAGGCTGCGGTGTATGGACGCGAACCGTGCACGATTATTTCTTCTCCGCGTCTATCCGTTAATGTTCGTTGGTGGCCAGGTTTTTTGATCGCCGAGACTGGCAGTGGGCACTGCTACTCACAGCGCTCGTGTTCATCGCATACGCGCCGGTGTACCGAGCCGGATTCATCTGGGACGATGAATCGCATTTAACGCAAAATCCATGTGTCGTAGGCCCGCTCGGCCTTAAGGAAATCTGGACCACAGCGCGAGCGGTCTACTATCCGCTGGTACTGACGACCTTCTGGGCCATTCACAAGTTTGCCGGCCTGAATCCGTTGCCATATCACGTTCTCAACGTGTTGATTCACGCTGGCTGCGCTCTGTTGCTTTGGCGAGTGCTTCGCCAACTCGGCGTCCGCGGTGCCTGGCTGGGAGCGGCTCTGTGGGCTTTACATCCGGTGATGGTCCAATCAGTCGCCTGGGTAACCGAGCTCAAAAACACGCAGTCCTGCTTCTTTTATCTTTTGTCGATTTTCTGTTTTTTGAAATGGGAAGACTGCCTCCCAAATGCGCGAATGCCACGGAGAGAAGACACAGCAGTCGGAGCAGGTGTGCCTTCTAGCCTGCCTGTAGGCCGGACCCGGCACCGCCATTTGTTCGTTGCTTTGTCCTTATTCTCCTTTGTTCTCGCCACCTTAAGCAAGCCTTCGGTGGTTATGCTGCCGGTAGTGCTCGTCCTGTGCGTCTGGTGGCGAAAGGGGCGAATCCGCCCGCGTGAGGTCACAGCACTATCACTGTTTGTGTTGGTATCAGCGCTCGCCAGTGTCTGGACGATCTTGGAACAAAAGTTCCATGCCGGCGCGATTGGCGTCGAATGGGCGCAGACCTGGTCGGAACGCTTTATCATCGCGGGGCGCGCCCTCTGGTTTTACGTTGGCAAACTCATCTGTCCTTACCCTCTGATTTTCATTTATCCCCGATGGAAAATTGATTCCTCCCAGATAATGGCCTACGGGCCGCTTGTCGCGGCGTTAGCTGGATTAGTTGCCTTGTGGTTGAGCCGCTCGAGAGGGAGTCGTGCCGCGTTTTTTGCCGCCGCATATTACGTCGTATCTCTGTTCCCCGTGCTTGGATTCTTTAGCGTCTACTTCTTTCGTTACTCCTTTGTGAGTAATCACTTTCAATATCTGGCTAGCATGGGACCGCTGGCGTTAGCTGGTGCAGGCATCGTAAGCGGTTGTAGCTACCTAACTGCCTCGCTGCATCTTTCACCCCCCCTTTCAACAAGGCGAGGCAGCGGCATGGCTATAACACTTGTGGGGGCGTGTGGGCTCTTCTTGGGGTTGCTCATTGTTTTGACGTGGCAACAGACTGCCGTCTACCGCGATCTTATCACATTGTACACGGTAACACTGACAAAGAACCCCGCTTGCTGGATGGCGCATTACAATTTGGGCATCGTTCTCGGTGGCCAAGGCGACATTGATGGAGCGATTGCGCACTATCGCCAAGCTATTGAGCTACGGCCAAGCTACTCGGAAGCGCATTATAATCTGGCCCGCCTTCTCGCACAGAAAGGGCAGCTTGGCGATGCGGTTGCTCATTATCAAAAAGTACTCGAAATAAACCCCGCCGATGCAGAAGCGTATAACAATCTGGGCGCCACGCTCTTTACGAGCGGGCGCGCCGATGAGGCCATTGCTCATTATCGGAAAGCGCTCGAAATTCAGCCAAATTATTCTGATGCCTCGTGCAATCTGGCGAATGCACTTGTTTCCAACGGTGATTTAGCTGGTGCGATTAGTCATTACTCAACCTGCCTGGCGCTATCGCCGAATCAGCCTGAGGCCCAATACAACCTTGCGAGTGCTTTGTTTCGACTAGGGCGGATAGATGAGGCAATCCCTCATTTTCAAAAAGCCCTCGAGTTACGGCCGGAGAATGCGGACGCTTGTGTGAATCTGGGAAGTGCGCTTCTCATGAAGGGTCGTGTTCGAGATGCAATTGCACAGTATCGACACGCGGTTCGGATTTCGCCAGATAACGCAGCTGCCCAAAGCAATCTTGCGTGGCTGTTGGCGACGGCAGCCGATCCTTCGCTCAGGAACGGATCAGAGGCCGTCCTATTAGCCGAAAGGACTGAATCAGAAACCTCTCGGAGTGAAAATCGCCCGCTTGCTCTACGTATTCTTGCTGCAGCATACGCTGAGGCTGGCCGGTTTATTGAAGCCAAGAGAGCCGCCCAGCAGGCATTGCAAGCGGCAGAGGTCCAGAGGAACTCTACTTTGTCCAGTGCTCTCCGGGACGAGATCTCGCTGTATGAGCTGGGATTGCCGTATCACAAGCAAGCGAGATGACGTCATGCAGCTGAAATCTGTGTTGCGAACCGCAGAACACCCGCAAACTAGTCGCCGAGAGTCAGACGGCGAATCGGAATATTCCCGCGGTAAAGCAAAACGTCATCGTCGAGCCGATTCGCCATATTGGTTTTCCCCTGCATCCTTGCAATAACTGCAGCTTGTTGTGCCAACGCGATGGCGTCAGAGAAACGACCGGTTTCTGCATAAGCAGCCGCGAGCGCCCGAAGAAAGAGGGGTTCTCTACCCCCTGAGAGAGATACTGCCTCCTGCGCTAGCTTGATCGCCTTTGCGCCGTCGCGGATCGACGCATCACTTGCTGTTGCCAGCACCCAGGCCATGTTGCTGCGACAGTGTGCATCTTTGGGCGCTAACGCCATTGCCTGGTTGTAGTGCGCGACCGCCTCCTTCGCGCGGCCCTTGCGCAGAAGCGCGTTACCAAGGCCGGTATGAGCATCCGCATCGTTGGGTTGTATTTGAAGAGTCTTCTCCCAGTCAGCGATTGCTTCGTCGGTCCTGCCCAATACATAAAGAACGTTTCCGCGGTTATAATAGGCTTCTGCGTAATCTGGTTGCAGCTTTATCGCTTGTTCGAAGTGGGCCATCGCCTCATCGGGTTGTCCTTTTCTCGCCAGAGCGTCTCCGAAATTCATTTCTACAAACGCTGTACCGAGGTTGTAGTGAGGATCTAATTTGCCAGACCTGATTTTCAATGCAGCCTCAAAATGCGACATCGCTTTGTCCAGCTCCCCGCGGTCGACACAAAGGTAGCCGAGATTGTTGTGGGCAACATCGTTGTCGGCCGTGACACCGAGAGCGTGCGTCCAAAGGGTCTCGCTGTTTCGCCAGTAGGAAGTTTGAGCGAATGCCGTGCATGCCAAAGCTACAATGACCATTGCAGTGCCTGCAGTAGCTACACCGCGCGATAATCTGATGCGGCTCACCGCTGCTACGTCGCCAACCGCCCAAACTACGATCAGAAACAAACCGATGGAAGGAAGGTAAGTGTAACGGTCGGCATGACCTTGTTCACCAACCTGAACGAAGCCAATTACTGGTACAAGCATAACAAGGTACCATAACCAGCCGGTAAACAGATAAGGTCGCTTATCTCGGAAAACGATTGCGGCGCAAGTGATGGCGAGAAGGAACGCAATCGCAAGAGCAATCTGCCAAATTGCCAAAGTATCATTTGGATGAGGATAGAAAACGGCGAGGCGCGTCGGCCACAATGTTTTCCAAGCGTAAATGACGTAACTCACGACCGCATTCTGTGCCCGCCACAGAAACGGCAGGGCAGGGATCGAGCCAGCAGCGCGTTTTTGCAGCGCAAATGTAACAATCGCGGCGCCAACCGAAAGAATCAGCCAAGGCACCTTTTCCAGAATGAGCCGTTGTAGCATGGGCCTTCGATTGCCGGACGGCATCATTTTCGATTTTCCGCTTGTGGAGACGATTTGATCGAATCGACGGAGCGGCCAGTAATCCAGGCCGAGAAGAACAAGGGGGGCGGTTACCAGCATTGGTTTGGACATCAACCCTGCCACGAACAGCGCAGTCACCACGATATAGCGCCTTATCGAAGCCGCCCGTGCGTAACGAACGTAGGCGTCCAGCATGAGAAAAAAGAAAACCGCGCTCAAAACATCTTTTCGTTCACTTACCCATGCTACCGACTCAACATGCAGCGGGTGAATGACAAACAACGCAGCGACAATAACACTCTTCCATAACCCGCCCGTCATTTGCCGGAGCACACGAAACAGCAGGAGCGCTGCGATGGTATGCAAGACCACGTTCGTGGCATGATGGCCGCCAGCGTTTAAGCCGTACAGCCGACAGTCTAACATGTGTGACAAAGTCGTTAACGGATGCCAGTTGCGCGCATGCGCAGTAGTAAAGGCGGCCACCATCCCTTGCAGCGTCGGCCCCGCTTGGATGGCCGGCGCATTGTACACGTACGTATCATCATCGAAATTGACGAAGTCATAGCGGATTGTCTGACTGAATACGGCCAGACTAAGCGCCGCAAGAAGCAGGTATATACCGGCAACTATGCCGCGATTGTGAACGCCGCCGGGCAATTCACGCGGTCGCCGCTCCCGTTGTCGCTTGCTGTTATTCGCTTTGCGGTGACGAACTGCCATTTGTTAGGCTGGGATCACGGAGCGGCTGCTCTTGCTGATATAGTGTAATGTTGCCCTGAAGTTCGGCTGCCAGACCAGAGTTGCCCTGGCTATTGGCTGACTCAATACCTTGCTGGGCAGTTTGGATTGCTTCTGCAAACCGGCCGCTTTCAGCATAAGCCGCTGCCAATGTCCGGAACAGTAGTGGGATTCGACCGTGAGAGATGCGCAGCGCCTGCTCAGCCAGCCGCACCGCCTGCGAACCATTTCTAAGAGAGGCATCAGGCGACGTGGCAAATACCCATGCGATATTGTTCATGGCATTCCCGTTCCCAGGTTCAACCATCAGCACCTTCTGCCATTCTTCGATTCCCTCTCTAACATTACCCTGCTGCACAAAAACGGTGCCAACGATGTTATGTACTTCAATGTTGTCAGGCTGCAGCTCCGTCAGTTTGCGATAGTGCACCAAAGCATCGGCAACTCGGCCCTTTTGCAGAAGGGCTTTCGCCAGATTCTCCTGAGCAGGCGAGTTTTCGGGTCGCAAATCCACGGCTGCTTGCAAGAGAGAGATCGCTTCGTCCAGTTTGCCTTTTTGCAAATAGACGATCCCAAGGTTATTTTTGGCGACATCGTTATTGGAGTTAACTGCAAGCGCCTCCGTAAATAGTGTTTCACTGTCGCGCCAGTAACCTGCCTGGACAGACGTGCGCCACGTCAAAAGGGCAAGGATAACAACTGCAGCGGTCCATAGAATATTGCGTTGGTGACGCCACGAAGTCATTAAATCGGCAACCCCCCACGTGGCGGCAATGTAAAGGCCGATCTGCGGCAGGTAAGTATACCGGTCGGCGTGACTCTGCCAGCCCACTTGTACGATCCCGATTACTGGCACCAGCATTCCAAGGTACCATAGCCATCCCGTGACGAAATAAGGCGCCGCTCTGCACAGAAGGATTGCGGCTGTTGTGACCGCAACGAGAACTGCCAAAGCCAGAATGATTTCCCACGATGGCAGCCGGTTTTCCGGGTGAGGATAAAACACCGCGAGCTTCACCGGCCACAACATCTGCCCGATATACGCCACATAGCTTACCAAGGCGTTGGTGACACGTGGGAAAACAGGCAAATCCTCAGTGAACCCGACTGCGGCCCGCTGTACGAAAAAGGTGATCATGCTCGACACAGCAGAAAGTAGTAAGAGCGGAACCTTTTCCAGCACAAGCTTTGCTGGCTGCGGTCCGACTTGCGACCGCTGGCGCTCGGTTCTCTTTAAGGGCCAGTAATCAAGGAGCAGCAGCACGAAAGGCACTGTAACAAGCATGGGCTTTGACATAAGGCCCAAACCTAACACCGCTGCTACGATGATATATCGTCCAACAGATGGCGCACGAACATAATGCCTGTACGCCAGTAGTGTAAGCATGAAAAATACCCCGCTTAGCACGTCCTTTCGTTCTGCTATCCAGGCGACTGATTCTACCCGCAACGGATGTATGGCAAACACCGCCGCAACAAATGCGCTGCGCCACAGAGCACCCGTCATACGTTCGAATGCGATAAAGAGAAGGACTACTGCGATCGCATGGAGAAGAACGTTCGTAAGATGGTGGCCGCCCGCGCGCAACCCGAAGAACTGACAATCGAGCATGTGCGAGATGGTCGTCACGGGGTGCCAGTTCATGGAATGGATGTGGGTGAATGCCCACGCGATACCCGTCACAGTGAGTCCGCGCGTTATGTTCGTGTTTTCATAGACATACTGAGGATCGTCGTAGTTAATGAAGTCGTACCACAACGTTTGGCCGAAAACACTCCACGTGAGCAGCGCCAGGCATACGCAAATCCAGAACGCCGCCGGCTGTCGGCTCACTGTGGAGGGAGAAATCGCTTGCGACTGGATCCGATGCACGTGCGGCCTCTGGTTTTAGCGTGAAAGGCAGTTAGTGATTTCGCCTGTAGATCAGGATGTAGTCTTTCAAAGTCGCCACAGCCGACGGGACATCTCCAAAATAATATTCCGTTTCCGCAGACGTGATATTCACGAATCCCGCTGGAATATAATTGTGCGCAATATAATCGTTTGCCCAGGTAAAGATTAGCCGATCTGATCCAGGTCGCTGCAACCAGGAATCGTCCATTGTAACCGATATAACGTATTTGGGATCGGCTTGTTCAATCTCACTGATCATTTGCTCCTGCATACGCCGGGCATACTTTTGCGGTTCCATGAGAGGATAAGTATAAATGTAGCCCGTTGCAGAATGTCGCCGCGAATAGAAATAAATCTCCGGCTCTGATCCTAACACTGCAATTTTATCATCCGGAGTTGTATGTTCGCGGATGTACTCCGCAATCCTGACAGATTCCGAAAACGGACTCTCCGGATAAACAATTCGACTCGCTTGAACTGGCGAGATCTCGAAGAAGAATTTCTTGTACCGTGCAATCGGTAATGCCAGTGCTGCTGCAATTAGAACGATCGGCGCGACCGAAGCCATCACCGTCCGGTTGGCGAAAATTTCGCCCAACGCGCTGATGGCGGTGCCTGCAAGCAACGCTAGTGCCGGGAGAACGAAAACGAAGTAGTGAGGCCGGAAATAGAATCCCGGGCAGAGAGCAAGGGCCGAGAAAAACAGGAAAGCAAGCAAGAAGAAGGCGCCTGTACGCGTTCGTGTGTTCCAAACACCGGCAACTGCTCCAACTCCAGCCAATATCCAAAATGGCCAGTTAGCGCCGATTACCTCGGCGGTGTTGTGCAACAAAATGTGTGGCGCCTGGGCCAGTGGCACCAAACTGCCATACTGATTCGCGTAATCTACCGTCCAAAACCAGAACTGTTTGAAAACGCCGGCACGCAACAAAAGCAGACAGCCGATTGCACACGGCAAAATCACACCAGCGCCAAACATCAGAATTCGCACAACACCATGCGCTCGGCTGCCCTCGCTGCGAACCTCTTTCGCAACGAAATAAACCGCAGCGAACATGAGGAAGAAAATCGCAGGCTGCTTCATCACTAGAGCGAGACCCAACAGCAATCCGCTCGCGAATCGTCGCGCCAAGCTGCCGTGATAGCGTCCGTCCAGCAAAAGAAGCATTGCCCCTAACACCGGCAACATCACAAAATGCGCCGCGTGAGCAGCGAACCCCAGGACAGACGGACTCAAGGAAAGAAGCGCGTAGGCTGCAGCCGCAACCAAACCCGCGGTCTCATCAATGAGTCGACGACCGAGCAAAAAAACCAGCGCGACCGTCGCAGCATTGACGAGAAGAAAACCGAGGTGAATCCCGAAGATTGACTGTCCAAAGATTGACATGATAAGCGCATACGCGGCATAGGTTCCTGGAAATTTCATGTTATAAGCCAATTTGTATGGGGGGATACCTTGCAACATGAGTTGGCCGGCATAAGCGTACTCGCCTTCGTCGCGTTCAAGAGGAATTCCAAGAAGGCGAATTCTGATGGCGATGACGAGTACAACCACCGACATCGCCAGCAACCACCAGCCAAAACGCACGACACGGCCATTGCTATCGCTGTTGCGCGCCACGAAAGCTGCTATCGATGAGAAGCTGAGGATTGCAACTGAGGGTGTCGAAGAACGCCTGATTATCAAAGCTGCCCATGAGTCAAATCGATCCGCATAACATCCGCAGATACGTGACCCAGGTGAGGCTGGTCTTTTCTACACGAGCTAGGGCGGTGATCTTCGGCCTGATGGTCGTGGCTCTCACCATTTTCGCATATCGGCCCGCGTGGCATGGCGGCTTTTTATGGGACGACGACGTTTACATTGTAAAAAACGAGCTGCTAACCGCGCCAGATGGTCTGCGTCGGATCTGGTTTTCGCTCGATTCGCCTTCGCAATATTTTCCCCTGACGTATACGACGTTTCGGATCGAACACGCATTGTGGGGACTGAATCCGACCGGTTATCACTGGGTCAATCTTCTGTTGCATGTTGCGAATGCGCTATTGGTGTGGCGACTGCTATTCCAGTTGAATGTCCCGGGTGCGTGGTTGGCTGGAGCAATTTTCGCTATTCACCCGGTCCAGGTGGAATCGGTCGCCTGGATGACCGAGCGCAAAAACGTGCTGATGGTCTTTTTCTCGTTGCTCACTCTCCTGACTTGGGTCGCGTTCCTTGACGCACGAACAACTCGGCGGTGGTTTTTGTACTGCTTGGCATTAATTCTGTACGCGCTGGCACTCTCGGCCAAAAGCACGGCCTGCACGCTTCCGGTGGCGTTGCTGCTGGTTTTATGGCTGCAACAAAGACCAATTACGCGGCCGAAAGTTCTTCAGACTGTACCCTTTTTCGTTTCAGGGCTTGGCATGGGTTTGTTGGCGATTTGGTGGGAAAGGTTTCACCAAGGCACAAGCCAAGCCCTGTTGGTATTCCTTAGTCCGGTCGAGCGAGTTCTGGTGGCAGGCCGCGCCGTTTGGTTTTACCTGAGCAAACTCGTGTGGCCGTCAGACCTCACTTTCATTTATCCAAAATGGAACATCTCACCCGCTCACTTGCTGGACTACGTATGGCTGGTTTTTGCCATGCTGTTCTGCGTAGTCATCTACTTCACCAGGCGGTTTGTCGGCCGCGGCCCTGAGGTTGCTGCTGCATTCTTTGTCCTTACTCTGGGTCCGGTAATGGGGTTCATCATGCTATTCACGTTTCGCTACACCTACGTCGCGGATCACTACCAGTATCTGGCCTGTATCGGGCCGATCGCCCTTTTTTCGGCGGGCACAGTGACCCTTGCCGACGCGTTCCATCGTGGTCGTGCAATCATTTTCGCCAGCACATTGTTGTTGATTGCGGGTCTCGCCGCTTTGACGTGGCGACAAGCTGCGATGTATGGCGACATCGAAAGGCTTTGGCGCACCACTCTCGCAAGAAATTCTGGCTGCTGGATGGCTCACACCAACCTGGGGATTGAGCTGCTCCAAAAGGGCCAGGTCGATGAGGCCATTGCTCATTACCGGAGAGCATTGCAGATGCAGGCCGACTCCTGGGACGCCGAGTACAATCTCGGCACGGCTCTGTTAGCAAAGGGGCAGGTAGACGAGGCGATCTTCCATTGTGAAAGAGCCGTGGCAATGCAACCAAATGATCCAGACGCTCAAGTGTCTCTTGGCAACGCTCTGTATGAGAAAAAGCGAACCGCTGAAGCGATCGTTCATTACGAACAGGCTCTGGCAATGCGTCCTGACTACTTTTTTGCACGTTACGGCCTCGGCCGCGCCTTGCTTGAGAATGGCCAGATCGATGCTGCCATCTCTCAATGTCGCGCTGCTCTATTGATCAGACCCGAGGATCCAGATTGTCAGACAGTGCTCGCTGTTGCTCTTGAAGAAAGGGGCGAGACGGCCGAAGCAATTCAGCACTACCAAAAAGCGGTGCAGAATTCTGCACAAGCAATTCCTGCTTTAACTAATTTGAGCTGGATATTGGCCACGTCTTCCAACCCGGCGTTACATGACGGTAACAAAGCTGTTGAGCTCGCAGGTTACGCTAACCAACTCACCGCCGGCAGTAACCCGACGGTGCTTCGCACGTTGGCTGCGGCGTACGCTGAAGTTGGACAATTCGGCAAAGCGATTGAAACGGCGCGTACGGCGATACGGCATGCCCGGCTATCCGGCGACAACTCGCTGACCACCGATCTGGATCAACAAATTGCGCTGTATCAACTTGGCCTCCCTTATCGCGAGGCGAAGTAGGATGCGCCTGTGCGCAGCTACTAAAGTTCGTCTCGCAAAACTTCAAAAACAGCGGTGCTATCCATCACCCCCTGCAACGCGTCTGTGCCGGGACCACTGCCAAAGGCCACGACGTCTTCGACTGTTACCAATGCGGATTTCGTATAAAACGCCGCCGGCTCGGGTTGTTCCTGTTCCGGCTCTTTAATGCCGTTCTCTTCCGGTCGCGCTGGTATTTTCGCCGCGCCATACGACTTGCTGCCACGGGGGCCGCTTGCCCACGTAATCCACGGCTGTCCTGCTGAATTAAATCCCAGTAGTGCAATGCCGCTATCTTTGCGGAATGGAAAGCCATTCAAGTTCAACCCCCCGATTCCGGCGTCACCGCAGACGACAATCGTCGACTTGGCTCCAGCGTAACTTCGTGCAACGCCAACTGCGCGGTCCAATTCTACTGTTTCGCCAAGGGTCTGTTCTCCATTGTTTTCTTGCGCAGCTTTGCGCATTAATCCTGCATCGATAACCAGTAAATAGCCTCCGGTATTATATTGAAGTAGCTGGATCGCGCGGCGAACCATGTCCGATAGACCTGGTTGCTGATTCCGCTCCTTTAGCTGATTAACAAACGCCAGGTCCTCATCGCTGAAAGCGCCGAAGAGCTTCGGCCGACGCCATGCCGGAATTGCTTCCAGTTCGATGCGTGTTCTAACAATATCGAAGCCGTTGCCGCGGAGTTCGAGCAGGAGATCGCGACTATCTTGTCGTTCACCGCCTTTCGCGACGGGAAGAAATTGCATCGTGCCGCCGCCCATTGCGATATCGATGTTTCCGCGGTCAACAAACTCAGCCGCGATTTTATCGATGTCAGTTGAGTCAGCGGGGTGCGCGTAAAAGGCTGCGCTGGTTGGATCGGTTAGCTTTGTATCCGTTACCAGTCCTGTCGCGCGTCCGTGTTCACGCGCGAGTTCAACGATGGTCTTGATGGCTTTTCCATCGCCGTTGATTGCCAAAGCGCGATTATTTACTCTTTCCCCGGTCGCGATTGCCGTGGCGGCCGCCGCTTGATCCGGAGCGGCGAAGTCCTTTGAATAATTCATTAGCAGCACTGCGTGGCTCATCGAATCCATATTCAGGCGGGTGCCGGCTCCCGCAGCATAGACACGCGTAGGCGCCAGCCGCGCAGGCGAAAGGCCTTCTCCAATAAACAAGATGATGCCGAAAGGTTTGCGGATCACCCAATGTTGAAAGTAAAGAACGCCCAGGCCGGCGAACGCGAGGAGACAAAACACCGCGAGTAACTGGTTGCGCCACTTCACGAGGGCGATGTAGGCGCGCCACTACTGGGTTGTCAACGAAAGAACCGCTTGTGAGTCATCTCATTCATCGGCAAAGTGCGACCGTGGCGGGACCAGTGATGCTTATCATTCGCGACGGCTGGGGCATCAATCCCGGAGGATGGGACAAGCGCAACGAAAATGGAGACGCCACGTTGCTCGCCTCTACTCCTTTTCACGATAAGCTCTTTCGAGATTATCCAAGCTCTAGATTGAGCGCCAGCGGCGCGGATGTCGGTCTGCCACCAGGACAAATGGGGAACTCGGAAGTTGGCCACCTTAACCTTGGAGCCGGTAGAATAGTTTACCAGGACCTGACTCGTATTAACAGCGCGATCGACGATAGCGAACTGCCACGTAACAAGGTGCTGCAGGAAACTTTTGCAGGCACCCGAGGCCATCGCCTCCACTTGCTTGGGCTCGTTTCAGATGGCGGCGTGCACAGTCATTACTCACATATGATCGCAATCGCCGATGCGGCCCGGGACGCGAGTGTTGCGGAAATCTTTGTCCACGCGTTCACGGATGGGCGAGATACTTCTCCGACAGGCGGAGCCGGGTTTCTGAAGACGTGCGAAACGCAGCTTGAGAAAAGCGGCGCGAGAATCATCACCGTTGTCGGTCGTTATTTCGCGATGGATCGCGACCACCGGTGGTACCGCACAAAAAAAGCATGGGATGCTATCGTTCTCGGTCGCGGCGAAATCTGCAAATCATCACCGTCCGCAGCAGTAGAACGACAGTATTCCATCGGCAAGACCGACGAATTCATGCCGCCGCTGATTTTTTCATACCCTAACGAGCAGCGGGTGCGGGATGGCGATTCCGTTTTATTTTTCAATTTTCGCGCAGATCGTGCCAGGCAATTGTCTCAAGCATTTCTGCTGAAGGATTTCGATGGATTCGATCGTGAAGTGTGGCCGCAGGTTCACTTCGTGACATTGACGCAGTATGATCTGACCTATTCGTCACCATTTATTTTCGCACCTGAAGAATTGAAAAACATTTTGGGCGATGTTGTGAGCGCGGCCGGCAAACGTCAGTTGCGCATCGCTGAAACGGAAAAATACGCGCACGTCACATATTTTTTTAACGGCGGAATCGAGAAACCCTTTCCGGGTGAAGACCGCAAACTGATTCCCTCACCAAAGGTTGCCACGTATGACTTAGAACCGCAGATGAGCGCTTTTGAACTTACCGATGAAGTGCTGGCGCACATGGCAAACTACGATCTCATCATTCTCAACTTCGCGAATCCCGACATGGTCGGTCACACCGGCGTTCTCGAAGCTGGAACCAAAGCTGTGGAAACTGTGGACGACTGCATCGCGCGAATTGTCCCGAAGCTTCTTGAGCTTGATGGCAAAGCCCTCATCACCGCGGACCACGGGAATTGCGAGCAGATGCGCAACCTCGACGGCTCACCCAATACTGCCCATACCAACTATCTTGTGCAATTTACCTACGTCGCGAGAGATGCGGCGGAGTTTCGGTGCCAGGACGGAATCCTCGCTGATGTTGCGCCGACGCTTTTGTTTTTGCTCGGCCTGGCGCAGCCAAGAGACATGACTGGGCGTAATTTACTCGTGGCGGCTTGAGTAGCAGTTGATCAATCGTGAACGTTCCCCGGCAATTTCGTCGGATGCGACTTCCAACTGCCGATTTAGCGCTCGCGTTCCCGCAGCGCCGATTTGATACAGCAAGCGGGCGCGATTCTCTGCTGTTGTTTCGTGCCACATTGGCTTGCGCTTGAGGCGGAGAGCCCCATCCGATTCCACCAGGGCGCCCCAGCCCACTGGAATTTCAGAATCGCCAAAAAGCTGGATAGGCAGCACGAGCAAAAATAAATTCGCGCAGCGGTAGCGGACAAGTTTCTCGAACTTCGTGCAATCGTAGAGCCGGCTTTGCAGCGCGCACAATTCGCGGAGCAAGCGTGCGTAACCGCGGTGACCGATCGCAACAAAGTTCTGCGGATCGAACTCGGCGAAGAGCGAATCGCCGTTATGCAAACTGGGATAATGCTCGTGCAGGCGGGTCTCGAGAAGTTGCCGCCGTCTGCAAAGCGATTTGAAACGTCCTCGTTCAGCTTCGCTCTGGCAATTATCGCGTCGCAAATCGCAGAGCACTCGTTTGCATTCAAAGATCACTGTTGTTCCGATGTGATTTTGCTGGCGACCACAGGCCGCTACGTCGGCGCGGTACCGGCATTTTGGCAAAGTCACTTCCATGGCGCACGCAGAAAAGCCGTGCGCCTGCGCCCAGATGAGAGCCAGCCGTTTCAGCCGGGCATGCTCCTGGGTTTCACCTTTGGTATTTGTTACTCCCGCAGCCATTTCGCGAGTTCGCGTACCCAATAGGTGACGATGATGTCCGCGCCTGCGCGCTTGAGTGCGGTCATGATTTCCAGCACGGCGGTGCGTTCATCGAACACGCCTTTTGCTACCGCAGCTTTGACCATGGCATACTCCCCGCTGACGTGATAAACGGCAGTCGGTCTCGCAAACCGCTCACGCACTCGCCACAAAACATCGAGATAGGGCAATGCTGGCTTCACCATCACAATGTCTGCTCCTTCCTCAATATCCAGCGCGACCTCGCGCAGAGCTTCGTTGGCGTTGGCAAAATCCATTTGATACGAACGGCGATCGCCAAACTGCGGCGGACTTTCAGCTGCTTCGCGGAATGGCCCGTAAAACGCTGACGCAAACTTTGCTGCATAGCTGATGATCCCCGTTTGATTGAACCCTCGTTCGTCGAGCGCCGCGCGAATCGCGCCAATGCGACCGTCCATCATATCGCTCGGCGCGACCATGTCCGCGCCCGCGGCAGCATGCGACAGTGCAGTTTTCACCAGCAGCTCGACGGTTTCGTCATTGAGGACGTGAAAATGATCGCCGTCGATCTGCGTGACACCGCAATGCCCGTGGCTCATATATTCGCACAGGCAGACATCAGTGATGGCGATCAGATCCGGGCAATTGGATTTAATGGCACGCAACGCGTTTTGAATGATTCCATCTTCCGCGTGCGCGCCGCTGGCCTCTTCGTCTTTCTCCTCGGGAATCCCGAACAACAGGACGGCCTGCACGCCGAGGTCCTGAACACGACGCGCTTCATCGGCAATCGCTTTCAAAGGCAACTGCACAACTCCAGGCATGCTGGCGATAGGCCGGGATTGATGCACTTTTTCGCTGACGAAAAGCGGCAGAACAAAGTCGTGCACCCTCAAGTGCGTTTCGCGGACGAGATTTCGCAGAGCAGGGGAACGCCGCAAACGCCGTGGGCGATGCACCAATCTTCTCACGCCCGAAGGCTACGTGTTCGCGCAAAACGCCGCAAGCTTCATGGGCTTGACGCAGCAAAGTCTTCCATGTAGCGCCTGCGTAACCATCCGTGCTCGCATGCGTCCTTCGAAAACTGCGCAAACGACTGACTATCTGCTCATCGATGTCAGTAACTCCTACGCAAAGTTTGCTTTTTCATCGAAAAAGAGAGTCTCGGCTCCTGCCACAATCGCGACCAGCAAACTTACCACGGCTGTCGTCGCTGGATTTCTGAGACAACGAGACGTGCGGCTGGTGATCGTCTCGTCCGTCGTGCCGGCGAAAAACTCCGCGATCGGAACGGCCGCGAAAAAAAAATCGAAAGTGCTGTGGCTGAATTGGAAGCTGAAATTGGGGATCGGTATTGATTATCCCAAACCTCAATCGATCGGCGCAGACCGGCTGGCGAACGCTGTCGCAGTCGCCGAACTTTACAGCTGTCCGGCAGTGGTGGTGGATTTCGGCACAGCAGTGACTTTCGACGTTGTTTCCGGGCGCGGCATGTACGTTGGGGGCGTAATTGCGCCAGGACTCGAATCAATGACGAATTTTCTTTATGAACGAGCAGCGCTTTTGCCCCAACTGGCATTGAAAGACCCCCGACGCGCTGTCGGTAAATCGACGATCGAGGCAATGCTGGCAGGTGCGGTGTTCGGCTATCGTGGGTTGGTTCGAGAAATCATCGCGCGAATTAAGGCAGAACAGTTTCCACGCAAGAAGGTTTGTGTCGTCGCAACGGGTGGCTACGCGCGTCTGATTGCAGGAGCATTGCCGGAGATTACAGTCGTTCGCCCGTATCTCACGTTGGAAGGTTTGCGAATTGTGGCCAACCTGAATCAGTGACTCCGCCAAAGCGGTCGCGGCGGCTTGGGCATTTTTCCGAAGCCCGCTGAAAAATCGGCGCGCACGAGCAACTTTCCACTTGTCAGAGGCCCTGAACAGGGCTTCAATCGCTACCTCATGAAACTCCGGGGGATGGCGGCCTTAACCGCGCTTGTGATTGGCTTGTTGGCGACAACTTCTTTTGCAGCGGACAATGTCGCTCCGACTAAAGCTGAGCTGGAGGAAATGTACAACGCGGCATATCGCGCATTTGATACGAACAATTTCCCGGAGGCATTAAAGCAACTCGACGCGATCGATGCACGCCAGCCTGATCTTGCCGCGGCAAAAAATCTCCGCGGAGTCATTCTGATGCGGCAAGGCGATTACGATAAGGCAGAGAGCGCGTTGCAGGAAGCTTCTCGCATCGACCCGAAGTTTTGGAATGCCCGTTTCAATCTCGCAGAGATTCCGTTTCTCAAAAAGGACTGGGCGGTAGCACGGAAGCGTTTCGAGGGTCTGCTCTCCACCGGGCATTCCGATCTCGCGAAAGACGCTTCGCAGCTGATCCAGTACAAAATTCTTCTCACCTACCTGATGGAGGGAAAAAGCGAAAAGGTCGATTCGATACTGGCAAAACTGGAAGTTTCGCCCGACACCCCGGCGGTGGATTACGTCAAGGCGGCCGTGGCGCTCCAACAGAAGAACGAAAAAGAAGCGAAGGACTGGATGGCCGTCGCGGAGAAGAATTTCACGCCGCAACAAAACAAACTTTTCGCAGAGTCACTTTACGAGGTCGGATGGCTGCAAAAGCCCGCTGGCGAAGGCCGACCTTCATTGCCACTTATGACGGCCGCCGAGCGCACAGAAAAGACGAAAGCGGCGGCGCGTTCAAAGTTCGAGCAAGGGCAGCAGGCATTTCGGCAACGTGATTTCGCGGCGGCCCTGAAATTAATCGACGACGCGGACAAGGCCGACGCGAACCAGCCGGCGACGGTCAATTTACGTGGCGAGATTCTGATGCAGCAGCAGAAATTCGATGACGCCGAAGCTGCATTCAAGAAAGCAGCCAAACTCGATCCGAAGCTTCGCGAAGCGCAATACAATCTCGCTCTGGTTCCATTCAAGAAGAAGGAGTACGCAAAAGCCAGGGAGCGTTTCGAGACTTTGTACAAGCGAACGCCGGGCGGCGACAAGAACCAGGCAGCAGAGCTTATCAAGTTCAAGATTTACATGACGCTCCTGCTCGAGGGCAAAGAGAGCCGCGCCCACGCGATGATGGAGGAATTCCAATTCACCGGGGACACGCCGGCTCTTTATTATGCTCAGGCGGCATGGGAGTACAAACACAACAATGCCGAGAAAGCGCAGGATTGGACCAATTCAGCGAACAAGATTTATTCGCCGGCACTCAACGGTGTCTTTGCTGACGCTTTTTACGACGCCGGTTGGATCCAAAGACCGGAGAGTCCAACCACGCCGGCACTGGCTTCCGACACAACCAACGCCGGTGCGCCGCAGGCTGAAGGCGTTCCGGCAGTTGAGCCGAGTCCGATTCCCGACCGTGTCTTCGCGGCAAACCAGCAACCGGCAGCGCCGCCTGGAGATGCACTTACTTTGGGCGCAGCTGCAAGTTCGCCAAACGCCGGGACCGAAGTTCCGAGTGCCGACGCAACAACCACCCAGCCAGCTGTTTCTGGCTCAAGTGAGCCGACTGAGGCGGCAACAAGCTCTCAACCGGAGCAAGCAGCTGCATCCCAATCGCCCGCAACCAGTGAGTCAGTAAGCACGCAGACGGCTGTTGCAGCTGAGACGCCGCAGTCGGCACCCGCTGAGACGGCGCAGACGGCAGCCGCCGTGAACGATCAGACTTCCCAGCAAGCCGCGGCGCAACCTAGTACAGCTCCGAAATCGCCCCTCAGATCCGCTGTAGCAACAGCATCGGCTAAAGTGTTGTCAGCCGTTTCGAGTGGAAAAAGAATGTGGATTGTCGGTGGATTGCTTCTCGCGGCGGCTGTTTTGCTGGCTTGGGTGATCGTGCCGGTTCTGCGTCGAAATGCCTTAGCTGTGCCGCGACACTTGCGCTTGGAACCGCCGGATTCTGTTACCTCTACCGAGCCTGCTGTCTTAAAGCCAACGGTAGCGCAAGCGCAGCCAATCGCTGTGCCAGGCAATGGCTTTGTAGGCGGACCGCGTCAGGTTTCACTGCAGTTGAAACCTTGGAACTCTTCATTGCAACACGCTGCCCTGCCCGCGCGGAAGAAATTGGGCGGCGCTTTTAATCGGCTAAAAGAGCGGAAAGTAACAACCGCCCCCGCGCCTGCCCATCGTGAGCCCGATCGCGACTTTATTCCAGTTGGGGATACAAATCTTGACTCGTCGGTGGGACCGGTGCTCGAACAAACGTCCGAGCCAACGCAACCACCGATGTCGGAGCCGGAAGAATTTCTACAGCCGGATGAAGTGCTGACCGCCTCTGCGGAAACCGACGGGTTTGCAGCAGCTTCACCGATCGTACCGCAAACGCCGACTGACATTTTGGAAGTTGAAACGCCGAGTGACACTTTGGAAGTTGGAGAGGACGCCGCGTTCTCAACACCACCCGCGAATGACTTCTTTGGCGATGTGAAAGACAACGCGTGGCCATCGAAACAGCCAAGTGAGACTTTCGATAGCGCGGGCGTTCCATGGCCCGCGGTCGAAGCATCAACAGATTTTACGGTCGAGACAACGAAAGAAGAGCAACCGGAGGAAATGATCGCAAATGCGGAGCAAGCCTCCATGGAGGAACCAACGCCCGAGCCGCTTTCGGAACTTCCAATTCCCGTTATCGTCCCTGAGCCGGTATTTCCGCAAATAACCACACCACCTGTAGCCATGCCCGAAACAACCCAAACTCCTACCGTTCCAGTGAACAAAGCGCCGGCCCCGCCGGTTGCAAAACCCCAACCGCATCCACAACCAGCGCCTGGGACGATGCAGACGTCTGTGCAGCTTACCTTCTCTTTCGAGATTGCAGCCATGCAACTGACACCGAGCTTCAAAATGGGCGTTCTTAAAGTGCGTCCCATCTCGAAGCTTGTGACGATGCGTTTGCCTTCGCCGCAGCGCGCTCAAACTGCACTGAATTTGCAGGTCGCTTTTGAAATCGTAAAAATTCAGCCTGTTGCTGGTGCACTCGGCACCATTCGAGCGGTTCCTTCGCAGCAACAACGGCCGAGCATGGCTGGCATGCCTTCATTTGCAGTCGCCGGCTTGCAAGTGGTTCCCAATTCTGAAACTGCACCGGTCCAACTCACGCCTTCACAGCAGGGCCGTGCGTCTGTGTTCATTACAGTGCCGTTTCAGATCAGCACGCTTGAGTTCTCGCCCTCGCTGGAAATTGCGTCGGTGATTCTAAATTCGAACTCGAAGCAGGTCGTTGTTCAACTGCCTGGCGCCGGCCCGGGTTCAGCCGAAGGGGCGCCGATGTTTGAAATCGCAAATCTCGAGCTCAACGAGAGCGGCGAGATCACGATGATGCAGCTGAATCTTCTCGGCGGTCCCAAGCGCGCGTAGCAAGGCTCAACTATTCCTGGTATTAAGCGGGTTCGCGTGACACGTGGGACGTTCACGTTCGAATCAATTCCAGTTTAGCGACCGCAGCTGCTTCGGGAGAAATTTTCCGTCTTTCCGAATTAATTTTCCGTCGAAATAGATTTCGCCCCCGCCATAGTCGGCGCGTTGGATGTTTACCATGTCCCAGTGGACCTGGCTGCGATTTCCATTGTCGGCCTCCTCATATGCTTGGCCTGGCGTGAAATGGAATGAGCCGGCAATTTTCTCGTCGAACAAGATATCGCGCATCGGTTGGAACACACGAGGATTGAAGCCGAGCGAGAATTCGCCGATGTACCGTGCGCCTGGATCGGAATCGAGAATCTTGTTGAGTTTTTTCGTCTCGTTGCTCGTCGCAGCGATAATCTTTCCACTGTTGAATTCGAGTCTGACCCCGTCAAAAGCAGTGCCCTGGTAAATGCTTGGCGCGTTGAACGTGACGCACCCCTCCACGGAATCTTTCACAGGACAGCTGAAAACTTCGCCGTCGGGAATGTTGCGATCACCACCGCAGATGACGGCGGGAATTCCCTTGATGCTGAAACGAAGATCGGTGCCGGGACCTCTGATTTGCACGCGGTCGGTCTTTTCCATTAAACCCTTCAGCGCCTTCATGGCAGGCCGCAGCTTCCGATAGTCCAACGTGCAGACATCGAAAAAGAAATCTTCAAAAGCCTCCGTGCTCATTCCGGCAAGCTGCGCCATTGACGGTGTCGGCCAGCGCAAGACTACCCACTTTGTTTCCTTTACACGCTGATCCTGCACCGGGCGCATTTTTCGGCCAATCAACTTCATCTTCTCCGCCGGCACATCGGCCAATTCAGTGATGTTGTTGCTACCGCGCACGGCGATGTACGCATTCATTTTTTTCATCCGAGCCAGTTCATGACTCGCCAGGAGGTTCAAGTGCCGATCTGAGGCTTCGAGAGCAAGCGCGCGGCTGACTCGGGCGTGATACGTTTGCGCGTAGGGCACACCTCCAGCGTTCCGCGCCGCTCGTATCAATGCAATGGTCATTTCGTCGGGAATATCGAACGCCTCGATCAGGACCGCTTCGTTGCGCTTCAGGCGAATCGAATATTCAACCAGGAGTTTTGCGAGTTTATCGAACCGGTCGTCATGCATAGGCGATTATCATTCCACTGGTGCGATTGGATGCAACTGTAGCCGGTTCGCGGTGCGAAGCGTGATACTTCCCTCCATGCGCAAATGGCGGGCTCGCGCGTAAGACAACGGCTACAGGTTCTACGCGGTTCGAATCAGCTTCGCTGCGTAAGCGCCGTCGACATTGTCGCGAAAGGGAAGAGAACATTTTTCCGCGTCCAACCGCAGAACCGGCATGTCCGAGAGTATGCAATGCACGACCCTTTCATTTTCTTCCGGCTCAAGGCTGCACGTGCTGTATACGAGCACGCCCTTGGTTTTCAGTAATGGCACGAGCGCGCGGAGAATTCTGATCTGTTGCTGTTGCATGCGGTGGAAATCCGCTGGTCGCAATCGCCACTTTACGTCCACACGACGCCGCATGACTCCCGTGTTGCTGCACGGTGCATCCAGCAAGATGCGATCAAATGGCGCTAATGATGCGATCTCCGGCACGTGGCCGCGTGTCCAGTCGTGCTGAAAAATCAACGCAATATCGGCACCGAGAGTGCTCATGTTTTCTTTAAGGATTTCCAGCCGGTGTTCGTCGCGATCACATGCCACAATCGTTCCGTGGTTTTGCATCAATTGCGCCAGGTAACCAGTCTTACCGCCCGGTGCTGCACAGCCATCAAGCACCTTGTCACCGGGTTTCGCATCGAGAAGCTGACACGCAATCGACGTGCTGGGGTCTTGAACGTAGCAGTCTCCGCGTGTCACCGCCGTGATCGGCAATGCCTCAGATTGCACAAACCCAGAGCCACGCCCCACAGCGTGAGCTGTTGGATATCGCCGCAGGAATTCGTCATCCTTAATTCTCAGCCGATTGATGCGAGCATACATCGGCGCAGGAAGATTGTTCCATCTGCACAATACTTCAGCGTGCTCGCCGCCGAAGTGCTGTTGCCATCGCTCCGCAAGAAATTTCGGATGCGAGGTTCGAACAAATAACGGCTGCGCATCGGCGCGTTCGATTAGCTCGCTTCGCTGCCGTGTCGCGGCCCTGAGCACAGCATTCGCGACGCTTCGCAATCGTTTTGCCGCAAGCTCAACTGTCTCATGCACGGCGGCATGTTCAGCGCTTTTGAGGAAGAAAAGTTGATACAAGCCGAGTCGCAGAATGTCGCGAAGTTCACTTTCAATCCGTGGACGTCGCACACAACCGATCCAGAAATCGAGCAGAGTTAAATTGCGCAGCACGCCGTAAAACAGATTGAAGGCAAAAGCGCGATCGGAACTGCCAAGATCTGCTTTCGCGAACAGCTCTGAAATGATGGAGTCGGCGAAGCGTTTCTGCGTTCGCCACAGCCGCAACGCTGCCAGCGCGACGCGCCGGGCCGAGAGCTGCGCCATACGCCGGCTACTGTGGTTTCACGCTGGCGCGTCCGATCGAGTAATAATGAAAGCCGAGCCGCCTCATCGTTTCCGGGTCCAGCAGGTTTCGGCCGTCAAAAATGATCGGCGTTCTCATTTTTTGTTTCACCACCTCGAGGTCGACGTTTGCAAATTCATTCCATTCGGTAGCCACGACCAGCGCTTCGGCATCAGTGACTGCTTCGAGAGCCGATGAAGCAAACTCGGCATCGGCAATTGCTTTGATGCTGCGTGCCTTTTGCATCCCTTTTGGATCATACGCCACCACGTGCGCTCCTTCGCGCAGCAGGTGGGTAACTAATTCGATCGCTACCGACGAACGGACGTCGTCGGTGTCGGGTTTGAATGTAAGGCCCCAAACCGCGATTTGCTTCTCGCGCAATACCCAGAGCGCTTCGCGGATCGCTTTTAGAAACCGTTCCTTTTGGGCGTTATTTATGCGTTGCACTTCCTTAAGCAGAGTGAACGGCACGCCCAGGCGTTCGCTAATCGTGATGAACGCAGCAATGTCTTTGGGAAAGCAGGAGCCGCCGTATCCGATTCCAGCATTCAGAAAGTCGCGTCCGATCCGATGATCCATTCCAATTCCGTCAGCCACTTTCTCAACGTCGGCGCCGCTTGCCTCGCAGATTCCCGACACTGCGTTGATGTACGAAATCTTCAATGCAAGGAATGAATTCGCACAATGTTTGATGAGCTCGGCGCTATTGATGTCGGTCACCAGCATCGGCGCCATGAATGGCTCATACACTTTCTTCATCAGATCGATGGCGTGTTCGCTTTGTGAGCCGATCACAATGCGGTCGGGTCGCATCAAATCGGCTACGGCACAGCCTTCGCGCAAAAATTCCGGATTGCTGACGACGTCGAAGCTCGCGCCGTGGCGATTATACCTTTTGATCGATTCGGCTACTTTTTCGCCCGTTTTCACCGGGACCGTGCTCTTGTCGACAATGACGCGGTAGTCAGTCAGCACACCAGCAATTTCGCGAGCAACTTTTTCCAGGAAACTAAGGTCAACATCACCATCGGGCTGCTGTGGAGTCGGCACGGCGATAAAAACAATTTGTGAATTATCGACGCCTTCCTGAATGCTCCCGGTAAAACGCAGCCGGCGCGCCGACACGTTACGATGGATGATCTCTTCGAGCTCCGGTTCGTAAATTGGCACTTCGCCGGCTTGCAACTGCTTGATTTTTTGCGCGTCGTTATCGACGCAAATCACGTTGTGACCGACGTCGGCGAAACACGCTCCGGTGACGAGACCAACGTATCCGGAACCGATGATTGAAAGGTCCATGGTTCAACAACGGTGCCGCGAATCAACGACAGCACAAGTGGCGGAAGCGGCCAGCGCGACCCGCCCCGTTCCTTCGGTTTGGCTCATTCACCCTGCGAGGTCGGGTCGAAGTTTAAATCGAAGCCGAACTTCGGGAATGCCTTCAGCGTGACAGTGAAAAGTAAGCCGTATTCTTTCACTCCCTGATTGTCGCGTATTATGCCACCGAATGAGGCAACCCAGCTTGATAGGTCGCGGTAAACGGAATAACGCTGCTCCTCAAGGATGCTCGATGTGGCTTCATACTGCTCCTGCACGCCTACACCCCAGTTATCATTGATCCGGTAATAACCACCCACGACAAACAAGCTGCTGTTCTCGAAGAAAGGATTGCTGTTGAGGTAACGGTGGCCCACGTTCAGCTGGAGATTCGCAAGCGGTTGCACGGTGGCGTATGTATTGACTTCGGTGAAGCCTTTGTTGAACGCGGGTACTTGAGAATTCACCGACAAAGACATCCACGGCAGCGGGTTAAAGCGGATGTTGTTAAAAAGGTTGGAGTAATCCGTGCGGTAGTACGGGTTTTCAAAATTCACATCAAAGAAGGTGTCGAGCTCAAACCATGTAAACGTTTGATCGTCTCGCCGCGTTTCCAGACGGTTGCGAACGCCAACGCGCCACACCGTCCAATTATCGATCGAGTCAATGGTTGTGAACTGCGGGAAGTCGATGGCGCGCAACTGCGTCGACGGCTCAAACCGATCAAACTGCAGAATCGAGGTGGGATTGACTCCGTTCTCGTCGACGTACGAAAAGTCGGTAAAGGGTTGGATCACGTGCATCAATCCATCCAACCCGAGCGCCCGGCTCTGCACATCCTCCCACTTGCGTGAGATCTTGAATGAGGCTTCGGCGCCACTGTTGAAAACCGTGCGGAACGCGTCTCCGTCAAACTTGACGGGATCTGCTAACGTCGGCGGAGGCAGAATAAAACCTGGTACGAGCGGATTTGATGGTGGCACGAACGTCGTCGAGCCCAAATCCCACGTCTTGCCGTAATAGGTGCCGCGAAAGCCAACGCGCGGCACAATTGAGAGCCAGCCGAAGTACGTGTTCGGGTAAGTAAGCTGATGAAACGTATCGAACCGGTCCGAATTGTAATTCTGGAAACCTGAGTTGTCTGGGTATTGCAGTCGCAAATTTGCAAATCCGGTTTCGCCTTCGTAGAAAATCGGTCCGCCGAAAAGTCCGTGCCGCTTCACGTCCAATACGACTTCCGGCAAACGCTCGGTTGTGGTGAAGAATTCGTTAGCTTGGAACCGCGCGATGCCGGTCAGAGTGAAAACGGGATTTGTCTTCGTCAGCGCGACGACATTGTCCGGAACAGGATCGATGCGGAACTCACCCGGAAAGTAGTCTTCCATCACCCACGGATCACTTAGCTTTGTAAGATTGGCGATGCCGTAGATGCTCTCAGTAAAATTCGTCCGATCCTCGAGGCTGAATCGATATCGTCCAGTAGGCACATCCTGCCGCTGGACGTTCGTTTGATTCAGGTTTGGATTTTGATCCTGGATGTAAAAGGTTTTCACCTTCGCCTGACTGCTGTCGTCCTTTCCATAGTCGAAAGTCGGCTCCAGACCAACGGCCGCTCCACGGCGGCCAAAATAATCAAGTCGAAGACGCGTTCTTATATGCTCGGTAATGGGAAAATTCACCTGAGCGAGAATCGATGGTCCCCACGTGCTGGTAAACGCCGGCGAAACACTGAAACTGAATGTGTCACTAAGCGATTGATACAGGTAAGGCCACCAGAAAACAGGCACATTGCCGACGTACGCCGTCACGTACTGAAAAATGACGCGATCTCCTTCATAAATACGGATCTTCTGCGCGTGAAGATGAAAGTCAGGTTTCGCCGAGTCGGCCGTAGTAAAATAACCCCCGTGTATCAGATAGCCGTTCTCTTCGATCGAGCTAACATCGGCGCCGCGCAAAAAGTAAGGCTGTGACTCCGTCCGGCCGCTGATCGCCCGGATTTTTTTCGTTTCGGTGTTGTACACGCCACTGTCGGCGACGTAGAGGCTCGTATCACGGTAGATTCTGACATGCCCTCTAAGCTCCACCTCGTGGGTAGTGGAATTGTACTGTGCCCAGTCGGCGTAGATATCGGTGTTGCCAAGGTGAATCGCCACATTGTCACGCGCCGTCGCCAAACCGTTTTCGTAGGTCGTTTGGCCGGTGGACGTGATTTCCATCGGCACGTTCTGGGGAGTTTTGATCTCTCCCCAGGTCAAACCGGAAAACGCAAACACGACGGCAAGCAACAATCCCGGCGTTCGCATGGCGTGCGCCGAAGGTACTGCAGCAAAAGGCTCGTGAAAAGCCAAAACCACGTCGCAGAAAACGGATAAGCCCCGTGCGCAGCCTTTGGCAAATGTGTCTGAAGCCCAAAGTCGTCCGCGTTCTGTCTTGATTAACCCGGCAATAGACGTTTTTCTTCATGCCGCGTGAGCAAGTCCATCGACCAGATCTTCGTTAGTGCAAAGCACTGGCTACTCTCCTGGCTCGCTGGCTCTCCCGATTGGCTGATCCAGATCGCCTCGAGCCTCGTCAATATCTTCGCGCTGCTGGCCGTCTTTCTCACCCTTTTCGCGCTTATGTCGGTGCTGGAGCGAAAAATTCTTGGCCGAATTCAGAACCGTTACGGGCCCAATCGCGTAGGACCGTTCGGCCTGTTCCAACCAGTCGCCGACGGCATCAAGATGCTGATCAAGGAGGACATCGTGCCGGCGCGAGCTGATAAAAGCGTCCATTTTCTCGCGCCGATCCTCATTGCCGCTGCAGCGATTCTGGCGCTGGGTGTGATTCCGTATGGCCGAAACATGACGCCATTCGGAATCGATGGCGGCATTCTATTCTTCTTTGCGGTTGGATCCACAACCGAGCTTGCCGTCTTCATGGCCGGCTGGGGCAGCAACAATAAGTTTTCGATGCTCGGCGCAATGCGCGCGATCGCGCAAATGTTCAGCTATGAACTGCCGCTTTTCGTGACGGTATTGCCGATCGTCATGGTGGTTGGCTCGTTGAGTCCGGATAGAATCGTCGCCGCCCAGGCGGAATACACATATGGCCTTGTGCCGCGCTGGTTCGTTTTTACGCCTTGGGGTGCAGCCGCCTTCATCCTGTTTTTTGTTGCCGGCCTGGCGGAATCCAATCGCACGCCATTCGATGTACCCGAGGGCGAATCCGAGATTGTCGCCGGTCACATGACGGAATATTCGGGGTTCAAGTACGCTACATTTTTCATGGCCGAATATATTGGAATGTTCGCCATCAGCGGTCTTGGGCTGACTTTGTTCCTCGGCGGCTGGCATGCGCCTGCGCGCGTACTGGAGTTCCTTCCTTCGTACCTGTGGTTTTTCGGCAAGCTGAGCGTACTTCTGATGGTCTACGTCTGGGTTCGTGGAACGCTGCCGCGCACGCGCATTGATCAAATCATGAATTTGGCGTGGAAATTCATGGTGCCGATGGCGTTCACGTGCGTGATTGCTGCCGCCGTCTGGCATTACGCGGGGCGCGGCCTACGGGGCTGGCTGTGGTCGCTCATCGTCATCGCGAGCGTTTACACCCTCCTCTCCATCGTCCTCGACACGCGGCGGAAGTTCGCGCCGCGCGTTTATCGGTTCGCCGAATGAACACTGGCGCGTTCATAGCGATCGCCATCGTCACGCTTTCAGCGGCAATGGCCGCAGCCACGCTGCGCAAACTAATGCACGCCGCGCTCAGTTTTGCATTGGCGATTGTCGGTCTTGCGGCGTTCTTCTTTCTCGTCGGCGCGGAATTTGTCGGCCTCGCGCTGGTATTCATTTACATCGGCGCAGTGGCTGTATTGATCGTCTTCACAATTCTTCTGACACGCCGGGATGTTGAGAAAGATCACGGATTCAAGTGGGGCGGCGTTGTTATCGCTGCCGCAGTGTTTGCGGGTCTGACGTGGTCAATTCTTAAAACGCAGTCGACCGCAATCGTCGCGCCGCAGATTCGGGCGCTCACAGTCAAACAAATCGGCCAGGCATTGATGACGACTTACGTGTGGCCGATGCAGTGCGTCGGACTTCTGCTGACCGCCGCGCTCATCGGCGCCCTCCTTCTCGTCATTGAGGAAAAGCCATGACGCCCGTTCCGCGATGACACCGACACTTCAGGGCTTCCTCATCGCCTCCGCCGCTCTGTTTTCGATCGGGCTGCTCGCAGCATTGAGCCGGCGACACGCCATTTTCATTCTAATCGGTATCGAAATGATGCTTGCGGCCGCGAACCTGAATTTCATCGCGTTCTGGCGTTTCGGTCAGCAGCATCAACCTCCTGTCGGCGTAATGATCGCACTCTTTTCAATCGCCATCGCCGCGGCCGAAGCCGCTGTCGGTCTTGCGATCGTGATCGCGGTTTATCGCCACTATCGCTCGACCAACGTCGACGAGTTTAATCAATTGCGCGGATGAATTTCAGATTCGGAAATTATTTTTGGTTTATTCCTGCGGCGCCGTTTGCGGTTTCGCTTGTCATATTGAGCCTGTCAAATACGCGCCGCAAAGCTGCAGCTGCCCTTGCGGTTGCTGGCCAGGCGCTCGCGCTCGTGATGTCGATCATGGCATTCGCCAAAACACTGCAAATGCCGGACTCGCGCATCGTGGCCAATTTCACCTGGTTTACATTCGGCAATCAGACATTGCGCCTGGGATTCGTGCTCGACCCACTCGCCGCCGCAATGCTGGTGATGGTCACGTTCGTCGGGCTTTGCATCTTCGTATTCAGCGTCGGTTACATGGCCGACGACAAAAATTTCACCCGGTTTTTCGCGTACCTCTCATTTTTCGCTGGAGCAATGCTTGGTTTGGTCATCGCGAACAGTTTGCTTCTGCTTTTCATGTTCTGGGAATTGGTCGGGCTCGCTTCCTACTTGCTGATCGGATTCTGGATCGAGCGGCCGGCGGCTGCCGAGGCGGCAAAGAAGGCGTTCATTACGACCCGCATTGGCGACATGGGTTTTTTTCTGGGCATGCTCTGGCTGTACAACCGCAGCGGCACGCTTCTGTTTTATGATCGGGGAAACGGTTGCCTTGAGGCCGCGGGTCTGGCAACCGTCGGTGCGAGCGCCACATTCATTGCGCTGCTGATCTTCTGTGGCGCGGCTGGGAAATCAGGGCAATTCCCGCTGCACGTTTGGTTACCAGATGCGATGGAAGGTCCCACTCCCGTTAGCGCGTTAATCCACGCAGCAACGATGGTTGCCGCCGGCGTGTTTCTCGTTGCTCGCGTCTACCCGATCTTCTCATTGGGAGCAATCAATGGCGTTACACCTTCCCTGACGGTAGTCGTGTGGATTGGTGTGACGACAGCGTTAATGGCTGCGCTGATTGCCGTCGCGCAAGCCGACATCAAACGCATTCTTGCGTACTCGACGGTATCCCAACTCGGTTTGATGATGGTTTCATTAGGCGTCGGAGGTGTTGCTGCCGGAATCATGCATTTGCTGGCGCATGGGTTTTTCAAAGCGCTGTTGTTTCTCGGCGCAGGTTCAGTGATTCACGGATGCAACGGCGAACAAGACATTCGCAAAATGGGCGGTTTACGCCGGGTCATGCCGGTGACCTTTGCGACGTATGCCGTTGGGATGATGGCGCTCAGCGGCGTCCCAATTTTTTTCTCCGGCGGATGGACCAAAGAGGAAATTCTTCAGGTCACTGCGCATTGGCCGCAATCGCACGTGCCGTACTATCTGGCCCTCGCCGGCGTCGTTCTCACGGCGCTGTACATGACGCGCCAGATGATCTATGTGTTTTTCGGTGAGTCGCGTTCTGCGTCCGCGCATGCGCACGAGAGCCCGCGGGTAATGACAATGCCTCTGATCGTGCTCGCGCTTTGCGCAATTTTTTTCAGCCTAGTGCTCACGCCTGCCTGGCCATGGCTCGACGCGTACCTTATTGGCGAGGGCGTGCGGTTCGATCTCGCGCGTTTGATTCAGCCGATGCTGTTTATCTCGCTGGTGCTGGTGGGCTCCAGCGTTGCGCTAGGCGTCTGGATCTATGGGAAAGCTGGTGTGCCGGACGGAAATCGGACCGCTGACGTCGATCCGTTCGAATACGTGCAACCCGTCTTGTTTCGCTTTCTCGCACACAAAATGTGGATTGATGAACTTTACCAGCGGACGCTCATCGCGTTCAGTTGGATGTGTGCACGTCTGTCCGACTGGATGGACCGATTCGTCTGGGACGGCCTTGTGCGCGGCTTCGGCGCGTTTGGTCAAGTTTTCGGAATTTTTACCGCGAGGGTCGACGAGCGTGGCATCAACGCTGGCGTCGATGAGACCGCCGCGGGTGCGCGCGGTCTGGGGCGTCTTCTCTCAGCTGCACACTCGGGTCAAATCCAAACCTACCTCGGTGCAATCGCTGTCGGCATGCTGGCGCTGTTGCTTCTTTACGCATGGTTGGCCTGATCTCGACAATCATCGTCATCCCGTTGCTCGGCGCCTTTGCCGTGTGCACCTGGCCACGGGGCAGCGGGCGCGTAATCGCCCTCATCTTTAACGCGATAACGACGGGCTGCGCGCTGGCGTTGTGGGCGAAATTTGATCGTGGCGCCGCTGGCCTTCAGTTGATTGAGCGCCACGTATGGATTCCCGCCATCGGCGCCGAATATCTCGTTGGAGCCGACGGCTTGAGCCTGCTGCTCGTGCTGCTGACTTCACTCGTTGTTCCGTTTGCACTTCTCGCCCGGGAGATGAGCCGGGGCTTCTATGCCACGATGCTCGTCATGCAGGCGGCCTTGTACGGGACGTTTACAGCGCAAAACTTCGTTCTTTGGTTTCTGTTCTACGAAATGACGCTGATCCCGGCGTTCTTGCTCATCAAAATCTGGGGAGGCGAAAACCGCGACCGCGCCGCGACGAAGTTCTTCCTCTACACATTCCTCGCCAGCGCCGCGATGCTGCTTTCTTTCATTGGAATTTACCTCGCGAAAGGCACGTTCGACTTCGCCGCTCTGGCGGCGTTGGGCAAAGAAAATCTGCTTTCAGGAAAGCTCGGTTGGCTGGCGTTTGCCGGAATTTTCCTCGGCCTTGCCGTAAAGGTGCCGCTATTCCCGTTTCACACGTGGCTGCCTGACGCTTACCAAACCGCGCCTACCGGAGTGTCGATGGTCTTGACGGGGGCGCTCTCAAAGATGGGCGTTTACGGTTTTATCCGTCTCTTGCTGCCGCTTTTCCCGAACCAAATCAAGATCATCGGTCCGTGGCTTCTTGCGCTGGCGGTCTGCTCGATTGTGTTTGCTCCGCTGGCAGCGTGGGCGCAGCGAGATCTAAAGCGAATGGTGGCGTACTTATCAGTAAACCACCTTGGCTACTGCATGCTCGCTCTGTTCGCAATCGCCGGCTCACCAGTGGTTGCTGCGAGCGTCGATACGCATGCAGCGTTGAGCGGTGTGTTCATGCAGATTTTCAATCACGGCATCACCGCTGCCGCTCTTTTCTATTTCGTCGGCTTGCTCGAACAACGACGCGATCTGCGAGGCATCGATGATTTTGGCGGCCTGATGCAAGCAACGCCCATCCTTTGCGGATGGATGAGTGTCGCGATGTTTTCGTCCTTGGGTCTGCCGGGATTGAACGGATTCATCGGCGAATTTCTGATTTTCAAAGGGTCCTTCGCAATGGCAGCTCCGTTTACCGCGATCGCTGTAATCGGCCTGCTTGTGACAGCCATTGTTCTTATTCGAGCGATGCAATCGCTTTTCAGCGGACCACTCACAGAAAATTGCAGGGCGTTTCCTGATCTCTTGCGAAGCGAAAAATTCGTCATTGTTCCAGTGATGTTGCTCATGTTCGTGATAGGCATCGCGCCGCAATTCGTGTTCAACATCTTCAACGTAACCGTCGCTCACATGGGCTGGCTGTTCAGTTGAATCTGCAACATCAATGAGCAAAGAGATCATTTCCGTCGAACGCATTGCGCAAGCGGAAAAGCCTCGTCGCGAAATCGGATTTCATGTGCGCGCAGACGCAGCGCGTTACCGCACGCGTGAACGCGCATGATCGCTTGGACGATTTACATTACGTTCGCAGGCGCATTGCTGTTGCTCGTTTTGCCATGCGTGTTCGCGCGCTGGATTGCGCTGCTTGCAACGATTGGGGGTCTTAGCCTTGGCGTCATCACGTTCATTCGCACGCCAATCGCCCAGCTTTCCCATTTTTCCACAATTGTGCGCGTACCGTGGGTGCCGGCTCTTGGCATGAATTACCACCTGGCGATAGACGGTATCACGCTGACGATGCTCCTGGTCACCGGCATTTCCGCTGTGAGCACCGTCTTATTTTCATGGGACGTGGAGCATCGGCAGAACGAGTTCTTCTTCTGGTTACTCCTCGTCGTGGCCGGTTGTTATGGCGTTTTCCTCAGCGCCGATTTGTTTCTGCTCTTCGCGTTCTATGAGTTGGTGATCGTGCCGAAATATTTTCTCATCGCGGTTTTCGGATCGACGGACAAGGAATACGGCGCGATGAAGTTGACGCTGTATTCCTTTTCCGGCGGCATGTTTGTTTTCGCCGGGATTCTTGCCGCGTACGCAACCGCCGGTTCGTTGGATCTAAACGAGCTCGCGCGCTTTCAATTTCCTGCAGAGCTGCAAGCCTGGGCTTTCCCTGTCTTGTTTCTCGGCTTTGCAGTGCTGGCGGGCATTTGGCCATTGCACACGTGGGCGCCTACCGGTCATGTGGCCGCCCCGACGGCAGGCTCAATGTTGCTTGCCGGCATTGTTATGAAACTCGGCTCTTACGCGGCACTTCGCGTCGCGATGAACCTGTTTCCGCAAGGCTTCCAGATGTGGAGCAGATGGATCGCTGTTCTGGCCGTGGTGGGAATCGTTTACGCCGCGGCTGTGGCGCTACGCCAGCGTGATCTGAAATTTGTCATCGGCTATTCAAGCGTGAGCCACATGGGCTTCGTTTTGCTCGGTCTTTCCGCGGCGACAGCGCTGAGCGTTTCGGGGGCCGTGTTGCAAATGTTTTCACACGGAGTAATTGCCGCGCTTTTGTTTGCTGTGGCTGGACGCATGATTTATCGCCGCACGCACACTCGGGAACTCGACGTTCTCGCCGGTATGAATCTGAGCCAGGCGCTGCCGTTTGCCGCGTTCACTTTCGTCGTGGCGTCGGCAGCGTCGATGGGCATTCCAGGATTCAGTGGATTCGCTGCGGAGATCACCATCCTCATTGGCGCGTGGAGAACCTACCCGGTCGCGGTTTGGATTACCGGCGCGGGAATGGTGCTGGGGGCGGCGTTCACATTACGCGCGTTAAAGCAATCGTTTTTCGGCGAGACCCGCGTGAGCGTTCAACAAGGTCGGGTAGCCGTCGATACGGACTGGAACGAGCAACAAAGCATTACGCTCGCCGAAAAAATCGGCGCTTGCCTCCTTATGTTCACGACACTTGCAATCGGGCTTTACCCCAAAATTCTGCTGGATCGCATGATGCCCGCAGTTGAAAGCATGCGGTTTTTAAAATGAAATCCGCCGGTTCAACCATGTCGTACCTCGAGCTGCTCAAGCTCGCAGCGCCTGAGACGATTCTTGTTATAACGGCGCTTGCAGTTCTTGGGATCGGGCTTGCGACTGGTCGCGCAACATCGAGTGCAACGATTCCATTCAATACCGCTCAACATCCACGGGACAAGCCTCTCGCGGCGTACAGCTCTTTCACGGTTGCAGTACTGGGATTGATAATCGCGACATGCGCGGTCTTGATGCTGCCCAATCACGTCGCGCTTTTCGGCGGCATGCTTGTCATCACGCCGCTCACATCGCTGTTCAAGATTATCTCTCTGGCGCTCGCATTTTTCACAGTTCTCATAAGCACATCAGAAAAGGCGCGGCGCGATGCGGGCGAATATCTCGCGCTTGTTCTCTTTGCAACCGTCGGCCTCATGCTGCTGGTCGGGAGCGAAGAGTTCCTCATGATCTTCATCGGTCTGGAGCTGCTCGGTTTGTCATTGTACGTAATGACCGCATTCGACAAGACGGATATGCGTTCGGCGGAAGCGGGTCTCAAGTATTTCCTGTTTGGCAGCACGTCCAGCGCGTTCACACTTTTCGGAATTAGCCTGATCTACGGAATGTCGGGGACGACAAGTCTCGCAGCCATTTCCGAGAAACTTGCGACCGCGACAGTGCAGCCGTTGCTCGCGGTTGGCATCGTGATGACGCTGATTGGTTTTGGGTTCAAGATTGCGGCCGCCCCCTTTCATCTGTGGGCCCCGGACGCATACCAAGCTGCGCCGGTTCCCAGCGCAGCGTTCATTGCCTCCGGTTCGAAGGTCGCGTCATTCGTGGTGTTGGGAAAGATTGTTTTAGTAGGCTTTGCGCCTGTCCAAGGCAGCGCTGCCTGGCACGCCATGGCCGCTGGTTGGTCGCCGGTGCTCGCCGCACTCGCAGCGTTATCGATACTGATCGGTAATATTGTGGCACTCAGCCAACGGAATGTTCGCCGGTTGCTCGCATACTCCGCCGTAGCCCACACCGGCTATACACTCATTGGAATAATCGCGGGTGGCCGCGCCGGGTTTTCCGCGGCATTATTCTACGCAACCATCTACGCGATTACGCTGGTGGGCGCGTTCGGGATAGTGGCTCTGGTGCGACACCAAACGGGCGGTGACGACATTGCAAATTTCTCCGGACTGTTTTCACGTTCGCCGCTGCTGGCTGGATGCATGTCCGTCTTTCTTTTGTCGCTAGCGGGGATACCGCCGCTCGCGGGCTTCTTTGGAAAATTCTATCTGTTTAGTGCGGCGCTTTGTGCCGGTGGAAGCTATGGCTTGCTATGGCTGGTCGCGGTGGCGCTCTTAGGCAGTTTTCTCTCGCTTTACTATTATCTGATGGTGCTGAAGGCGATTTTCGTCGATGAGCCGTTGCTGCCCGGTGCGCCACAGGTTGATAATGTCATGCCTGATCTGCTGGCGCGAACGGCCGTTGCCCTGCTCGCTGCCGCAGTTCTTTTGCTCGGCCTCGCGCCTGCCATGCTGACGACTGCGATTCTTGGCGCTCTGCAGTAGGAATTTTGCGCAAAGTGCGAATACACTTGACTGCCGCCGTTGAAGTTTCGCATCAACAGCGAGTGGCAGGCACAGCAACGTTGGTGGAGTGAGCATGGCCAGCATTAGCGAGTTCATCGATCGACACTATCGGCATTTCAACGCTGCCGTTCTAAGAGACGCTGCCGATGCTTACGTCGCGCATCTGGAACGCGGCGGAAAAATGATGATTACACTGGCCGGGGCGATGAGCACTGCGGAATTGGGCGTCTCCCTCGCAGAGATGATTCGGCGCGACAAGGTGCATGCGATTACCTGCACCGGTGCCAATCTGGAGGAAGATCTCTTCAATCTGGTCGCACGAAGCCAGTACGTCCGTCTTCCGAATTATCGCGAACTGACGCCGCAAGACGAACAAGATCTGCTGCGTCGTCATCTGAATCGGGTAACTGACACGTGCATTCCCGAAGAGGAAGCCATTCGCCGAATCGAGAAAGTGGTGATCGATGAATGGGTTGCTGCTGGGAAGAAAAAAGAACGGGGCTTCCCCCATGAATTTCTGTTTCGGATCCTAAAACAGTGCCGGCTAAAGAAGTTTTACGAGATTGACCCTGACGACAGTTGGATGATTGCCGCCGCACAGACAGATCTTCCGATGTTTGTGCCCGGCTGGGAGGATTCAACGCTGGGTAATATCTATGCCGCGCGCTGCATTACCGGAGCCATTCCAGACGTCCACACTGTCCGCTCTGGGATCGAATACATGATTGCGCTGGCTGAGTGGTATCGTCAGTTTTCGCGGGAATCTTCTATTGGGTTTTTCCAGATCGGCGGTGGCATTGCGGGCGATTTTCCTATTTGTGTTGTGCCGATGTTGAACCAGGACGTCGTCCGGGAACCGGTGCCGGAATGGGGCTATTTTTGTCAGATCAGCGATTCCACCACGAGCTTCGGGTCGTACTCCGGCGCAGTACCGAACGAGAAGATCACTTGGGGAAAACTTAGCGTCGACACTCCGAAATTCGTTATCGAGTCCGACGCCACGATCGTAGGGCCTCTCATTTTCGCGAAAATTCTCGGCTGGTAAGATTCCGCTTCTGCTTACTGCCAGTGGTTCGAAGCCCACGGTTCATCACACCGCAAGGTCGGCGTCAGTTTGATGGCGAAATAGACATTTCGAACCGATGCTAAGAGATGCTTTATGTCGTCGCCACGCCGATCGGTAATCTGGGTGACATCACACTGCGTGCAATTGAAGTGCTGAAGAGTGTCGATGTCGTCGCGGCTGAAGACACTCGCCATTCGGGGATCTTGCTCAAGCATCTCGGGATTAAGAAGCCTTTCGTCAGTTATCACGAGCACAATGAAGCGAGCCGCACACCGGAGCTTGTCGAGCGGCTCGCTCGCGGTGAAAACGTTGCGCTGATTACGGACGCAGGCACACCCGGCGTGTCAGATCCGGGGTTTCGTGTGATCCGCGAATGTATCAAACGCGAGGTCCCGTTTACCATCATCCCCGGGCCGTCATCGATTCTCACTGCTCTTGTCGGTTCAGGTTTTTCAAGTGACCAATTTTCATTCCGTGGATTTCTCCCAGTCAAAAGTGGTCAACGCGAGCGCGAATTGCGGGCAGCAGCCGAACGCGACGAGACAACCATCTTTTTCGAATCGCCCTACCGATTAGTCAAAACACTGATCGCATCCACCGAAGTGATGCCAGACCGGCAGCTTTGTGTCGCAAGAGAGCTAACGAAGAAATTTGAGGAGTTTCGCCGGGGAACAGCCGGCGATTTGCTCGCGTATTATCAGACGCATCCGCCGAAGGGCGAGATCGTGTTTGTGATCTCTTCATTGGACTAGCCTAGGCGTTTTGTCCCTGATGGATTTCGCTGCATCCGCGCCGCAGCGATCATCAACAAGTTGCCGCGAATAAGTGAGCTGGCACCGCCGTCAAACTTTGCCACTGAAAACGGGCATAAGCTAAGCATGGGATCTGATATCGCTGCCGCTCAAGATTTGATCACTTCGCGTAAGTTCGCAGGAGTCGGTGTCTTGCTCCTGCTCACGGACGCTACGGTTCGGTCAAACCGGAAAACTTGCGCGAGCAAACAGGCCGTATCCTGCGATTATGACGTGATGAACCGCCTGCCACGCTCGCTTCAGCCTTTGCTCGCGGCATTTGTTATAACGCTGCTGCAGGTAGCGCTCGCAGTTTGCTTGCTGGGACCGGAAGAACCGTTTCCACAGCGGTATTCCGCACTGGTCCAGCACGACAGCTATTGGTTTATCAACATCATCGACCGCGGGTACCAGAGCATCGTGCCACCGATCGGTCACAAGGTGATGGAAGTGTCGAACGTCGCTTTTTTTCCAGCGTACCCTCTGATCGCCGGCCTGTTTCGGTATGGCTTGCACATTGACACCGGCACTGCATTGCTGCTCACCGCGCAACTCGCTGCGTGGGGGTTCTGGACTTATTTTTTTCTCTTTTGCAGGCGGTGGAGCGTTTCTCCTGCTCTGCAGATTTGCGGTGCATTGCTGATTGCCGCCCATCCCGCCGCGTTCTTTCTGATCGCAGGCTATTCCGAATCACTGTTTTTGATGGCGCTGCTGGGCTTTATCTACTGGAGCACTGCGCCGGGGAAATCGGCGCAAGTGTGGGCGGCAATTCATGGATTGGTTATGTCCGCGGCACGAATTGTTGGCATCGTATGCGCGGCGTTTCCTGTCGTGCGCGCGCTGTTTCAGACGGGGTGGCGCGGTTTGTTTCACCCCAGGCGATGGGTTAGTCAGCACAGACCGGCGATCGGCTTAACCGTCGTGGCGATGTGCGGCGCCGTTGGCTTCTTCTTGTATTCTCAACTGCGTTGGGGTCACTGGGACATGTATATGCTCACGCAGGCAGCGGGATGGGGAATTGTCCCCGATTATCGAGCAGTGTTTAAGCTGGACAATTATCGGTGGTTCGTCCCGGCGCTAAATGATCCGACCCAGGCCAGCCAACTAGCGATGACCGTGGGTGGCCTGCTTTTGATCGGCATCGCCATCTGCGAGTTGGTGCCAACAATTCAACGGCGGGCGGGCTTGCCCGTTCGCGCGGGCATTTATTTTTGTGCGGCCACGATCTACTATCTCTCTGTTAGCGGAGTCGCCTGCGTCGATATGGAAAGTATGCTCCGCTACGAATTTGCCGTGCACGCTTTGATCGTGCTGGCTTGTTTGAATTTTCTGCGTCAATTTCGCATGCCGCCGGTGCTCGTGCGGGCATTCGGCACTGCGGCCGTGGGATTGGTCAGCGCCGCTGGGCTCTGCGCACAGGGCTGGTACGTCTGGAATTTCACGCGGGGCAACTGGGTTGCGTAGCAAATGAAAACAAGAGTTGTCATTATCGGTGCAGGGCCGGCGGGTTTGACCGCCGGGTACCTGTTGTCAAAGGAGGCGGTCGACGTCGTGGTCTTGGAAGCCGATCCTGCCTACGTCGGCGGCATTTCACGCACGGTAACTTACAAGGGATTTCACTTCGACATCGGCGGCCATCGCTTTTTCTCGAAATCAAAAGCTGTCGAAGATTTTTGGACCGAGATTCTGCCGAATGACATGCTCTTGCGACCGCGTTCGTCGCGCATCTTCTACGGCGGAAAGTTTTTTTCTTATCCGCTGAAGCCGATCGAAGCATTGCTCAAGCTGGGCATCTTCAAGTCGACGCTCTGCGTCCTTTCCTGGCTCAAAGCGCGTCTGTTCCCGGTGCGACATCCGACAAATTTCGAAGAGTGGGTGAGCAATCAATTCGGCAAACGGCTCTTCAACACATTCTTCAAAAGCTACACGGAAAAAGTGTGGGGGATGAGCTGCAGCGAGATTTCCGCGGACTGGGCAGCGCAACGCATCAAGGGGTTGTCGCTTGGCAGCGCGATCAAAAACGCGCTCGTACCTCAGCGATACAACGGCGACCGCAGCAAGGTGATCAAGACGTTGATCAATTCGTTCCGTTATCCACGACGAGGCCCAGGTATGATGTGGGAAGCTTGCGCCGAAAAAATGAAAGCCGTCGGCGGCAAGGTGGGAATGGGCTGCAGAGTTAGGCGCTGCTCCTATGATGAAGCGTCCGGTACCTGGACAGTCGAATACACGGATCAGCTTGGCGACACGCAAACAATCGAAGCCAAGCACGTGATTTCATCTGCGCCGATGCGCGAGCTGGTTTGCGGCTTATCACCCGCTGTGAGTGAGCGAACAAAACGCGCTGCCGAAAGTTTGAAGTATCGCGATTTTCTCACAGTCATGTTGATCTTGAAAGATCGACAGATGTTCGATGACAACTGGATCTACATACACGATCCGAGCGTGAAAGTCGGCCGCGTCCAGAACTTCCGGTCGTGGTCGCCGCAGATGGTACCTGAGCCCGACAAGGTTTGTTACGGTCTCGAGTATTTTTGCTTCGAACACGATGGGCTTTGGGACTCTAGCGATAACGATTTGATCGAGCTCGCCAAGCGCGAGTTGATTCACATCGGGCTGGGCAAGGAAGGCGATTTTGTAGATGGATGCGTCGTTCGTCAGAAAAAAGCGTACCCGGTTTACGACGACGACTATGCGCGGCACGTCGCCACCATCCGTCAGGAACTCGAGACTCGGTACCCGAACCTGCACCTGGTCGGCCGCAATGGCATGCACAAATACAACAACCAGGACCACGCCATGATGACGGCGATGTTGTGTGTCGAAAATATTCTCGCCGACGCAAAGCTTTACGATCTGTGGCATGTGAACAGCGACGCCGAATACCACGAGGCTGGGCCTGCTGCCGCCGACGCAACGAAGGGCAGCGCATTGCGCCTCGTTCCGACGCGCGTCGTCGCCGCGCCCGAACTCGCGCCGGAAGGATAGTCCAGCGCCCACGTTCCTTCCGTCATCCCGAGCGAAGCGAGGGACCTCACACGCGCACGAGAATCACGCAAATTATCTGGAGCATCGCTCACCGATTGTGAGATCCTTCAGCGTCTCCGCGGCTCAGGATGACCACCAAACTTAGTGCCGAATCTCCACCGTTGTTCCGTCCGGCGTAACTCGCCAAAGCTCTTCCATCTCTTCGTCGGTCAGCGCGATGCAACCTGCGGTCCAATCGTGAAAACGGTGGAACGCTCCGATCCAGCCGCGTCCATTTTGGATTCCATGAATCATAATGTCGAACCCGGCGTTAACGCCATGCTCGGCGGCTCGTGTCTGGTCCGCATCGGATGGATACGAAATGTGCAACCCGAGATGAAAATTACTCTGCGGGTTACGACTATCGATTTTGTAAACGCCCTCCGGTGTTTTGTTGTCGCCTTCCTCCTCCTTTGCGCCGACAGGATTAAGACCAAGCGCGATTTGATAGCTTTTCAGCCTTTCGCCATTCGCGAACACGGACAGCTTGCGAGCTGATTTTTCAACAACAATCCGATCGACTGTGGTTCCGTTCGGCAGCGGATTCCAAACGTGATGCGCATATAAGTACGTAACGCAGGCCAGCGCAAGCATCGCGACAGTTAATGACAGCGTTGTTCGCATCCCAAACTGGTGGCTTGGCCATTTATTATTCCGAGCGACGTCGAATAATCGTTAAATGTTATTCTCGAATTCTTCTACCGGCGGACACGAGCAGAAGAGATTTCTATCACCGTAAACGTTGTCGATCCGCGCAACGGCCGGCCAGAATTTCTGTTCGCGCGTCCACGGCGCTGGGAACGCCGCTTGTTCGCGCGAGTAGGGGCGGTCCCATTCGTCGGATGCGATTTGACGCGCTGTGTGAGGCGCATTTTTTAGCACGTTATTTTGCCGATCCTGTTTATTCCCGGCAATTGCTTCCATTTCCGCGTGAATTGAGATCATCGCATCGCAAAACCGATCGAGCTCGTGCTTCGCTTCGCTCTCCGTCGGTTCGATCATCATTGTCCCAGCCACCGGCCAGGAGACCGTCGGCGCGTGAAAGCCGTAATCCATCAAACGCTTTGCAACATCTTCAACTTCGATGCCCGCGCTCTTCCACTGCCGAAGATCGATAATGCATTCGTGTGCGACGAGGCCGCGCTTGCCTTTAAAAAGAACCGGGAAATAACGCTCGACCCGTTTTGCGATGTAATTTGCGCTTAGAATTGCCACCTCGCTCGCGCGCTTCAGGCCCTTCGTACCCATCATGCGGATGTACATCCACGTGATTGTCAGAATGCTGGCGCTACCGAACGGGGCAGCTGCGATATTGCCGCTTTTGCCGCCGCCGTGACGCTGGCGGGATCCATTCCCATGGTGCGGCTGCTGGCCCCGGTCTCCCTCACCAAATGCAACCCCCGCGGTTGTGGGATCGAGAATGAATTCGCGCGGCAAATATGGCGCAAGATGTTTGGCGACGCCGATCGGCCCCACGCCGGGACCGCCGCCGCCGTGCGGAATGCAAAACGTCTTGTGCAAATTCAGATGACAGACATCAGCGCCGTAGTCTCCTGGGCGACACAAGCCGCATTGTGCATTCATATTCGCGCCGTCCATGAAAACCTGGCCGCCGTGGCTATGCACGACGTCGCAGATTTCGCGAATCGTCGGTTCGAAGACGCCGTGCGTAGACGGATACGTGACCATTAGGGCGGCGAGATCGCGCGCATGCTCGTCGGCTTTCGCGCGAAGATCGGCAACATCGATGTCGCCATCTTTCAAACAGGCGACTGAAATAACTTGGAATCCCGCCATCACCGCACTAGCGGGATTTGTGCCGTGCGCTGAAGTTGGAATGAGACAAACGTTGCGATGCCCTTCGCCGCGAGCCGCGTGATACTCGCGAATTGCGAGCAGCCCTGCGAATTCACCTTGCGACCCGGCGTTTGGCTGCAATGAAACGGCGGCGAAACCGGTAATTTCGGCAAGCCAATCCTCAAGCTGGTCACACATTTCCGTGTAACCGACCGCTTGATCGGCAGGCGCAAACGGATGCAGCTTCGAAATTTCAGGCCAGGAGATCGGCAACATTTCCGCCGTCGCATTTAGCTTCATCGTGCACGATCCGAGCGGAATCATTGATGTAGTCAGGGACAGATCGCGCGACTCGAGCTTCTTCAGGTACCGCAGCATTTCGGTTTCGGTGTCGTGCGTATTGAAGATGGGGTGAGTGAGATACTGAGAAGTGCGGATCGCGAATTGCGGAATGCGCAGCGGCGGTTTGCCGAGATCGTTGTCCTCGAAATCTCGCACAGTCGTGCCGCGAAAAACCGAGGTTAGAATTTCGATATCGCGCTGGGTTGTTGTTTCATCGAACGAAATGGAGACTGCGCGCGGGCCGAGAGCGCGGAGGCTGCAGCCGGCTTTTGCAGCATGCTCCAAAAGCACTTCGCTGGATTCAACCTCGACTCGAACAGTATCGAAGAAGCTGTCGTGCCAGATTGTACAACCGAGGGCTTCCAAGCCATCGGCGAGCCGACTTGTCAGACGATGAACGCGCTCCGCGACGGCTCGCAGGCCTTTGGGTCCGTGATATACCGCGTACATCGAGGCGATGACCGCGAGAAGCACCTGTGCAGTGCAGATGTTACTGGTGGCTTTATCTCGCCGGATGTGTTGTTCTCGCGTTTGCAAGGCGAGGCGATACGCAGATCTACCCTCGGCATCGTGCGACACGCCCACCAGCCGGCCAGGCATATAACGTTTGAATTCATTGCGCGTGGCGAAGTATGCCGCGTGCGGGCCGCCAAATCCCAACGGCACGCCAAATCGCTGTGTGTTGCCAAGGGCGACGTCGGCGCCGAACTCGCCCGGCGCTTTCAACAGTGTCAGCGCAAGAATATCCGCCGCAACCACGACGAGCGCGCCTGCGCCATGGCCCCGGGCAATGAAATCTGAATAATCGTAAATTGCTCCGTCGGTCGCAGGATATTGCAGAAGGGCGCCGAAAACAGTGTCATCGAATTTAAAATTTGAGTGATCGCCAATCTTGATCTCAATGCCGAGCGGCTTCGCTCGCGTTTGCACAACCGCGATCGTCTGCGGGTGACAGTCATGCGCAACGAAAAAGATCTTCCGGTTTGGAATAACTGCGTTACAAAGCGCCATCGCTTCGGCGGCGGCCGTGGCTTCATCCAGCAAAGAAGCGTTGGCAATGTCCAGCGCTGTAAGATCGATGATCATCTGCTGAAAATTCAGCAGCGCTTCGAGCCGGCCTTGTGCGATTTCCGCCTGATACGGCGTGTAAGCGGTATACCAGCCAGGATTTTCCAGGACGTTTCGCTGAATCACCGCCGGCGTGACGCAATCGTAGTACCCAGCGCCGATGAACGACCGTGCGAGCGTGTTTTTCCTGGAAATCGCGCGCAGTTCGGTCAGCGCCTCCACCTCCGACGTCGGTTCCGGCAATTTCAGTTCGCGATTTAGCCGAATATTTTTCGGAACGGCGGCGTCGATGAGCGAATCGAGATCTTCGTAGCCAACATCATGCAACATCGAGCGAACTTCCTCTTCGCTCGGACCGATGTGGCGGCGCGCAAATGAATTCACATCGAGATTTTCTTCATGCGCTTGCATGGCAAGAGACTACGAAACGTCAGACCCGCTTCAAGTTGTAGCCACGGCGCTGCGTCGGTGTGTCGCCCTGACACAGCGGCGGCGGCTACATCTATTCAGAATCGTGTAGCTCGACGCCGCGGCTTTTCAACAGTGCCCGAAGCTCCGAGAGATGCTGGTGGTCACGGGTTTCGACCGTGCATAGAACATTCACAGCTGAAACATCCGGACTGGCGAATGCTCGGTCATGCACGACCTGCTTGATGCTCGCGCCTGTCGTAGCGATGAGCGCAGCTAAATCTGCGAGTCCTCCCGGACGATCGCTGATCACAGCGATAAACCGGCCAAGACGACCGTCTGCGACCAAGCCGCCCTCGATTACGCGACTAAGGACATTCGGATCGATGTTTCCGCCGCACAACAGGAGTACGATTCTCTGGGCGGCGAGTTCTTTCAATTTTGCCGACATGCACGCCGCGAATGTTGTGGCAGCTGCGCCTTCCACCACGCTCTTTTGTAGTTCGATTAGGCGAAGAACGGCCAGAGCGATTTCTCGCTCGCTAACTGTGACGACAGCATCGACAAGCGGTCGCGCGATTTGAAATGCGTTGGCGCCGACCCGTGGAATTGCGAGGCCATCCGCCAGTGTGGGGCGCATCGTAATTGTTGTTGGTTTGCCTGCGTGAAGCGCAGCCGAAAAGCTCGCCACATTCTCCGCTTCGACTCCGATAATTTTTACTGTTCGCCGCATAGTTTTGACTGCCAGCGAAACTCCAGCGAGCAAGCCCGCACCTCCGACCGGAATTACAATCGCATCCGCGTCAGGAATTTGCTCGATGATTTCCAAGCCCATTGTGCCCTGGCCGGCGATGATGGCGGGATTATCATAGCCATCGATGTACGCGAGGCCTCTTTCCCTGGCGATTTCGTCCGCACACGCTCTCGCTTCGCCAAAATCATCGCCGTGCAAGACGACCGTCGCGCCGAGTTTCTGACAGTTCGTAATCTTCAAAAGCGGCGCAAACTTTGGCATCACAACCGTCGCTGGAATGCCCAGCAATTTGCCCTGATAAGCGAGTGCCTGAGCGTGGTTGCCGGCCGAAGCGGCGATGACTCCGCGGTTTTTCTGATCGCGTGGCAATTGGGCGAGCGCGTTTCGTGCGCCGCGTTCCTTAAAACTTCCTGTCCTCTGGAGATTGTCGAGTTTGCAAAAGATTTCCATGCCTGTGAGCTCGCTCAGCGGAATGGATGGCAGGCACGGCGAATAGTAAACGGCACCTGCGATACGTCCGCGGGCCGCTTCGATGTCTTGAAACGTGACCAAGTGTTTAACTCTCGAGCGCGGCTTGCGCTGCAGCTAATCGCGCAATGGGAATGCGGAACGGGCTGCAACTGACATAATTCAAACCGAGGCGGTGACAAAATTTCACGCTGGCAGGTTCGCCACCGTGCTCGCCGCAGATGCCGAGCTTGATGTTGCGTCGGGTCTTGCGTCCGAGGTCGCGGGTAATTTCCATCAAGCGTCCAACACCTTTCTGGTCGATGGACGCGAACGGATTTGTATCGATGATGTCGAGCTCAGCGTATTCGGGGAGAAAACTCCCCGAATCATCCCGGCTCATCCCCAGTGTCGTCTGCGTCAGGTCGTTAGTGCCGAAGCTGAAAAACTCTGCGTCGCGCGCGATTTCGTCAGCTACGAGCGCTGCTCGCGGGATCTCAATCATCGTTCCCACAAGATAGTGGAACTTTGTTTTAGTTTCGTTCGCCACGTCATCGGCGACATGACGGACAATATCGATCTGCAGCTTGAGCTCGCGCGTAAATCCAACCAGCGGAATCATGATTTCAGGACGCACTTTGATGCCCTTTGCCTGGACCTCGCCGGCGGCCTCAAAGATTGCTCTCGCCTGCATCTCGGAGATTTCTGGAAACGTGATTCCGAGACGGCAACCACGATGGCCGAGCATTGGATTGAATTCGTGAAGTTCGTGCACACGTCGGCTGATTTGCTCGACCGGAACGCCCAGCTTGTTCGCCAACTCGTTCTGCTGCGCATGGTCATTAGGCAGAAATTCATGCAGCGGTGGATCGAGGAATCGGATTGTAGCCGGCAAACCATTGAGCGCCGCAAAGATTCCCACGAAATCGGCCCGTTGATACGGCAGCAATTTTGCCAGCGCGCGCAATCGATCGTCTCTTGTGCCTGCCAGAATCATTTCGCGCATCGCATCGATGCGGTCGCCTTCAAAAAACATGTGCTCGGTGCGGCAGAGGCCGATTCCTTCCGCGCCGAAAGCGATTGCATTCGTCGCTTGTTCGGGCGTGTCCGCATTTGTGCGAATGCCCAGTGTGCGGAATTCGTCGGCCCATTTCATCAGCTTGGAATATTCCCGGTACGTTTCGCTTGTTTTCCCTTCCAGCGAGCGATCGATTAATACCTGCACGATTTCGGAGGGTGCGGTGGCGACTTGTCCAGCGAAGACTTCGCCAGCCGTTCCATCTATGGAAATGTAATCCCCCTGCGCAAGCGTGGCGCCGTTCGCGCTGAGCGTGCGCTTTTGATAATCAATCTCGATGCCCGCAGCGCCACACACACAAACTTTTCCCATTTGTCGCGCAACCAGCGCGGCATGCGACGATACGCCGCCACGCAAGGTTAGAATGCCTTCGGCGGCGATCATGCCGCGCAGGTCTTCCGGCGACGTTTCAATGCGAGCCAGCACAACCTTGTCGCCTTTCTCGGCACGGCGGACCGCTTCTTCCGCACTGAAGACGACGTGACCGGAAGCCGCCCCTGGGCCGGCGGCCAGTCCGCCACCAATTTTTTTTGCAGAGCGCGCCGATTGCCGATCAAAAATCGGCGCGAGTAAATGCGCAAGTGAATCGGCCGGGATGCGGCGCACGGCGTCCTTTTTTGTGATCAATTTTTCGCCCACCATATCAACCGCGATGCGAACCGCCGCGTGACCGGTGCGTTTGCCGTTGCGAGTCTGCAGAATGTACAGGCGATTTTCCTCAACCGTGAACTCGAGGTCCTGCATATCCTTGAAGTGCTTCTCGAGAATCGAACGGACTTTCATCAGCTCCTTGTGTGCGGAGGGCATTTCCTTCGCCAGATCAGCGATGGGATGCGGCGTCCGCACGCCCGCGACTACGTCTTCACCCTGTGCATTGATCAGGTATTCGCCGTAGAAAATTTTCTCGCCCGTTGCTGGGTCGCGCGTAAACGCAACGCCTGTCGCGCTCGTTTTTCCCATATTCCCGAACACCATGGTCTGGACATTCACGGCGGTTCCCCAGTCGTGCGGGATGCCATATTTCCGGCGATACACGATTGCGCGATCGTTCATCCATGAACCGAATACCGCGCCGATTGCGCCCCAAAGCTGTTTATTCGGATTTTGGGGAAAAGATTTTCCCGTTCGCTCGTCAATCAGGGCTTTGAAGCGCCGCACAAGTTCTTTCAGATCAGCGACTGTTAGCCGGACGTCGGGAAAGTCGTGCTTTCCGTATCGTTCATCTTTCAGATGCTCGATTACCGCCTCGAACGGCTCATGCTGTTCCCCCAGCCGTTTCTGAACGCCCATTACGACGTCGCCGTACATCTGCAGGAAACGCCGATACGAATCCCAGGCGAATCGCGCATTGCCGGTTTTATTTGCGATGATTTCCACAACCTGGTCGTTCATTCCGAGGTTGAGGATGGTATCCATCATTCCCGGCATCGAGTCGCGCGCACCCGACCGCACCGAAACGAGCAATGGCCGCTCCTTGTCGCCGAATTTTTTACTTACCGATTTCTCGACTTTCGCCAGCGCGGCGGCAACCTGTCCCTCCAACTCGCGCGGGTAACTGCGGTTGTGAGCGTAAAAATAACTACATACCTCTGTGTCGATTGTAAATCCCGGCGGCACAGGCAGGCCGATGCGAGTCATCTCGTGCAGATTTGCGCCCTTGCCGCCCAGCAAAGCTTTCATCGCGCCCGATCCGTCCGCGCGCCCATCACCGAAGTAGTGGACGTAGCGCAGTGCTTTGCTGCTCCCTCCACGCACTTTAGCGGGCGCGTCGGATTTTGATTTCTTTTTTAAGCGCTGAAACTGTTTTCGTGTACTGAGTATCCTGTTGGTAGTCATCATTTGAGAGATCCCGGACGAGCATCAACGGAGCGGAGCGCCAAACTAAGTTCGGGCGTCACGCTGTCAACGAGCAGAGCAAATCGTCATACATGATATTGCACGCAGCAGCTTCTCTTTTGCTTGCATGAGGATTGCGGCCGCAGTGCCGCGGGTACAAACCGAACCAGTGGTTCAGCGGTTACGCCGGCGCGGTTTCGCCGTTTGTAAGAACTTCAGCAATCGTCGCCGTGAAGTCTTCGACACCTGTGCTGGGCACGATGATGCTGTTCCGCCGGCCGTGGGCTTCTTCGGTGATGCGCAAGAATCTGCCGCGATCGTTTTCACGGAGCTCGACGTAGAAATGCTTGCGCTCAATCTGCAGTTCTTTCGCCTCAATGATGTTATCCATTTTCCTTGAGGCCGCCGAATCTACCCTATTCGATCAGCCGAAGGGAAGAAAAATCCGCAGGGTTTTACCAGTTTTTCTTAGGGCTGCTGCAATCGCCCTGGGGTGTGGCGATTTAGGCGCCGAGCCGCTTGTAACGCTGTTCCTCAGACGCACCGTGCGCTACAGGTTGCGGTCCGGCCGGCTGGACCTACAATCTCGTGCGCGTGTTAGACCGGACGCGCATGCGAGGCATGCCGGAGCCAATCGATTCCAGCTCTTTTCGATCACCCGAAAGCCAGCGACCGTCAGTGAGTTTGCCGGTCGGAAGTGAGCCCAGGCGGCACGATCCATATGCCGCGTTTCGGTTTTCGGATTTCGCTTTATTCACGGTTGGTAATCTGCTCTCCATCACCGGCCGCTTGATGCTGGCAGTCGCGGTAGAATGGGAGATTTATGCGCTCACTCATTCGGCGACTGCGCTCGGTCTCGTTGGATTGGTCATCGCTTTGCCAGTCGTTGGACTATCGCTGCCCGCCGGCCATCTAGCAGATCGATTCAGCCGAAAGCGGATCATTCTGGTTTCACAGAGTTTCAGCGCCATCGCATCTCTCGCCCTGGCGCTGGTTTCCTCGAAATATCTTTCGATTCCTCCGATGGCGCCCTTCCGCGCTGCCAACAGCGTGCTGACGTCCGTCGCAGCGATTTTCGAGCGTCATCATCCAATGTTTCACTTCGATGCTGCTGCCGTTCCGCTGATTTACCTGCTTTTATTTGTCGGAGCGTCGGCGCGCACATTCGGTTGGGCCGCGCGCAGTTCATTCTTTCCTACGCTCGTTTCCCGCGATGCATTCGCAAACGCGGTAACTTGGAACAACAGCATTTTTCAAATCGGTTCGGTTGTCGGGCCGGCTGTCAGTGGACTGCTCATTGCATATGTCGGCTTTTCATTTGTATATCTACTGGACGCACTCTGCTCGTTGGTCTTCTTCCTTCTCGTCCTTCCGATCCGCGGCAGCAGGCAAAGGCTGGATCAGATCACGGTGAGCACGTGGGAAAGTGTCGTTGCCGGACTGCGGTTCGTGTTTCGAAGAAAGGTCATTCTGGCAACGATCACGCTTGACCTGTTTGCGGTCCTGCTCGGCGGCGCCACTGCGCTGATGCCGATCTTCGCGGATCAAATCCTGCACTGCGGTCCGGTGGGCTTGGGTTGGATGCGCGCCATGCCGGCAATCGGCGCTTTTGCGACCGCGCTGCTGATAGCGCATTCACCGCCGATGAAGCACGCGGGCCAGACTTTGCTCTGGTGTGTCACCGGCTTTGGTCTCGCAACCATCCTATTCGGTGTCTCTCGAGCGCTGTGGTTGTCTCTCGCGCTACTTTTTGTTCTCGGTGCGTTCGATAGCGTGAGTGTGATCATTCGCGGCTCGATCGTGCAACTTGTCACGCCAGACGAAATGCGCGGGCGCGTCTCATCCGTAAATAATATTTTCATTGGCACATCGAATGAATTCGGTGCGCTCGAATCAGGGCTGACGGCCGCGCTGTTCGGTCCGGTTATTTCGGTCGTGGCAGGCGGGGTCGGCACGGTCCTTGTTGTGGCGGCTGTTGCCTTGCGCTGGCCGGAGACACGAAAGATCGGCGCGCTGGATAGGAGTCTGCGCTAAGGCCGCCACTGTGCGGTGTTTCTGTGAAACACCAGGGCACGGCCTGACTAAAACGTGCCGTGCAACGCAATTGTGCCGTACGGGGCGCCGCCATCGTGGTGGTAGCGCACTTCCGCGCGATAAAAATCAAATTCCCGGTATGGCTGGTACCCGACCTCGCCCGTCAATGTAATCATCGGCGAGAGTTTCCAATCAAACCCTACGCCCGTTCGGATCTCGCTATAATTGACGACCGCGTGGTTGAGTCGCGGAATTCCGTGTGAAACTCCAAATTCGTCGTCTACACGGAAAGTCGCTGATCTCACGGTTGCTCCTGCGTAAAGTGACACGTCGCGAGTAACTTCATATAGCAGCCGTGGCTTTGGCAGGACGGCATCAAGCAACCACTGCGGCCCCATTTTCCAGCGAACCCCCACGGCAGGAACCACCGGGTATTTTCGTTCGACATCGACGCTTACACCGAGAATAAACTGCAGATCAGGGCTGTAAATGTAGGTGCCGCCGATGACAAAGGGCATATTGAAATCGTCCCAAAACAAATGCCCCAGTCCGGAATTGTAGAGGCCAGGCTGAGTTTCAGCTCGAACGATAATCGAATCGGAAAACTGCATGTCGATTCCGAAAATCGCGCTAAAGGATTGCAGCGTATTAGGCAGGGCAGCATTTTGTGGAAGACCAAACGAAAACCGTTCCCACTCGACGCCAAGCCTTAGCACGCCAAATTTCGTCCGTGGTGTCAGGACCAGGTGGACATCCGAATCGATCTCGTCAAAATTGCGGATGGCCTTGCGCGGACCGCGTTCCACATCGCTTTCGCCGACGTACGTCGCTTCCGCGGTGAATTCCCCTGAGAGTGGCCACCAGTTACTGCTTTCATCGGCAAAAGCCGACGCAGCCAAGAGAATTGCGCAGGTGGCCAGTGGAACGGATTGCAGTGCGAAGCGTTTCACTTGTTAACGGCCTCCGCTGTCTCTGCGAAACAAGGTAACAGCTTTGGTGATGTTTTTCATCATCACGGACTCTGATCCAAGCCGTTCAACTCCACGCAAGCTTCCCAAGGAAGCGGACGAAATCATATCGCCGCGCCAGACGAGCGTCGACGGTTTGCCTTCCGCGGTAACAGGCCACAGCTGATACAGTGTCAGCGCGACATAATAACCGCCGCTCGCGTAGTAGAGCACGTCCGCGGCTTGGTAAGTTCCTTCAGAGCCACCCCGGCTGTAAGACGCCCCTAATGTCACCACCCCTTGCCCATCAGCATCGAGAAGTTCCCAGTAAAGCTCTGGTCTGAGTGATCCAGCGCCGCGACCAATGCCCGTCGCACCGAGTAATCCGGAAAACTGCCGCCGAATCTTTTCCTGGTCGCGCAAGAGTCCATTTACCTCTTCACTCGCCCGTATCGAGGGCCCCGCGTGATCGTATGGTGGTTCTGCAGCCATTCCGCCGGACGCGAAAGCTCTCGTTCGCGCGGCAAGCACATCTGCCCAAAACGCCGCTACCGGCGGTGGGATGGCGCCTCCCCCACCTGCAGTTCCCGCGGAAAACTTGTTTGCTTCATCCTTGCTGATTTGGAGCTCAGGGCCGAGCTTCTGCGTCGCCGCTACGAATGAACGCACCGACGAGTTACCGGCCGCGTTTCTCAATTTCTCAAAATTCGCAGGTGTCGCGTTCGACGGCAGATCGGTGTGCAGGAAAACCTTTAATTCGCCGTGGCTGGTCGGGTTCCATCGGCGCAACGCTTCCATCTGTTGAGCAGGAGAACCCGGTGCGACGTAGCAGCTTTGAACCGCGAGGAAACGTGAGTTTTTCATCGGCGGGCCATGCGCGGTTTTCACATCGCTTTTCGCCAATTGGGCGAGGTCGACTTTGTCGAATATGGAAAACGAGACCAGCTCGGAAACTGCGTCAGCGTGCGCGATTTTCACTCCGAGGACGGACAGCAACAGTAAAACGGCCAGACTGCACGCTTTTGTCGAACTGTGTAGTTGGAGTCTCATAACGTTAGGTTTCATCCAGAGCATGAGCGATGCTCGATGGCTGATGGTTGCAAATTTTTCGGATCATCGCAATAAGGTTTCACCATGAACGACCCGGCTATCGTGCTCGACCATTTGAGCAAGAGCTACGGGAACGTTCATGCGGTGCAGGATCTCTCCCTTCAAATCGAGCGGGGAACGATCTTCGGTTTTCTCGGGCCGAATGGCGCCGGGAAAACTACCACGATGCGAATGTTGTGTGGGCTCACTCATCCGACGGGCGGTCGCGCAACGATCGAAACCGCAGACGTTTGGAAAGATCGTCAGGAAGTGCGCACAAAGTTCGGTTATGTCCCGCAGCGCTTTAGCCTCTATCGTGACCTAACCGTCGCGGAGAATTTCCGGTTTTTCGGCGGTGCTTACGGCGTGCCCAGTGCTGAGCTGGAGCAGAGAATAGGGCGCCTCCTGAGTGTCATCGATTTGCAAGAAAAAAAGGACACGTCGGCGCAAAGTCTGTCGGGGGGGATGCGTCAGCTGTTGGCGATCGGTTGCGCGCTGATTCATGATCCGCGGCTGCTGTTTTTTGACGAGCCGACGGCGGGGCTCGACCCGGTCCATCGGCAGCGAATCTGGAACCTTTTGTACGACCTGAGCCACGAAGGAAAAACGATTTTCGTTACAACGCATTACATGGATGAAGTGGAACGCTGTACGGAAGTTGGCTTTATAGAGGAGGGCAGGCTGCTGGCAAAGGCTCCCCCGCGCGCTTTGAAGTCTAGCTTTCGCAGTCGATTGCTCGAGATCGACGTCGAGCCGCTGATGCCGGCGCTGGTTCGGCTGCGCAGTCTTCCCGAGTTGCTGGGCGTCTCATTGCGCAGCGGTGGTCTGCGCTTGTACGTGCCGGAACCTGAGAAGTTAATTGCCCGATGGCGTGAGCACTGGCCGTTTCCTGATTTGCGTTTACTGGGTGAACGCTGGGTAGAGCCCGACATGGAGGACGTTTTTACTGCGTACTCTCAAGGTTATCACGGCGTTTTGACTAAACTGGCTTCATGAAATGGCTCTCGTTCGAAGCTGTTGCCAGTGTCGCGTATAAAGAATTCCTGCACATCTACCGCGATCGACGCGTGCTGCTGCTCGTGCTTACGTTGCCTCCGCTGTTCACTCTTCTGTTCGGGCACGCTTTTGAAACGGGCGAATTAAGCGGCGTGCCGAGTCTGCTGGTCAATCAGGACAACACGCCGCGAGCGCAGGAGTTCATCGACATCATTGCGAAGAACAAGACATTCGCGTGGCGCGGCGGATCAGCTGAAGCAAAAGACGACGCAGATTTGCTCGCCCACGGCGTACAGGCAACGCTCGTGATCCCGGGCGGGTGGAACGAAAGTCTCGAGAATGGCGATCCGAAGCCGCTGCTGCTTTATGTCGACGGGAGCGACATAAATACGGCCGACGCCGTCGAAGGCAGCGTGCGACAGAGCCTCGGAGATTTTCAGATGAAACAGCGCGATCGCATGATTGAGAACTTGCCCGAAGAAGTCTTCGAGCTCGGCAAGCAGCTCCCGGTCCAAATACGGAAACGTTTCGTCTCAATGATGGAAATGTGGGGTATTAATCGCAACGTCCTTTACAACCCGAAGTCGCGGGTCATCGATTACGTCGTGCCCGGGATCATTGGATTAATCCTCCAATTACTCACAGTGACATTGATGGCGTGCACGATTGCCCGCGAGCGAGAATCAGGCACTCTCTACCAGCTGATGGTCACGTCGCTGCGTCGCCGTGAAATTGTGATTGGTAAAATGGTGCCGTACCTCGTTGTCTCTGCATTTCTGGTGGTGATCATTATGCTGGTGAGCAATTTCCATTTTGGCGTTGCTTTCTATCAATGGCCGGCGCTGGCGATTGTCTGCCTGTTGTTTCTACTTTGCTCGCTCGGATTGGGCTTGTTAATCTCAGCTTTTTCGCGCACCCAAACCCAGGCGATTCAGTTCTCTGTTTTTTTCCTGCTGCCGGTATTTGTTCTCTCGGGCGCGTTCGCGCCACTTCAACAGCTACCAACAGCGGTTCGATATATCTCCGAGCTTTTCCCGCTTACACATTTTTGCCGTGCGTTTCGACTCGTGAATATGTATCGGGCTGGCCCGGAGTTTTATAGTGGTGACCTTTTGGTTCTGCTGGCCGGCGCATTAATTACTTTCGTCGGCGCCGTGTTCCTGCTGCGCCGCATCGAGCAGTGAGACCGGCACAGTGATGAGCAACGAATGACAATTAACGAGGAATAACAAAAATGCGCAGGCATCTGACAGGCAAATTCGGCTTATTTTGGCCATTGGCTGTGGTTGCAGTGGTCACTTGTCTGCAGGCAGTAACTGTTGCGGCCGCTGGCCATCAGGATTCGACTCCACAGGACGTTTTCGACTCGATGCGCAACAGTTTTAAGTCAGCCAAGGCACAAGGAGTCCACGCGCGCTACCAGTGGGATTTGAGTGGACCGAACGGCGGCCAATGGTGGATCGACGTTGAGGACGGAAAATACAAAATGGGGAAGGGAAAAATCGACAATCCAAACGTAACTTTTGTGGCGTCGGACAAGGATTGGGTGGCCGTTTCAAACCATCAGATGGGAGGCACGTGGGCGTACCTTTCTGGCCGGTTAAAAATCCGCGGCGACCAGGGGGTGGCTAGAAAGTTAGGCGAAATCTTCCCCTAGAATTTCACTTCGGCTGCAATTCTTACGTACGGCGCCGGATCGGTCTGCTTGGCTTGATGTGCGCGGTAGAAGTCGAAATCGCGTTCTATGGTGCACCCCGCACCAACGCTCAATTTGAGGTGTTTGATGCCGGAATATCCTGCCTGCACCCCGGCGCGATACTCGCTGTATTGAAGCACTGCGTCGTGCAGTGCCAACTTGTGTTCCGTGTGTGACACAACATCGTCGGTCCGAACGCCCAGATAATTCAGTTCGCCGAGAAGCTTGAACTGCCAATCGTCATTGGGTTCGTAGATCAAGGCCGGTTTGGGAAAGACTGCCTGCAGTCGCAGTTTATCGTTAATCAGCCAGATGATTCCTCCACCTGGCGCAACCGGCGGGTCTTGGAACATCGACCAGCCCAAGCCGACGACCGCGAAGATTTTGTCCTTTTTGAGCGGAAAGCTGACGAACGCTTTTATCGGGATGTCGAACCTATCGCCGTCAATGTGGTCCTGAAAGTAGAATCCAGGGTCAAGTTCAATTCCTACGCCCGGAAAATCCTTCACCACGTATTCGTAGGCGATGTGAGCGTAGGCTGCCTGTAAATGGTCCGGTAAGCCATTGTCGGTGCCATCGAAATCGTAGCGTTCGTACTCGACACCGAGTCGGAGATACCATTTGCCGGTAATATGAAAACGATGGTCGTAGCTGAAATCGTCATATAACGAATCCCCGTCACCCAGCTTCGACTCCTTGAAATCGCTGCTGAAAGTATATGTCGTTTCGTACGAGAAGATATCGTGGGAATTTTGGTCTGCCGGCGTAGGTGACGGTTGAAGCTCAAGATTTGCCGGGCCGGCCACAGCCGAGGCGATTCCGACGCACAGGAAAATGACAGCGAGATATCGAAATGTCTTCACGGGCTTAAGGCGATTCGGCCATCGATACATATCGGATGAAGCAGATGAAAGCGATGTATCCAAAGCACACGATTTTAGCAAGCAATATTTCCGTCGATCTGATGTTTCGAGCTGTTCCTGAAGCGTTAGCAGCCACTCGCAATCCTGCCGGCGCGCCCAAAATTTACGCCCGATTTAGTCACTTGACTTGAGCCTGTATTCCAGTAGACTTCGTCCGCTTTTTCGTGATAAACGCCCCTTTTCTCGCCGCTCAACCCACTGCGATACTGGGTTTAGCGAATCCTTTTCAAAGCGCAGATCAGGGAATTGCGATGTGGTTTCATGAGCGCCTCACTCCAGCGTTCGTGACCGTTCTGCGGGGGTTAGCCGAATTCGGTTCAGGCGAGTGGATCGGAGCGATTGTCTTTGCCTTGGTGTTGTTTTTTGTCTGGAAGCGATGGTGGCCGTTACTTGTGACGCTAATCGTTGCTGTTCCCGGCGGCATGCTGCTCAACGAGTGGCTCAAGGTTGTTGTTCAGCGGCAACGGCCATTCATCGACGGACAATTTGTAGATTGGTCTGGCTACAGTTTTGCCAGCGGCCATACGATTGGAGCCACGCTGCTTTACGGCCAGCTCTTGCTTTTTGTTTTGCCTGCGTTGACGGCGCGTCGTTCGCGGTTTGTGTGCGTTCTTGGCGCCGTCTCGGTGGTGCTCCTAGTCGGATTCAGCCGGGTCGCGCTGGGTGCGCACTTTCTGACGGACGTGCTGGCGGCGATCTTCTTTGGCACTCTCTGGCTATTGCTGTGCCTCATCACCGGCAAATCGATACAAAAACACCGTCATCTCCCTGAGCCTCTACCCGTCGCATCTGATGCGGCGGTTCTTGCGATGGCGCAGCCGTCGCAATTGGTTCCAATTCGCGCGATCTCTCGTCCGCATCAGCGCCGGGCATAAGCTCCTTTCAAGGGCGTAGACAGGCGCGGTCTCTGGTCCGCGACCGATCTGGTTAACAAACCATGAAGGTGCCCGGCAAAATTCAATTGACGATGTGGCTGCTCGGCATTGCCGGCGCTGCCCTCTTCATTGCCATTATCGTCCATCAAGACCTCTCGAAAATCCGTGAAGCCTTCGCTGCCGCCGGTGGGGCGATCGTTGGTGTTGTGGCGTATCATTTCGTCGTACCCGTATTCCTCGATACGATTGCGTGGTGGGTTCTCTTTCCGCGATCCGATCGATTGCCCCTGAGGAAACTGCTTTGGATGCGCTGGATCGGTGAGTCTGTCAGTACGCTGGTACCCTCCGCTGCTGTAGGAGGAGACGTGGTCCGGGCACGCCTGGCGGCGATCAATGGCGCACCACTCCCGCTCGCAGCGGGCACCGTGCTCGTGGACCTCACGCTTGGTGTGTTCACTCAGGCGGTCTTTACGATCCTAGGCTTGGTACTGCTCGTTGGTGCAACGGGACAGAAAAATTTCGTTCGTCCAACTTTGATTGGCACTGTGATCGGCGTGATCGGCGTGGCTGGCTTCTACTTCGTCCAACGCCTGGGGATGTTCCGATTTCTCGCGAGCATCGTCGCGCGTCTGGCGAATTCACCGGAGTGGCACTCGCTGGTTCAAAGCGGAGAGACTCTCGACCAAACGGTTCGCGCTCTTTATGCGAGAAGAAAGGCAGTCGTGGCATGCTGCCTGTGGACTATCCTTTCACTATTACTCGGTTCCGGAGAGATTTGGATTGCACTTCGCGCGCTGGGTCTCCCCGCGTCGTTCGTGAACGCGCTGATTTTGCAAAGTATGGTCTTGACGGTTCGTTCGGCTGCGTTTGCCGTGCCGTCAGGTATCGGCGTGCAGGAAACCGGCTACTACGTTGTCGGGCGTCTGCTGGGAATACCTGATTACCTTGCGATCACACTGGCTTTGATCGCCCGCGTGCGGGAACTAGCGCTGGGCATCCCGGGAGTAGTCATGTGGCAATTCATCGAGGCGCGCCGTCTGTGGCGCACGCGGTTGGCTGCAAACGCGCGGTAGTGTTGCAAATGCGCTGCCAGATCTCGTAATCGTTCCAGCCGGCGCTTTACCTTGGCCGGGTTGGCGAAACTCGTCCGTACACCCCACCAAATCCACGCCATGCCGCTTGGCAGCGCGAGTTGATGTTCCAATTCGGAAATAACCGCCGCATTGTCATAGGCGTTAAGAAACGCCAGGGACAACGCAAGCCACTGGGGGTTGGGCGCCACCGCGACAAGGTCGAGCAGGAAAACCAGCAAATCGTCCGCATGCCTTGATTTGGTTGGCAACGATTTTTCGTGAATGATTTCGAAGTCGATGAATCGCGCCCGGTTCGACTTTGAATCGTAGATCACGTTATTTGTTCCCGCATCGCCATGTGACCACGGCCCATGAAATTCCTTGCTCGAGAAAGCGTGAGCCCGCCTGAATTCGCGGCCGGCGGCCTCGACCATTCGTCGCGTCAGCGTGCCTTGCTCCAAGTGATCCCAAAGACTTTCTCCGGGCAGCTTATCGGCGCAGACAGCTTTTTCGCGAGACGCCCACGCACGGAAGCCATCACCGTTAAGCATGTTGAAACACTCCACTTCCCATCGTTGCCAGTTTCCGACTTTCGCCCAGAAACGAATCGGAATGCCGGCCACCCGAAAATACAAATTCGAAAGCTGTGACAGCTGCTCGCTATATCCGTTCCGCCTTTTGATCACTAGTTGGCGTCCGCCGCGCACCTTTTCGACGACCGAATTAATCTTTAGCGAATCAACCAGTCGCGTGGCAGCCCGGGCCAGCCCCTTCGGAATCGCGGCCTCTGCCATAGTCGCGACCGAGCCATTTCGCGATGACGGCTCCTCTCCGTCTTTAAGCCCAGGCGCTATTTTTCTCGTCTTTGGTTTCATTGCTGCTTCAGCCGATGAATTCGAGAATCGCAGTCTTACCGGCTGGGTGCTAACCGGCATTCGGATGCCCGATGCCTCTGTCGTTTAAGAAATTAACGCCGGCCGAGTGCAATGGTTTCGCCAATTTTCATCACTCGCAACTGCGCCTTTACGTTGCGTCCTTTTAGTTCACGATCGAACGCCTCTGGCGTGCCAGTAAGCACCGGGAACGTCCCATAATGCATCGGAATCACCTCGCGTGGATTGACAAACTTCACCGCTTCGGCCGCCCGAGCGGGTCCCATGGTAAAATGATCGCCAACGCAGACCAGCATCGCGTCAATCTCATGAAAACGCGCAATCAACGCCATGTCTGAAAACAGGTCAGTATCGCCGGTGTGATAAATTGTCGGCCCGTCGCGGAGCGCGATGACTAACCCGCTCGGCGGCCCGCTGTAAACCGGCGGCGAGTTTTCATCGTTTGAAACCCCAGAGCCATGCCACGCAGGCACAAACGTTACCGCGACTTCGCCTCCGAGTAGACTCAGCGTGCCACCCATGTGACCGGTGGTGTCCGTGTCGGCAAGCTCGCCTGGATAACCCAGCACGCTGACAATGGCCGCCGACAAGTCGAATGTGGCTACGAGTTTGGCGTGCGTCGCTTTCCCAATCTCGACGGCGTTACCGACATGATCGGAATGCCCGTGGGTGACGAGGATGAGGTCAACACGTTTCAGCGCGCCGATTTCGTCCTTGCCCTTTTCGAAAACCGGATTCGTCAGCCAGGGGTCGACGAGCAAAACTTTTCCGCCCGGCGTAACAATCTTAAAAGCCGACTGACCATACCAAGTGAGTTGTGTGTCCATGGGAAAGAGGAAACTGAAAGGATTCGCCCTAGCAAGCGAAACGCTGCTTGAGGGTTTATCGCTCGTCACTAATTCGTCATTCGACATTCGGCGTTGGTCATTTTAGTTACGTTGCGCTGTATGAATCATGAGGACGCACACCAGCACCTTACCGCAACCGACCCGCGCATGGCGGCACTTATCGCGCGTTCGCGGCGCTATCAAATAAAGCCAGCCGTTTCGTTTCGTCCGTTTGACGCACTGGCCGAATCCATTGCTTACCAGCAACTCAACGGCAAAGCGGCCGCAACAATTTGGAGCCGGGTGCGCGCGCTTTACCCCAAAACAAAATGGCTCGATCCAAAGAAAGTTCTTGCGACTCCAGACGAAAAGCTTCGCGCCGCCGGTCTTTCCCGGTCGAAGGTTGCGGCATTAAAAGATCTCGCCTCGAAAACGATCGACGGCACCGTGCCGTCAGGCCGCATGTTGCTTCGCATGACTGATGAAGAGATCGTCACTCGACTCACTGCGGTGCGCGGAATCGGCCGTTGGACAGTAGAAATGCTGCTTCTTTTCGACCTCGGTCGGCCCGATGTCTGGCCAGTCGATGACTATGGCGTACGCAAAGGCTTCGCCAAAACGTTTAGCAAACGGAAGCTGCCCAAACCGAAACAGCTGATGAAGCTCGGTGACAAGTGGCGACCGTATCGGTCAGCGGCGGCGTGGTACTTCTGGCGCGCACTGGACGAGCCAGAAAAACTGCAGAGCTAAGCAGGTCGCAAGCTGTGCAATCATTTACCCTTGCGCTGCGCCCTGTGTCTCACTAGAACCAGCGGATTATGGCTATGATTCACGTTAACCGTGGCGCAACGAGTTTAGGCATATTTTCCGAAGAAGAAGTTCGCGAAGGTCTGCGTACCGGGCGCTTCGCCGCTACGGACATCGGCTGGCGGGAAGGCATGGCAACATGGCAGCCGCTCTCGCAATTTTCGGAGTTAGGAGTCGGTGCGGCGGAAGCGCCGCCTCCGCAGACTGGCACTGCTATTACATCGCAATCCGCCGTCGATCACAGCGGCCTGCCGTGGGAGCATAGGCGGGAGCGTGGTCTTGTCAGCGCGTTTGTCGAGACGCTCGTCATGGTGCTTACCAGACCAGGTGAAGCCTTTTCGGTTATGAAGCGTCAAGGCGGCCTCGGTGAGCCGCTTCTTTACGCCCTTATCGGTGCGTGCGTGGGCGGCATCGTTGCTTTTCTTTTCTCAATCGGATTGCACTCGGTCGGCTTGTTCGCCGATCAACACGACACTTTTACGGCGATGGCCGGCATGGGAATCGGTTCAGTTGCAATTATTCTTCTGCCGCTATTCGTCGTCATTGGGCTCTTCATCGGCAGCGCGATTGTCCATGTTTGCTTAATGATTGTTGGTGGGGCAAACCAACCGTTTGAAACGACCTATCGCGTCGTCGCTTTCACCCAGGGCTCGACCGGCCCTCTGCAGATGATTCCGGTCTGTGGTGGGGCGATTGCCGGTATTTGGGCGCTCGTTTGCACCTGCATCGGCCTGTCGCGGGCGCATCAAACGGACACCGGCCGCGCCGTTCTTGCCGTTTTACTTCCGGTAATTATCTGCTGTGGCGGAATTCTCGTCGTCGCCATGATGTTTGGAGCGTTGGGCGCCTGGAGCAGCTCACACCACTGACCTGCGGCAAATGCACCTTTGCGCACGTCGACTCGCTACGACCGAACTTGATCATGAATTGCTCTGGCTGAGCGTTTCGGTGTCCTCTGTGTCGCTTGCAGGGGCTTGGCTGGCGGTCGGTTTGCCTTGGCCTGCCTGCGTCTTTCACCAGCTGACGGGTTTACCTTGCCTCACCTGTGGAATGACGCGATGCGCGATTCAATTCTTTCACGGCCATTTTCTCGCTGCATTTCAATGGAACCCATTCGTGTTCGCGGTTCTCTGCGGTGTTATTTTTTTCGACGCATACGCGCTTGTAACAGTCGCAGCGCGCACGCCCCGACTGCGCATCCATTTTTCGACGCAGCGCGCCAAAAGATTTGTGCGTGTCTCAGTCATCTCTGCGTTCGCGCTAAACTGGATGTATTTGCTGCTGCACTGGCGCAACTTCTAGCGCGCGGCGTCGGTTCTAAAGGGCGCGCTTGAGAGAACAGTCTAGGCTTGTCGTAGGTCCACCATGAATGTCATTAAAGCCCTGCTTTAGCGGGGTGTTAAGCAGAGCCAAACGGCAGCAACCGCTTCAGCGGTTTTGCCTTTTCAACGGGAGATTAACCGATAAAGCGGTTCGTTTATGATAGTTGGGCGATGGCCTCTCCCTGCAAGAGGGGTTAATGAGACGATAAGCCCAAAGGTGCGTGGTGGCGGGATGTACGGTGGCCGGAGGTTCAGCTGCAAAATCTGTGTCCATGTCCATCATCTATGGCTAACTTGGCGCGATGCGAGTTCTCGTCACAGGCGGTGCCGGATTCATTGGCTCACACCTCGTTGAGAAGCTGCTGGCAAGCGGCCACGAAGTCGTCATTCTCGACGACTTCAACGACTTTTATGATCCGCAGATCAAGCATGCAAATATCGAGGGTTTCGCCGGGCAGGTCGCTGTTCACCACGTCGATCTGTGCGACGGCGAGTCGGTGCGAAATGTGTTTCGTCGCGAAAAAATTGACGCAATCGCGCACCTGGCTGCGCGCGCGGGTGTTCGGCCTTCGATTCAGCAACCGCGACTCTATTACGACACAAACGTCATCGGAACATTGCATCTGCTCGAAGCCGCGCGCCTGACCGGCGTTGGGCGCTTTTTGTTTGCATCGAGCTCATCGGTGTACGGTGCTTCATCCACTATTCCGTTTTCTGAGAATCAACATCTCACGCAGACACTCAGCCCCTACGCCGCCACGAAAATCGCAGGAGAATTTCTCTGCTCGACCTACTCGCATCTCTACGGCTTGCCTGTAGTGGCCCTTCGTTACTTCACGGTGTACGGTCCGCGCCAGCGTCCAGATTTGGCAATCCATCGATTCACCAGCCGCATTTACGCTGGGCAAGCGATCGACCAGTTTGGCGATGGTAGCACGCGCCGCGATTACACTTACATCGACGATGTGATTCAAGGTACGATGGCTGCCTTCGAGTACAACGGGCCGCGTTTCGACATTTTCAATCTGGGGGAGAGCGACACAATCCAGCTCAAAGACCTGATCGCGGCGATCGAGAATGCGCTCGGCAAAAAGGCGAAAATCAACCAGCTGCCAGACCAACCGGGCGACATGTCGCTGACTTGCGCCGACATTTCAAAAGCGAGAAAACTGCTGGAGTACAAGCCGACCACGCGCTTCAACGAAGGGCTGCCGCGCTTCATCGACTGGTTTTTGAAGTCAGCGAACTAAATTCGCTGTCATCGTGACGAAGTGAAGGAGCCGTCAATTGCGGGGATGGGCAGACTTGATAGCTTCCGTGATACAGCAGCAATTGCGAGGTCCTCCCTCTGCTCAGGATGACGCGCAAACATTTTTGAGGAGCGTGGTGGGTGCCGTACACTGATTGACGTCGATGGAAACGCTCCCATTCGAACACCGCGCCTGCTTCGTCGCCGGCCAGGCGAAATCAGGCACGACACTTTTGATTGCATTACTCGACAATCATCCCGAGTTGCTCGTCTTGCCGGAAGAAACAGCGTACTTCCCGACCGTGCTGACCAAGTATGCGCCACGGGGTCGCCGCGCGCAGTTTGATTATCTCACGAAGCAATCGCTCTCCAACGTCCTGTTCGGTGGCCCATGTAAATGGGGTAAGCGGAATTACTCGACATTTCCACGCGAGAAATTTTTCCAAACGTTTGAGCGCGCGGCATTTGATCCCGGTAATACACAGGAAGATTTGCTCGTTCTGATGGTGAAGGCCTATGCCGCGGTGCTTGAACGCCCGCTGGATACAGTCGGCCGATGGTTAGAAAAAACACCGGCAAATCGTAATCACATTCCTGAGATCCTCAGGCGATTTCCACGTGCAAAAATTCTGATCACAATTCGCGATCCTCGCGCCGTCCTCGCCGCACAAATCGCGCTCGAGAAAACCAGGCAAACAGGAAGGTTTTCGACCTATTATGTGATTGCGCATTGGCGTGTAGCTGCCCGGCTTGCGCGGCGGGTTCGCAATGGCGAGATTCCGGGTTTCGTGGTGCCGTATGAGAAACTCGTCTGCGAACCGGACACGCTCATGCAACAAGTTTGCGAATACCTTGGGATCGAGTTCGACCGCAACACTGTATTAATGCCCACGAAGGTTGGCCGGTTCTGGAGTGGTAACTCTGCGGCGCGCGTAAATTTTTCGCAGATTAGCTCCGAACCGGCTACACGCTGGCAACGTGAACTTTCGGAAGAGGAGATCGGCTGGGTAGAATGGCATTGCCGCGATATCATGCCGGAATTTGGCTACGAGCCAAAGCTGACCCGGCGGGAATTACGATATTTTATACGACCAATCCGCGGTGAGCGGGCGCGAGAATACATCAAGTCGCGTGCTTATTCGCTGCGCGATCAAATAACGCGCTGATTGTCATCTCAGTCGCGAACAGGAGGAGGAGTTCCCAACGGAAGTTTGTCGGGCACGAGTCAAACCACTGTGTTTTCGAAGACCGTTGAGAGCTCTTTGCTCTGTTCTGGATGAGTCGCGTGTGTGGCAGTTAAAGATGATTCGATTGCGCCACTTGCAACCGGCTATCAGTCAGGCCATAATCAACGCGAGATGTCGGGAATCTTCTTTGATCTTCCGAGCGTCCGGTTTCTACGACGATTCAGATTTCTTCAGTCGATGCTGCGAACAGTCGCGGCATCACTGCGTCGTTGGTTGAGTGCCCCGGGTTGCGCTTTGAGACAAGTCCATTTCCGACACGACGAGGCGGAGTTTCCATTGGCGCTGCAGGGTGCTTGCAACAAGTTTGACCCAGCTCTTGACGAATCGCGCGCCGCGGACGGTGTCCCGAGGTTTTTCGGGGCGCTCCGCCCTTTTAACACTTGGACAGAACTTGAGGATCAAAATGAACTCTTATTCATCGGGAAGACGCTCACGCCGCCCGCGCGGTGGGGGCGCACGCAGAGGAAATCAAGAACGCTTTCGGAACCCCCAGGGACCAGCGAAAACACAGAAGAAAACACTCTGGCAACGCATTGCCGAATTTTTCGGCAACGGCGGAGAGAAAAAGAAGACCACAGCACAGCCGCGCAATGGCAGCCAGCCTTCGCGAGTTGCGCGAAAACCTGACCGGATCGAAGTCACTTCGCCGCGTCTCTACGTTGGCAATCTGTCATTCGATGCCACCGAGAGCGATCTCTTCGACTTGTTCAATGGGGTGGGCCATGTGCAAAATGCCGAGGTCGTAAGTTACAGGCATAACCAGCGCTCGAAAGGTTTTGCTTTTGTTCAGATGCAAACGATCGACGAAGCAAAACGTGCGGTGGAGGAATTGCACGATAAGGAATTCCTCGGTCGTCGGTTGGTGGTGAGCGGAGCAAAATCCGACCAGCACCAGGCGCGCTGAAGCAGGCAGCCGGGCGAAACGGGGGCTTACTTTTTAATTTCCAAGTACATCCGTGCCTGCACGTGATTTGTACCCGGCTGGATTTCTTCCACACGCATTTGTTTTAAGAACCAGCGGCCCTCGATTTTTTGTGCAGAGACCACCTCGAATCGTTTGACCAGCTGCGCGTTCGAATTGTAGCCCTCCATCCGCATCAGCGCGCCGCTCGCCTTATCCACCCACAGCATCACGTTTGAGTACTGCGACTCGCCCGATGGCGCGCGCAATTCAAGTTTCCAACATTTGCGTGTGCGGACATTTTCCTCACCCACCACACGCGCATTCGGCCAGTATAGAAATTTAAACGCCAGATCTTCATACGTAAGGCTGGTGCCGCGGATTCTTTGACTCAGCTTCGACGCGGAAAATTTTTCCCTCTCGCCGCCGCTTGTAAGATCCAGGCGAGAACCGTTTTCGCCGAGACGCAACTGCAAAGTCTCATCCGGATTTGTGAATGAGTAACGGATCAATGGGCCGATTTGCACCAGGTGAAACGGCAGCAGGACATCATTTTGTCGAAGCTGCCCCTGCAGATCGATTTCCTGACGGGATTCGACCAGGCGGACTGAATTGAGGATGTCTTTTGCGGGGGGCGCGGGCTCGGCAGCAAGCGAAAAAGTTGCAAACAGAAACCAAACGGCTGATGCCAAATGACGAATGATGAATGATGAATGACGAAACAAGTTCGAATGACCAAATGACGAATTGTCCAGAGACTCATGGCTGCTTTTTCGGGCCTCAGGCTTTATCATTTCTTCGACATTCGACATTGGGGCTTCGTCATTGGCTTCATCCGTCAATCGTGCTTCGTCATTGTATCGCATTGCTTCTTCGCAGTAGTCATTAAAACTTAATCGCCCGTTATTCCATCGCGTGGATCATTTTGTATTTCATCTCATCAACCAGCAATGGACGAGTCCGGCTCTGGACTTGTTCATGGCGGGTTTGAGTGATGGCGCGATCTGGAGGCCATTCTTTGTTGCAATTGGAATTGGTGCGTTGCTGTTCGGGCGATTCAGAGCGCGCTCGTTTGTCATCTGTTTAGCATTGTCACTTTCAATCGCAGGCCAGGTGACCAGTGCGTTGAAATCGACTGTCGATCGCCGCCGGCCAAAACAAGCTGAGACGGTGCGAATGGTTCAGTTGCAAAAGGCCAATCCGAAATTTCTCACACTTTTCAAGCCGCCTACTATTCGTTACTCCGATTCTTCCGACCGCAGCCGATCGGGGCCGTCGTTCCCTTCCGGACACGTGACAAGCAACACGATCATCGCGGTTTTCTTGACTCTTTTTTATCCGCGGCGCGGCTGGCTTTACTGGTTCGTTACTGCTGCAATTGCGTATTCCCGAATTTATCTCGGCGCACATTGGCCCAGCGATGTGATCGCTACGATTTTTCTGGGCATCGCCGAATCCCTGTTGTTGCTAGCACTGTTCGAATTCATTTGGAGAACTATTGGACGCAAATGGATGGCTGAACTCTTTTCGCGTCATTCCAGCTTGATATTAGGACATGCTTCGAGCCCGCCGCGGCGGGACAGAGGCTCGCGCTACCGCCCATGAGCACAACACGCGCGGTCTGGCTTTTTGTCATCGCGCTGACCGCGATTCGATTATCGCTGTTGGCGGCTACAGATCTGGAGTTTGACGAGGCGCATTACTGGATGTGGTCGGAGCGCCTGGCGCCGGCGTATTTCAGTAAAGGGCCGGCCATAGCGTTTGTCATTCGCGCCAGCACCGCACTATTCGGCCCAAACGAGTTCGGTGTCCGCTTTTTCAGTCCCCTTCTGGCAGCAGGCACCAGTCTCCTGCTGTTCTATTTCGCCCGCCGATTGTTTAACGCCACCGCCGGGTTGTGGGCAGTCATCGCGTTGAATGCCACGCCAATCTTCAATGTCGGTGCTTTTGTGATGACGATCGATTCCTTGTCGATCTTTTTCTGGTTGGCGGCGATGTTCACATTTTGGCTGGCCTTAGAAAAGAGCCCCCGGTTTTCGTGGTGGTGGCCTTTCACCGGATTGCTGATTGGTCTTGGTTTTCTGTCCAAATACACAAATGCGCTTGAGCTTGTTTCAATTCTGCTCGTGCTCGCCCTCGCTCCACGGCTAAGACAGGAGCTCAGGCGGCCGGGTTTGTATTCTTTGGTCGGCGTCTTTGTGATTTGCACTATTCCCGCCCTGGTGTGGAACCAGCAGCATGCATGGATCACACTCACGCATCTGCGTTCACGCGGAAATCTCGAGCACGGATTTGGTGTTCATCCGGTGGAAGTCCTTTCCTTTCTCGGCCAGCACTTCCTGGTATATTCGCCAGTTCTCTTTCTGGCTTTGGCCTGGGGTGTCATTGCAAGCTGGCGGCGTGTGAATCAGCAGTTCAAGGTGCTGTTTTTAATGTGGTTCGGCTTGCCGGTATTTGTTTTTTACCTGCTTCTGTCATTGAACAAAGCCGCTGCGCCGAATTGGGATGGACTTGCTTTTCTCGGCTTCGGCCTTTTGGCCCTGTACTTCTGGTGGGAAAGGTTCGAAGACAATGCCGCGCTAAGACTCGGCGCAGTGGTGGCGACACTGATTGGACTTGCTGTGAGTGTGATCGCCTTGAACACAGATTTATTGCGCGCCGCTGGATATCACTTCGATCGAAACGATCCAAGCGATCGGATGCGCGGATGGAAAAGTGCGACGAGAGCGCTGGAAAAGATGCGTAACGATCTGGAGAGCAAATTGGGCGAGAAGCTTTTTTTGATGGCCGACGCCCGGGACCGCGCGTCGGAGATTTCGTTTTATCTGCGCGATAAACGGATCGAAGGCCCGGGTCATCCATCAGCCTATATTCCTGAATCTCAGGACATGGTGAATCAGTTCTCATTTTGGCCCCGTTACGACGAATTCGTCGAATTAAAATCCGATATGCCGCGGCCGGAGGGCGAAACGTATACGGAGGAGAACGGGACGAATCTCTTTGTTGGTCGCGACGCTCTTTTTATCCGCAGCGGCGAGAAAGAGCACGTGCCGCACAATGTTCGAGCTGCATTTCAATCCACCGAAGCCGTGGGCACGATTGAAGTATCGCGCTCTGGAAAAGTGATCCGCACATGGCAGGTGTTTCTCTGTCGAAATTATCGGACACTTCCGTTGTAACACAGCCATCATGGCTGTCGTGACCGGCCATCTTGGCCGCAAGTTGCAGCAAGCTGTGAAGCTCGCTCGACGCGTCAGGCAAGATGCCTAAGTTACGCCGACATGCACGAAAGGTCAGTCTCGGTGGTGGTGCCGGTTTTCAATGAAGAAGAGAGCATTCCGACGTTGCAATCGGAGCTGCGCGAGGCCATGAGAGGCGTCGATCACGAAGTTATCTTCGTCGATGACGGATCAGCCGATCGCTCGGTTGAGCGTATGGAACCTTCGTCAAACGCACGCGTGGTTCGGTTTAAACAAAACGCAGGACAGAGCGCAGCGATTTATGCGGGTCTTAGCGCAGCCAGAGGCGCAACGGTAGTTCTGATTGACGGCGATTTGCAAAACGATCCTGCCGACATTCCGAAGCTTCTCGATGAAATCGCGCGGGGAGCCGATCTGGTTTGCGGGTATCGCGCGCAGCGCAGAGACACCGTGATGAAGCGCTTGACCAGCCGGGTCGCCAACGCCGTTCGCAGCCGGTTCACCAAAGATGGTGTACGTGACACGGGTTGCACATTGAAAGCAATGCGGCGCGAATGTGTAAGCGCGCTCGTGCCGTTCAAGGGAATGCATCGCTTCATTCCAGCCCTGGTCAAAGCCGCAGGTTATCGGCTCGTTGAAATCCCGGTGAACCATCGGTCCCGCCGCTTCGGTCAAAGCAAGTACGGTCTGGGCAATCGCGCTGTGCGCGCAACGGTCGATATGTTCGGCGTACGCTGGCTCCTTTCCCGGCGATTGGATTACAAGATCCGCGATTCATAAGCCCCTCCAAAAGGCGCTTGTCAACACATGCGCTCCCGCTAAGCTTGCCCTCCCGCACCCGGCATTCGCATGTCCCTGGCCAATCTACTTTCTGCCGAGCAAATCATTCCTGAGATGAATGCTACGGAGCGTTGGGGGGCAATCGTCGAGCTTATCGATTTACTCGTTAGTCTCGGCAAGATTAAGCAGCAGGATCGCGAACCGATTCTTGCCGCGTTGAAACAGCGCGAAGAAACCATGAGCACGGGCATCGGCTTCGGCATTGCTATTCCACATTGTTCATCCGACCGCCTCGCCGAAGTCGTGGCGGCCTTCGGAAGATCCACCCGCGGCATTGAATTCGATGCGCTCGATAATGCTCCGGTGAAATTTGTTGTGCTTTTCATCGTGCCGAAAAATCAATTTCAGACGCATCTTCGCACGCTTGCTTCGATCGCGAAATTTCTTAACGATCGCTCTGTGCGCGAGAGTCTCGGCAGCGCAAAATCTGCGGACGAAATTCTGTCGATCTTTCGCGACCGCTCATAATTTGTAGCCGTCGTTATGTGAGCGACGTGGTGCGCGCGGGCCCAGCCCCCGTGCTTCGCGCTTCTCACAAGGAAGCGACTACAGCTTTCAAATGGAAACGTTCCAAGCAATTCTTGCGGAAAAATTGAGCGATGCGCTCGTGCGTGCCGGTCTGCCAGATGCTGGCGAACTGAGCCCGGCGACCGATCCGCGATTCGGCGACTACCAGACCAACGTGGCGTTGGTTTTGGGTAAGCAGCGCCGTGAGAATCCGCGAGTTGTTGCGGAGAAAATCGCCGCGCACTTTGATGCTGGGGATATTTGCGAAACTCCGGCCGTCGCGGGCGCCGGCTTTATCAATTTTACGATTCGAGCCGAGGCGACGGCAAAGAAAGCGATTGAAGTTCTGCGGGATGATCGATTTGGCGTCGCTGAAGCGAAATCGAGGCGACGCATCGTGATCGATTTCGGTTCGCCGAACGTGGCCAAACCGATGCATGTCGGTCATATCCGAAGCACTGTCCTCGGCGACGCGCTGGCGCGGATCGCGGCGTTTCTCGGATATGAAGTAATTCGCGATAATCACATCGGCGACTGGGGGACGCAGTTTGGCATGGTCATTTGGGGTTGGAAGAATTTGCTGGATCGAGGAGCGCTGCAGCGCGATCCGCTCTCGGAAATCGTCCGCATTTACAAGCAGACAAATGAGAGAGCGACGCACGATTCGAACGTTCGGGAAGCCTGCCGCCAGGAATTGATAAAGCTCCAGGCGGGCGACAAGGAAAATACGAATATCTGGAACCAGTGCGTAGGTTTTTCTACGAAGGAGTTCGAACGGGTTTACGACCTGCTGGACATTCATTACGACCTTCAGTGCGGCGAAAGTTTTTACAACGATCGGTTGTCTGGCGTGGTCGATCGGCTGCTCAAATCCGGCATAGCCGAAATCAGCGAAGGGGCCGTGGTTGTTTTCTTCCGCGACATTGCTGAACTGGCAGATAAACCGCTCATCATCCGCAAGCGCGACGGTGGATTTAATTACGCGACGACCGATCTGGCCACGATTGATTACCGCGTCAACGATTTGAACGCCCAGAGCATATGGTACGTTGTAGGCGCGCCACAGACGCTGCATTTCCAGCAAATCTTCCAGATCGCGAGGCGCGAAGGTTACACCGCTGAATTACGTCACATCACCTTTGGCAGCATTCTTGGTGAGGACAGGAAACTGATGAAAACGCGCTCGGGGGAGAATGTTCCATTGCGCGATCTTCTGGAGGAGGCGTGCAGGCGCGCGCGCAACATCGTCGAGGAAAAGAACCCCGAGCTTAGTGAGGAGGAGAAAAGCCACATTGCCGACAAAGTTGGCATCGGCGCCGTGAAGTACGCGGACCTGTCGCAATATCGAATGACTGATTACGTTTTTTCCTGGGACAAGATGCTTTCTTTGCACGGGAACACTGCACCGTACTTACAAAATGCGTACGTGCGTATTCGGTCGATTTTTCGGAAAGCCGGCGAATCGGCTGCAGCCAGGCCCCTTCGGGGCGTTGAGGAAGAGGCGAAGCACAGGCCTGTGACTACGTCGCTAATATTAACAGATCCCACCGAACTCAATCTGGCTAAACGCCTCTGCCAGTTCGCGGAAATCGTGCCGCAGGTGTTGAATGATTTTCGGCCGAACATTCTCGCAAACTATTTGTTCGAGCTGGCGAACAGGTTTCACGCATTCTATGAGGCGTGCCCGGTATTGAAATCGGCGGAGCCTACGCGCGGTTCGCGGCTTGGCTTGTGTGAGCTGACCGGGCGGATTTTAAAACAAGGTCTCGGCTTGCTGGGGATCAAGGTGCCGGAGAAGATGTGACGGAAATGACGAAGCACGAATGTTGAATGACGAATGAATGACGAAGCACGAATGACCAGAGGCCGCGCTACAATGCGAGCGCTTTTTGCAAGTTTATCATTCGAATTTATTTCGTCACTGGTCATTCCGATTTCGTCATTTGACACGGCGGTCTCCACTTCACGTGGCGAGACATGATCAAAGAGCAGCAACGCCGCGTTCCAACTTGCACGTACCGCCTCCAGTTTAATCGCTGGTTCACTTTTTCGCAGGCGCGCGACATCGTGGCGTACCTGGATGCGCTTGGAATTAGTGACGTTTATGCATCACCATATTTTCAGGCGAGCCGCGACAGCCTGCATGGCTACGACATCACGGATCACAATAAGCTCAATGCGGCCATCGGCTCGCGCGCGGAATACGATCGCTGGATTGCGGAGCTGCAAGTGCACTCCATGGGCCAGGTGCTGGACTTCGTGCCGAACCACGTCGGAGTCGCAGATTCGCTGAATCAGTGGTGGATGGATGTGCTGGAGAACGGGCCGAGCTCAAGGTATGCAGCGTACTTCGATATCGAGTGGCAGCCGCTGAAGTCCGATCTGCGCGACAAAGTTCTTTTGCCAATTCTGGCCGACCAGTACGGGCGCGTGCTGGAGCGCGGCGAATTGCAGGTGCGCTTTGAGGAAGGGACCTTCTATTTGCTGTACGGCCAGCGCACGCTCCCGATCGCGCCGGGGACATACCGGTACATGCTCCAGACTGCTTTAGGAAATCTCGCCGAGTACACAGACGAAGAGTTTTACGCAGAATTGCAGAGTATCTTGACAGCGCTTGAATATTTACCAAAGCGCACCGAGACCGATGCGAAGCGCATTGTCGAGCGGATTCGTGAAAAGGAAATAATCAAGCGCCGTCTCGAACGGCGCTGCGCCGAAGCGCCGCTGGTGCAACAGGCGATCGAAAAGGCATTGACGCAGATCAACGGAAAGCCGGGGGACCCGCGCAGCTTCGATATGCTCGACGAATTGCTCAACGCGCAGTCGTACCGACTCGCTTTCTGGCGTGTGGCCGCCGAAGAAATCAACTACCGCCGTTTTTTCGATGTAAACGACCTCGCCGCCATCCGGGTAGAATTGCCAAAGGTGTTCGAGGCCATTCACCGCATGGTCCTGGATTTAGTCGGCGCGCGCGCAGTTACAGGCTTGCGCATAGATCATCCGGACGGTTTGTTTTTGCCCGGAGAATATTTCGAAAAACTCCAGCAGCGTAGCGCCAGGGCGCTTGGGATCGCGTTACCCAAGGACGGCCGCGCCATTTACCTGATCGCAGAAAAAATTCTCACCGGTCCAGAGAGGTTGCGTCAGGAATGGCGTGTCCACGGAACGACTGGATACGATTTTGCCAACCAAGTGATGCAGTTGCTTGTCGACTCCTCGGCGGAGGAATCCATTACGAAGACATTCCACCGTTTCATTGGTCACTCGATGCCTTTTGGACATCTGGTGTATGCAAAAAAACTGCAGGTGATGAAGCTGGCGCTGGCGAATGACGTCAACGTGCTCGGTAACGTGCTGGACCGGCTTTCCGAACGAAGTCGTTGGTACCGCGATTTTACGCTTGAGGCGCTCTCACGGGCGGTGCGCGAGACCATAGCCTGTTTCCCATGCTATCGCACTTATCTCGCGCCGGGTCAGCCTGTGTCCGACGAAGACACTGCAGCCATTGATCACGCGATCGCCGCTGCGAAGCGCCGGAATCCAGCGATGGACGAATCAATTTTCAATTTTCTGCGTGAGGTGTTGCTGCTTCGTTTCCCGGCAAATCTCGACGCCGACGGACGCGCGGCACACATGCATTTCGTTTTGAAATTCCAGCAGACGACAGCGCCAGTGATGGCAAAGGGACTGGAAGACACCGTCTTTTATATTTACAACCGGTTGAGCGCGCTAAACGAAGTTGGCGGCGAGCCACAACAGTTTGGACTTGGCGTCGATGCCTTCCACGAGCGCAATCTGGATCGGCAGCGCAACTGGCCGGGGACGTTACTGGCAACGTCAACGCACGACACCAAACGCAGTGAAGACGTGCGGGCGCGGATCGTTGCAATTTCGGAAACCCCCGACCTTTGGCGACGGTCATTGCAACGCTGGCAGGTGGCGAACCGGCGGTGGAAGCAAACCGTCAATGACTTGGAAGCGCCCGACGCCAATGAAGAATATCTGCTGTATCAGACGTTACTCGGCACTTGGCCGATCTCGGCAAACGGCGAACCAGACCGCGAGCCGCACCCGGAGTACATCGAGCGCATCCAAACGTATATGGCGAAGGCTCTGCACGAAGCGAAGATCAATACGAGTTGGATCCAGCCGAACGCACAATGGGACGCAGCAATGTCGGATTTCGTGGTAAAAATTTTGGATCCGTCATCGCGAAACAAGTTTCTGCCAATTTTCCTGCCGGTGGCGAAGGAGCTTGCGCGTCTGGGCGCGATCAATTCACTTGCCCAAACGTTGCTGAAATTCACGTCTCCCGGCGTACCTGATATCTATCAGGGAAACGAAATTTGGGACTACAGCCTTGTCGATCCCGACAACCGGCGCTCGGTCGATTACGGTCGGCGCCGCGACATGCTCAAAAAATTAACTACAGCGGTTCACGGGAAACTCATACAAAGCTGGCCCGATGGCCGAATCAAATTGTTTTTGACACATCGCATCCTGCGATTTCGCCGGGACCACGCCGAACTCTTTCAGCGCGGCGAATACCTGGCGGTTCATCCCAATGGAACGTTTGCCGACTGTTGCGTCAGTTTCGCTCGCGTTGTGGGAGATGAGTGGATTCTTGTCGTCGCGCCGCGGCTTTCGTCACGTATTGGGTTCCCGCCCATCGGTGATCTGTGGAAGGATACAGTGCTCGAATTTCCCAAAACGCTTTCGCTTGCGTCGGCGCACGACCTGTTTACCTGTCGCCCTGTTCATTTGCAGGATCGAGAACTGAAACTCAGCGAAGCGCTGTGGAGCCTCCCATGCGCGGTGATCACAAATCTACGTTAGGCGTCTGACACAGACGCCCTAGAGCATTCGCTTGCCGTGTCTGTGGGGCGTTTGTGTCAAACGCCAATCGTTACGCGCAACTGTGCAAAAAGCTTCGTGATCCACGTCACGAAATTCTCGAAGTTCACCAGCAGATCGGCACTGAAGCTTGCTAAGGTAATTTGCGGCGACGCCAGGACGAGCATCACGCTGAGCAAAGCGAGGTTCATTAGATAAATCACCGCCAGCGAGAAAAATGTCCCCTGGTCGCTGAGATCTGTCTGGTTTTTTGGAATCATCCAGCAGGTAAATGTGAAATGGAATGCCCACGTCGCGCCGATGACTGCGTAAAGCAATCGCCCGTACGGCTGCACGTTTAGAAAAAAGCCGAGCACGCCATACACAGCGATCGCAACAATGCTGTAAATCGGGAAAAAGTAAGGCGCTAGCGCGATCCAGAAGTTCGCCTTGCTCGTGACAACGTGTCCGCCTTCGCTGCTAACGCGGAAGCGGCTCACGCGTCCGCCCATTAGCCAAACCCACAAAGCGTGCGTGAGCTCGTGTCCGAAGACGTAAATTAGAATCGGGCGTGGAAGACCGAAAAAGGCGATCAGCCAGAGGACTGCGCCCAATGAGAAAAACCAGAATTCTTCGCCTGCCCACAGCCGCTGCGTCACTGCAGCTCGCGCGAACGCAGTGAAAAATGTCTGGCTGAGTATCGCGCAAATGGGCAGCAGGAAAATCGCACATATGAATTTTACCCAGCGGGTCGGAACGGTGAGCGGCTCAGGCGTGGCGAGCATGCTTCTTGGTGTTGAACGTGCAACGCTTCGGACAACTTTTCCGCCGCGCTTGGACTCGCGCGCACTGCGTTGCTTTGTCGATCTGCGCTTGGTTGCAGCCAAAGTTGCGCAGATTAGGCAGATTTACCGAAGCGAAAGCAAGAATGAACCGCGGATTGCGGAGTAAAGTACCGCGAGCCTCAGGCTTGCGAATCAGTCAGCTTGCAGGCGAGACGCTTGCGCTACTCTCTACGCGCGGCCCATGTATGCGCCTGTGCGCGTATCGACCTTGATCGTTTCGCCTTCTTTGATGAAAAGCGGGACGTTGATTTTCTTTCCCGTCTCAAGCGTCGCAGGTTTGGTAACATTGCTTGCGGTATCGCCGCGCAGACCCTCCGGCGATTCAATCACCTTCAGATTCACCGACGCGGGCAATTCCACCTCCACAGCTTTGCCTTCCGCGTACAGCACCTGCACCGAAAGATTCTCCACGAGGAAATCTTTTGCATCGCCTATGAAGTTCTCCTGCAACGTGATCGTTTCGTACGTCTCTGGATCCATGAAATGGTATCCATCACGATCATGATAACTGAACTCGAGCGGTTTTCGTTCAATGTCGACCAGCTCCACCTTGTCGGTTGATCCGAACCGCACATCGGCGCTCTTGCCGGTGTTGATATAGCGGATAATGGCCTGAACGAAGGCCCGCAGATTTCCCGGCGTGCGATGATGGACTTCCAGCACAATGGCGGGATTGCCGTTGTATTTGATGGCCATTCCTCTGCGGAGATCGTTCGCGGCAGGCATGGTGAAAACGTGATTCGTTAAAGCGTTACAACGTCGAAGCGTTGAAGCGGAGCGCCGAGTTTACACGCGAGCCGTCACATCGCAAGCGCGAGTCGTACAATCGCGTCATCCTGAGCGAAGCGAAGGACCTCACAGTAGCTGATTGGACAAGCGCATTAGTTTGATTCCCGCGAACCTCGAGTGTGAAGTCCCTCACTTCGTTCGGGATGACAAGCGGTTTTAAAGCAACTTCAAGCGCGTCAAATCCTGCGAATCGACAATGCCTACAGGTACATTGCCATCGTCAACTACGACGAGATCATCGATGCGATGGCGCTCCAGCAAATTGAGAACTTCCACTGCGAGTTTGTCCTTGTGCACCGTCACTGGATTCAAGGTCATCAGGTCAGCGACCAGTCGTTCGCCGATTCGCGGATCAGATTGAAAATGCCGCACGAAATCGCCGTGCGTAAAGATTCCGAGTAATTGCTGATCGGCATCAATAACAACCGCAGCACCGGCGCGCACGCCGGTCATCGCTTTCAACACCTCGCGCACTGGAACATTGGTGGAAACAATTGCCATTGCTTCGCGGCGTCGCATCACTTGGTGCACACGTATGAGCATGCTGCGACCAATCATTCCGCCGGGATGGAACTTTGCGAAGTCTTCCTTGTTAAACCCGCGAGCTTCCAATAGCACCATCGCCAGAGCGTCGCCCAGTGCCAGCATCACAGTCGTGCTCGAAGTCGGCGCCAGGTTTAGCGGGCAGGCTTCCTGTTCAATATTTACGTCCAGACATAAATGAGCGTTTTGAGCGAGAAGTGATTTCCCGTCGCCGCACATTGCGATGATTTTCACTTGGAATCGCGCAATCGCGGGAAGAATCCGAACGATTTCTTCTGTCTCGCCGCTCGCGCTCAACGCGAGGACTACATCGCCATCGGCAATGACCCCAAGGTCGCCGTGCAATGCGTTGGAGGAATCCAGCAGCACTGCAGGCGAGCCGGTGCTCGTGAGAGTTGCCGCAATTTTTGCACCCACATGCCCGGACTTGCCGACGCCCAGCACAACGATTTTGCCACGCGCGTCGACCGTTTCCTTGATCAAATCAACCGCGCGGGAGAAATTTTCGTCCAAGCGGGACCGGAGCCGCTGCAGCTCAAAGATTTCCGCGTCCAGGACACGTCCGGCCTTTTCAAGGTAGTCCATCGAACTATATAGTGTGAACAAGGCGTGGGTCAGGCAAGAGTTGCACGCCCGGAACGAAAGGACAAAACATGAGAACGTTCATTATCGCAATCTTCGCCGCTATCGTCGTGACTGCTTCGGCCCAGGAATTCCAGGCGCCTCTCGGCCCGCAAAAGCCGGTGCGCGCAATGGAGACGCCGCCTCCTCTCTTACAGCGTCCCGAGGTCACCGGAGTTGTCCCGCGAGGATTTAGAGACGGCCGTAACCCACTCCAGATGCTGAACCCCTGGGCGCCCGCGCGATACGGCACCTGGGTCGACAGCACGTCTTTCGACCCGAACCACCCGGGAAAATGGAACGGCATTAAGCTGTTCGAGATCATTTTCTGATTCAGAAAAAGCGAGTCGTTCGCAAAAGTGACTGCTTCCGGAGCGGTCACACTTGTCTCGATAAGTGGGAAGCCGTCATGCCTTCAAGTTGGACAAAGAAGGCGGCTAGGTGCGATCGTGCGGTTTCAAGCGAGAGCCGTTCCAGCGCTCGCTGGTGTGCTTCGGATACAACCGCAGCACGCAACTCGGCATTTTTTACGAGATCGAGCGCCATCGAAGTGATCTCGGAAATTGTGCGGCCTTCACCAGAAGTTCTCGAAAACGCGATTCGGTCAATCGCGCCGTCGCCGCCGACGCAGGGAACGCGGCACAGAAGCGCATCGCCGGCGACCTGTCCGGGCACGTGGCTGCGATCGAGCTGCAAAACGATCTTATGCTTCGCAACGTCGCGCAGATAATGAGGATAAGATTTGCGTTTCTCGATCAACCGAAGTTTTCCCTCTGGAAATTCCAGCTCGCCGAGTAAACGACGCCCTTTGCGTCTGTCTAAATTAACAACTGTGACCGGTTCGCCTGTTGCTTCGCTAAGCTGGCGCGCCACCAACAACGCTGTGAGATGATTGCGCGATGGCACGTCCCATTCGCGTGTGCCAACGAAAATACCGGATTGCTCTTCTGGTGGCGCAGAAAAATTCCAGCGCGGATCGGCAATCGGATACGGCGTGGGAATAAACGCAACTGTTGCGCGATCCCGTTTTGAGCGGACGCGCTGATAAATTTCCGCCGCTTCCGGCGTTGTCGCGATACATCCATCAGCTTCCGCAGCAATGTTGATGAAGCGCGATAATGTTGCGCGGTCGCGCAAGCGTTCGGCGATTTGATGCAGCCCAGTTTCTTTCAGGGAAACGGCGACCGTGCGACCATGTTTTTTTAGATCGGCCATCGCGCGCTCCGAAGCACGCAGGTCACTGCGCAGGAGAAGAAGGACCGGTGTGCCTTCATCGATGGCTCGGCGCGAGTTGAAGTGAAAAGCGCCCTGCGTGCATGCGGCAAACGCATGAAAATTAATGGGTGGATGGCGGCCTTCGCCGGGTGCGGGAACATTCTCGAACCTTTGTTCGGAGTCGCGGCCGCCCGGGTTCAGAACTGTAAGGCGAAAGTCCGCTGCCTCGCGAGACGTCATTATCTACAATTCGGTCGAGGGTTAGCGCCGACAGTCAATGACGAATGACGAATGACGAATCGCGAAAGAAGCACGAACCACGAATGGCGAAAAATGCTCGCCACGATCGTCGTGATTTCGACCTTCGGCATTCCTTCGAGGTTCGTCATTCGGTTTTCATCGTTTTCTGCGTCAAGACTGCGGCCCGAAAAGGACCCCAAATCATTCGTCGCCGTCGCGCGGCGTCGTTTCCGCTGATCTCAGGAGCGTCTGGTCCCGGCCTTGAGCATCCAGTGGTCTGACCGGGATTGCCCGTCGAATCTCCGCCGGTTTTCTCTCCTGTGGCTGGACTGGAATAGCTTTCCTGATCGGCTCAACTGGAATCGCTCTCCTGATCTCTGAAGTCGGTTCTGGCGGTTGAGCGTCAGAGCGGTTTTGCGCTGCTGCGGTGCTTGCTGTCTTCACTTCGGTGCCATCGTTTGTGCTGTCTGTTTTCGGCGTATCCGCTGTTTCCGTCGTCGGCGGCTGCGGCGCTGGAGCCGGTCTCAGCTTTGGTTTGAGAGAACTGTAGGGGTCCGCGTCGGCTACCAGTGTGGGACTTCGAATTTCAACGGGCGTAACCTGGCTGAGATCCACTGCAAGCGAAGCGCGCGGCAAATCACCGTCACTGGAAGGAAATTCGCGAGCAAGCCGCGTGCGCGGTTCGCCGTGAACGTTGCAATGCTCAGTAGGCGCTTGTGACTGTGTAGCAATCTCCGTGTAAGTGGTGCGCTGCTGCACCGTATCGCCGGTGGCGGTGTTCACGTTGTCAAAACATTGCTCGGTCGCCAGTAGGCCCGACCGCGAACAAATCTCAATCTGCTTCAAATTCGCCGGTTGCTTGAGTTCCCCTGGCGAATAACTCTGGGCGGCCGCATTCATCACATCCACCCACACCGGTAAAGCCAGTTCGCGCCCGAACGCACCGCGATAAATCTTTTGCGGCTTATCGAATCCGGCCCAAACAGCACAAGTGAAATTCGAATCGTATCCCGCAAACAGAGCGTCGGTGAAATCGTAAGCCGTGCCGGTTTTGCCCGCTGCGGGCATTTCCTTTAAACCGAATTCTGTAAACGCAGCTTTGCCGGTTCCTGATCGAAGCGCATCCACCAGACAGGAATGCACTTCGTACGCGGTCTCAGGTTTAATGACGATTTTTCGAATGCTCTCCTGTTTGGCATCCCAGACCAGCGTCCCATCTTTTTCTTCGATACGTTCCAAAATGTGTGGCGCCTTTGCCCGCCAACCGCCATTTGGAAAAATTGTGTAGGCGAGCGCGAGCTCGCCCAGAGTGATTTCGCTACTTCCGAGAAATGTCGCCGGGAACGCTCGTAGCGGCGACCGAATCCCCGCTGACGAACAAAGCTGCAACACCGCATCGAGTCCGGCGTCCATGCCGATGCGCACCGTTGCGCCGTTCTTTGATTTGGTCAGCGCCTGCCTGGCGGTCATCGGGCCTTCGTAGCGATTGTCTGCACTTTCGGGGCCCCATTCGCCCAGAATCCCTGTCGTGCCGCCAATCATTACTGCGCGATTATCAAGAGGCGAATCTTCAACGAGCGAGCCGGGATACATCCCTTTTTCGAAAGCCGCGGCATAGACGAACGGCAACATCGCCGTGCCAGCGGGTCGCCGTGCTTGCAACGCGCGGTTGTATTGGTTGTGTTCAAAATCGCGACCGCCCACCAGTGCCAGAATATCACCCGTCGCGTTGTCCAGGCCGATCACTGCACCCTGCAAATACTCGGGCGGCGGCTGGTCTGACATTGTGCCATTTGACTTCGCCTTGCGGAACGAAGCCGCATAAGTCGCATAAGTCTGATGGTTGTAATCCGAATGCTGCTCGACTTGTTCGAGGTGACTTCGCACCGAATCTTCGGCCACTTTCTGAAGATTAACGTCGATTGTGGTGTGAATGCGGTAGCCTTCGTTGATTGCGCGATCCCATCCCACGGCTGCGATCACCTGCTGGCGGATGTAATCGACCGCGTAAGTTTGTCCTTGAGCGTTTTGCCTGCTTCCGACCTTGATCTTTTCTGCTCGCGCGGCAGCGGTTTGTTCATGCGTGATGAAGCCGAGATCGCGCATCCGATCGAGCGCATAGTCGCGGGTCTGACGTGAATCGGCGCGATCGCTCCACGGTGATAACCTGTTTGGGCTCTTGATGAGGCCGGCCAGCGTCGCACATTCCGCGAGCGACATTTCACGCGCTGGTTTGCCGAAATATCCTCGCGCGGCTGCTTCGGCGCCATACATGCCGCCGCCGAAATAAATCCGGTTCAGGTACAGCTCGAGGATCTTTTGCTTGCTGAACTGTTCCTCGATTCGTTGGGCCAGGAAAATCTCCAGCAATTTGCGGCGGTACGTTCTTTCCTTGAGCGAAAAACTATTGCGCGCCAGTTGTTGCGTTATCGTGCTTGCGCCTTGTCGAACATGACCGGCAGTTAAGTTCTTCAACGCCGCCCGAACGATCCCCGTCCAATCCCACCCGTGGTGCTGATAAAATTTCGCGTCCTCGACAGCAACCACGCCGTTGATCAGATCGGGGGGCAACTGGTCGTACGGAACCGTTTCGCGATTTTCGACGTAGATTTGGCCGAAAATTTTGCCGTTGCGGTCCAAGATCATGCTGGCCGATTCCATTTGTTCGAGCTTGCTGAGATCGAACGTTTTGGCCTGGGCTTTGAGATCAGCCACGAGACTGGCAACGAAAACCGTTATAAAGACACCGGCGACCACAACCGCTGCGACGGGTACATAGAACCACGGCCTCAGATACCAGGAGGCGCGAAACCGGTAACCCGGCGGAGGCCTTAGATATGTTCTGGTCGATTTCAAACAGGCAAACGACTGGCTGCGGCCCAAAAGTAGGCAGCAAACGTCCAACGCTCAACGCCCAACGTCCGATGCTCAATTGAGAGTGCAAGTTGAAGGTTGGAAGTTGAGCGTTGAGCGTTGAGCGTTGAAGACTAGCACTGGTAACCGGGCGCTGATCGAATTCATTCGTTCAGAGATTCGCAACAGCGGCCCAGTCTCATTCGCCTGGTTTATGCAACAGGCGCTTTATCATCCTGAGCATGGTTATTATTCATCGGGGCGTTGCGCAATCGGTCGAGCCGGGGACTATTTCACCAGCGTAAGCGTCGGCCCTTTGTTCGGCCAGTTGCTGTGCCGGCAATTCATCGAAATTTGGGAGCGCCTTGGGAAAATCGATAGTTTCGTTGTTGTAGAGCAAGGCGCGCACGACGGACAGTTCGCGCGCGACGTTCTTCAAGAAGCCCGACAGCGTGCGCCCGAATTCTTCGAAGCTTTGCATTACCGGATCATTGAGCCGTTTCGAGTTTTGCAAGAGCGCCAGTCGCAGAGGCTGCACGAATTTGGACACAAGGTTGAGTGGCAGGAATCGCTGACACCCTTCGAAGGCGTGCATTTTTCCAATGAACTGCTCGACGCGATGCCGGTGCGCTTGATCAGCGATCACACCGAAACACTCGTTGATCTCGAAGGCGACAGGTTTGTCTTTGTCGAGTGTGGAGTATCAGAAAAAACGAGCGGCCGGCAAACATCGGCGCAACAGACTGCTTTCAATCAGCTGATGCTCGAGTGGCTCGATGACGTCGCAGCGAACTTGAGGCGCGGACATGTTATTGCCGTTGATTACGGACACCTGAACACCCACTTGGAAGCTAACGTTCAGGTCCGCGCGAGGCATCGCTTTCTTTCTTCGCCATTCGAGCAGATCGGGCGCGCGGACATTACGGTGCACGTGGATTGGCCAAGTGTGATCGACCGCGCCAACGCAAACGGATTGAGCCTTGGCGGTTTCACTGATCAACATCATTTCCTGGCAGGAATTATCTCCAGCCTTGGCTTGCCGGATACGCCGAAGTTAACACGCGAATTGCAGACACTGCTCCATCCAGAAATGCTCGGCCGCGCATTCCAGGTGCTGGCCCTGACAAAAAACATTGATCGGCAGGCGCCGCCGCTGGCAGGCTTCAAATTCGCGCGTGAGCTGCGCTGTGGCACTTAGACTTAACCGCCTGCAGCGTAGGCGTTCCGAGTTCTCCCCCGCGCTATTGCAGGCGTCCCGCCCCGCTTTCATGCGCGATTCCTTCTCGAACAAGGAATTCGAGCTTTTCATGGCCCAGCTCTTCTCGCCGCGCGCCAACGTTTACTCCCGCGTCATTCTCCTGGGGATCGTGATACTCTTTTGTGGCGCAGGTTGGGCAACCTCAACGGTTTTTTGGTCGCCGTACACGACGTATGTCGGTGTGCCGTTCGATCAACCGGTGCCATTTAGCCATAAGCACCACGTGAGCGATGACGGCATCGATTGCCGTTTCTGCCACACGTCAGTGGAAAAATCGGCGTTCGCTGGAATGCCGTCTACTCAGACATGCATGACTTGTCATTCGCAAATTTTCAGTGATGCGCCCGTGCTGGCGCCGGTTCGAGAAAGTCTTTCTACAAACACACCTTTGAAATGGAATCGCGTATACGACTTGCCTGATTACGTCTATTTCAACCACAGCATTCATATCGCGAAAGGCATCGGTTGCTCCACCTGTCACGGCCGCATTGATCAAATGCCGCTCACCTGGCGAGCAAACACCCTTTACATGAAATGGTGTCTGGATTGCCATCGGCAGCCGCAGAAATATGTGCGACCGCGCGACAAGCTGTACGACATGACCTGGCGATCGCCGCGAACCTCAAGCACCCAAGGCGCGAAGCTCGTCGCGCAATATCACATCGATACCACCGGGCGGCTGACGAACTGCAGCGTTTGCCACAGATAGAGACGTGAACCGTGATGAGTGATCCGTGAACCGAAACATGCAACCTGGAGCTCAGTCCCGATTCACTGATCACGGATCACCGATCATCCGAACAAATTCGTCTAACGAATTTGCTCCGGGAGCCAGTGAATGGCCTGACGATATAAGTCGACGCGAATTTCTTCGACTGGCGGGCGCTTCGCTGGCGCTGGCCGGGTTTGGCGCGTGCACCAAGCAGCCGATTGAAACAATCGTCCCGTACGTAAAGCAGCCGGAGGAAATCGTACCGGGTAAACCGTTGCGCTTTGCGTCGGCAACGACCTTGAATGGATACGCTCAGGGTTTGGTAGTCACCAGCCGCGAAGGACGTCCGATTAAGATAGAAGGCAATCCGGATCACCCGGCGAGCCTGGGCGCAACCACCATTTGGGCACAGGCGGATTTGCTCGAGCTTTACGATCCTGACCGCGCCCAAGCGGTCATGCGCGGTGAAAACATCAGCACGTGGAACGACTTTTTGCGTGAGATTGATTCGACTTTGCAAGCACAGCGATCCGGCGGTGGCGCTGGCATTCGCATCCTGACTGAAGCCATCACCTCACCGACACTGATCTCACAGTTGCAGTCAATTCAGCAAAGATTCCCGAATTCGAAATGTATTCAATGGCAGCCAATCGCTCCCGAAATTGCTGTCGCTGAAACGGTTTACGATTTGACGAAGGCAAGGGTAATCGTCGCTCTGGACTCCGATTTCCTGTTCATGGGTCCGGCTGCGCTGCGATATGCGCGCGATTTTTCCAGAGCCAGACGTGTGCGCGATCCTGCCAGTGCGGCAATGAATCGGCTGTATGTCGCTGAACCAACTCCAACGATCACTGGCTCCAATGCCGACCATCGCATCGCAGCTGCGGCGCGCGACATGCTCGGGATTGCCCGGCAAATCGCAACGCGCATCGCATCGCGCCAGCGCTCGAGCATACTGAAAGGGGAAACGAAGTACGACTCATGGATTCAAGCCGCGGCGGAAGATCTTCTGGCAAATCGCGGCGCGAGCATCGCAATTGCTGGACAAACTCAAACACCGGAAGTTCACGAACTTGTAGCCGAGATCAATCGTCAGCTTGGCAATGAAGCAGTCGGTGCGCGAATAGCAAAGCTCCCGTCGCGACCAGTCAATCAACTCGATGACCTGCGGCAACTCGTCCAGGAAATGGGCCAGGGCAAAGTGGAGCTGCTCATCATCCTTGGAGGCAATCCTGTTTACAACGCCCCGGCCGATATTGAATTCGCAAGTGCTCTCAGAAACGTAAAAACATCCGTGCATCATACGTTGCACGCAGACGAAACATCGCGCATTTGTCACTGGGTTATTCCCGCCGCGCATTTTCTTGAAACGTGGAGCGACGTTCGCGCATTCGACGGCGCCGTTTCGATCGTTCAGCCATTGATCGAACCGCTGTATGCCAACATATCCACACATGAAATCATCGCGGCGCTGGTCGAGCAGCCTGTACGCAGTGCATACGAAATTGTGCGTGAATTCTGGCGCGAGCGGAACCAGACAGCTCAATTTGATATCGAGTGGCGGCGCGCTCTCAGTGACGGAATTCTTCAGAATCCTTCGTGGAACACCTCCTCCGAAGGTGCTGAAGAATCCGTAGCTGCAACAACGACGCTCTCTCCAGCATCTTCAGAAAAGCCGAGCCAGCTGGAAATCCTGTTTCGTGCCGATGCATGCGTGCTTGACGGCCGCTATGCAAACAATTCCTGGCTGCAGGAATTGCCGCGACCATTTACAAAACTAACCTGGGAAAACGCCGCGCTCATTAGTCCGGAACTGGCAGCCCGGGAAAAGATCGACAACGGCGAGGTCGTCGAACTGATCTTTCGCGGTCGTAAACTCAAAGCACCGGTTTGGATCCAACCCGGACAGGCCGAAAATTCCATTACGCTTCATCTGGGTTATGGCCGCACCGAAGTTGGCCGCGTGGGAAAAGATTGTGGCTTTAATGCATACACGTTGCGCACCTCGGAGGCGCTTTGGTTTGGCGATGGCCTGACGATTCAGAAAACAGGCCAAAAACATTCGTTCGCAACTACTCAACATCATCACACGATGGAGGGGCGCGACTTTCTGCGCACCGGCACGCTCGCGGAATTTCGCGCTGATGCCAAAAGAGTCGCGCATTCCCAAGAAGGACCGGCTCGCGATGAGACACTCTACGATCCCAACGAATACCAGAATCGCGGTTATGCCTGGGGAATGGTTGTAGATCTTGGCGCGTGCATTGGATGCAGCGCGTGCACCATTGCCTGCCAGGCGGAGAACAACATCCCAGCGGTCGGCAAACAACAGGTCGCGCTCGGCCGCGAGATGCATTGGATCCGGGTGGACACGTATCGATCCGGCAACATCGATAATCCGCAGTTCAATCATCAGCCGGTGCCGTGCATGCATTGCGAGCGCGCGCCGTGCGAACTGGTTTGTCCCGTCGGCGCCACCGTGCACGATGACGAGGGAATAAACGTGCAGGTGTACAACCGCTGCATCGGGACCCGTTACTGTTCCAATAACTGCCCGTATAAGGTTCGTCGTTTCAATTTCCTCGAATTGAACGCGGGATTAAGCGCGACGGAGAAGCTGGCAAAAAATCCCAACGTGACCGTGCGATCACGCGGTGTCATGGAGAAATGCACGTACTGCATTCAACGAATCGAAGCGGCGCGAATCGAGGCGGAACTGGAGAACCGTTCGATCCGCGATGGCGAGGTTGTGCCGGCATGCGCGCAGGTTTGCCCGGCCGAAGCGATCATTTTCGGCAATATTCACGATCCGAACAGCCGCGTCTCGAAACTAAAACGTTTGCCGACCAACTATGGCATGCTGGCGGAATTGAACACACGGCCACGGACGACATACCTGGCGAAGCTGCGTAACCCGAATCCCGCCCTCGTGATCAGTGAACAGCGATCAGTGAACGGAGAACAGCATGAACGCACTTGACCGATCACTGATCACTGATCACCGATCACCTGCTCTGTCGCCCCTCGGGTATCCAACGAAGCTGCTTACAGGGGAGCAGACATTTGAGAGCGTAAACAAAACGATCGGCTCAATTGTCCTGCAGGGCCGGCAACCGCGGTCATGGTGGGTCGGGTTCATCATAGCGTTCACTCTGCTGATGATCTTTTTCCTGGCGGTGTCGTGGTTGCTCATCCGTGGCATCGGGATTTGGGGAGTAAACATTCCGGTCGCGTGGGGATTTGCGATTGTGAATTTCGTTTGGTGGATCGGCATCGGCCATGCCGGCACATTCATCTCGGCGATTTTGCTTTTGCTGTTTCAACATTGGCGCACCTCGATCAATCGGTTGACCGAATCGATGACGCTGTTCGCAGTTGCCTGCGCGGGATTGTTTCCTTTGCTTCACCTTGGCCGGCCCTGGGTCTTTTATTGGCTCTTCCCGTATCCCGACACCATGGGTGTGTGGCCGCAATTCCGTAGTCCGCTTGTCTGGGATATTTTTGCTGTCGGCACATACTTTACGATCTCGCTGCTGTTTTGGTTTCTGGGATTACTGCCGGATCTCGCAACCGTCCGCGATCGCGCGCGAAGAAATTGGCAAAAGAAATTTTATGGCGTGCTCGCGCTCGGCTGGCGCAATTCAGCCACGCATTGGCAACGGCACCAGATCGCATATTTGCTGCTTGCCGGCCTCGCGACGCCGCTGGTTCTTTCAGTCCACAGCGTGGTGAGTCTCGATTTCGCGGTCGCGCAACTGCCCGGCTGGCACTCTACAATCTTTCCGCCCTATTTCGTCGCCGGCGCGGTTTACTCGGGATTTGCCATGGTTCTGAACATTGTGATTCCCGTCCGGAAAATTTATCGGCTGCAGGATCTGATCACGCTGCGCCACCTCAACAACATGGCAAACGTGATGCTCGCGACCGGTTTGATCGTCAGCTATGGCTATTTCATTGAAGCGTTCATGGCGTGGTACAGCGGCGACATTTTCGATCAGTACATGATGACCAACCGCGCGTTTGGCCCTTACGGCTGGATGTTTTGGGCGCTGATGTTTTTCAACGTGCTCGTGCCACAGACTCTGTGGTCGGCACGCGTTCGGCGTAATCCGCTCACACTCTTTTTCGTTGCGTTATCGGTGAATATCGGAATGTGGCTCGAGCGATTCGTGATCGTCATCACGAGCTTGCATCGCGATTTTGTTCCGTCGGCGTGGGGCACGTTTTTCCCGACTGTCTGGGATTGGGCGACCCTGTTTGGAAGCGTTGGATTGTTTCTGACGCTGCTGTTTTTGTTCATGCGCTTCCTGCCGATGATCGCGATATCGGAATCGCGCAAGCTCGTGGCGGAACCGCAAAAGGCTATTACGCCATGAAAAATGTTTTCGGCCTGGCGGCGGAGTTTTCGGTACATGAAGACCTGCTCCGTGCTGCCGAAAAGGCGTACACGGCCGGTTATCGGAGAATGGATGGTTTTGCTCCATTTCCAGTGGAAGGGCTGGCTGAAGCGCTGGGCAAACGAACCCGACTACCTTTGCTGGTCCTGATAGGCGGAATCATTGGCGGCGCAGGCGCGTACTACATGCAGTGGTACGCAAATCTGGTCAGTTACCCCGTCAACATCGGGGGACGACCGATGCATAGTTGGCCGGCCTTTATCCCGATCACCTTTGAGTTGACCGTGCTCTGCGCGGGTCTGGTCGCGTTTTTTGGAGCGCTCGCGCTGAGCGGACTGCCGCGACCGCATCATCCAATTTTTAATCTGCCGGAATTCGAACGCGCATCGCAAGATCGCTTCTTCCTTTGTATCGAAGCTGACGACCCGAAATTCGACGCGGAAAACACGCGCGCGTTTTTGCAGGGTCTGAATCCGTTGAATGTCGCGGAGGTAGCAAAGTGAATTTGAGTAACACCGCGGCTTCAGTCCGGTGCGCACTCGCTGGTTCTGGCGCTAAGCCCTTTCAACGGCTTCGATCACTGCAAACCGTTAAAACGGTTGGGGTCAGCAAGCTTGTCGTACACCGCGCTAAAGCGCCGGTGTTAATGACAACCGCAATTATCACTATCCTTAGCGCCGCGTGTCGCCGCGACATGATGGATCAGCCGAAGGCAAAAACATTTTCGGCAAGCAGCTTCTTCAAAAACGGCACAAACGCGCGTCCAATTCCGCCAAATACGGTCGCGCGCGGCGA
>DATBDJ010000023.1:0-42524 GCA_036269995.1 Candidatus Udaeobacter sp.
AGGGTTATTTGATGGATTTGTATCAGCAGCCGGGCATCGCCGACACCGTCAATTTCGATCATATCAAGCGTCATTATTATATGACGCACACCGAAATTAATCCGAGTCGCATCGTTCCGATCGGGCCCGTGCTTGATCTAGGGAAACCGCACAATCGCGAGCGGTTAAGCTAGGAAAATCGGTGGGCCGTTTGGCGAACACGATGCCTTGCTCTCCAGAATGCTTCTATCTGTTCTAAAGTGCGGCCTCTCGTTTCTGGCACAAAGCAATAGGCGAAGAGCCAGGACGCTACCGAGGCAACTGCGTAGAGCAAAAACGTTGAACTCGCACCAAGTTTTTCGACCAATGTGAGAAACGTGAGCGAAACGATCAGGTTCGAGCCCCAATTGAACGTGGCCGCGGTGCCCTCAGCAAGGCCGCGAATCTTTAGAGGATAAATCTCGGCGATCAAGAGCCAGAAGATTGGTCCGAGGCTGATTGCAAATGATGCGACGTAGCCCATCAGGCAAATCACAGCGATCGAAGCGAGCTGCCCGGATGGAGTTGAAACGCGGAAACTCAATCCGAGCACGCCAAGTGTGAAGATCATTCCCGCGATGCCGCCAAGCAATAGCGGCCGGCGCCCGACGCGATCAACCAAAAACATCGAGAAGATCGTCATGCCGACATTTACAGTGCCGACGCCGACCGTCGCCAAAATTGCGCCGGAAGTGGAATTGAATCCAGCGGCCTGAAGAATTTTCGGCGCATAATAGATCACTGTGTTGATGCCAGTAATTTGTTGGAAGATGGCGAGTCCTAATCCGACAACAAGAGCAGGACGGACTTGCCGGCGCAGCAAATCTGTCCACTGCCCGCTTTCAGCTTGCTGCGCCAGGCTAGCCTTGATCTCTTCGATTTCGAGGTTCACGTCGGCGAGCCCTCGAATGCGCATAAGAGTACTGTGCGCGACTTCATGATGACCGCGACGAACGAGCCAACGCGGAGTTTCCGGCAGAAAAAACATGCCAACACCGAAGACTAGCGCTGGCGCTACGGCCAAACCAAGCATCCATCGCCAGCCTTCAACACTGGCAAAAGCGTAATCGGTCAGATATGCAACGACGATGCCGACCGTAACGGCGAGTTGAAAGAGCGATACAACCCAGCCCCGCGCATGCGCAGGTGCAACTTCGGACAGATAGACTGGAACGTTTGTTGAGGCGAGACCAATTGCCGAGCCGAGAACGACGCGACTGGCGATCAAGATCGAAGGAGATGGAGCCACTGCGCTTGCAAGCGCGCCGACGCCAAAGATTGCCGCAGTAACAAGCAAGACCCTTCGCCTGCCAAAACGGTCGGCGGCTTTTCCACCAATGATGGCGCCAATGGTTGCTCCCAACAAAACCCCGCTGACAACGATCTCCTCGGCTGCAGTATTCAGGCCAAATTCGCGTTTGATAAAAATGAGCGCGCCGGAGATGACACCGGTGTCGTAGCCAAACAGAAGACCGCCGAGCGCAGCGAATATCGCTGCAATGTAAACGAACCTCGCGCCGCGCAGGCGCGCATGGCTTTTGGCGGCGATCTTCTTTTCGGCCATAATTCTTGATTGTACACAGCGACGGGAGCGCGAGAAGCCCGCCTCCGGCAATGTCCATTACATTTATGGGAGTGCGGCGACATGTCCGCGCACTCCAAAAGGCGAACGGCAAATTGCCTTTGCCACTGCGGCAATTCTTCATACAGTCGTGCGCTTCAACGCGAAGCGATGACCATTTTTCTGGCTTTAAACATCCTTAACTTCGGCGTCCCATTTTCAATGGTGTGCGCCGTGATCGGTCTTGCGTTCGCGCTCTTTTTGATTGCAGCAGTAAAGCGTGCGCCAGCGGGCAACCAGCGAATGCGCGAAATCTCCGGCGCCGTTCAGGAGGGAGCCAAGGCGTATCTGAATCGTCAGGTGATCACGATCAGTTCCATCGCGGTGATCATTTTTATTTTGCTCTTTATTTTCAAAGATCGCCCGACGGCGATAGGCTTTGTAATCGGCGCGTTTTGCTCGCTTTCGGCGGGTTTTATTGGGATGCGAATCGCGGTGATCGCGAACGTGCGCACAACTCAGGCCGCAACCGAGTCGATCACCAAGGCGCTGCGAATGGCGTTCAACGGCGGTGCCGTCACTGGCCTGCTCGTGGTAGGGCTCGCGCTTTTGGCGGTGGCGATTTTTTATTCTGTCGTCTCCCGATTAGCCGGGCCGCAGATGGCAATCAACAGCCTTGTAGGCCTCGCATTGGGCGCGAGCCTTATTAGCGTATTCGCACGACTTGGCGGTGGCATTTACACTAAAGCCGCCGATGTGGGCGCGGATCTCGTTGGCAAGATCGAAAAAGGCCTCGAAGAAGACGATCCGCGTAATCCTGCTACGATTGCGGACAACGTCGGCGACAACGTAGGAGATTGCGCCGGCATGGCCGCCGATGTTTTCGAGACGTACGCAGTGAGCTTGATCGGTGCGATCCTGGTCGGCGCGCTTACTCTGCCAGGAAATCCCGCGGCCATTATTTACCCGTTTGTGCTCGGTGGAATTTCCGTGCTGGGCGCCATCTGCGGCGTTTTATTCGTGAACTTCGCCGGCGGCAAACCGGCCAACACGCTCATGGGCGGCGTGATCACCAGCGCGATCATTTCAGCCGTCCTCTTCTGGCCGACTACGCATTACCTGTTCCCGAATGGTATCGTAGTGAGCGGGCAGATGCGCTCACCCGCACAACTATATTGGGCGTCTTTTGTTGGACTGCTCATGACCGCCGTCGTCGTGGCGATCACCAATTACTATACATCGATGCGTTACCGGCCCGTGCAAAAAATCGCGCGCGCCTCAGAGACAGGTCACGCGACGAACATCATCGCCGGCCTTGCCGTTGGTCAGCACGCCACCGCGTTGCCAGTAGGTTTCATCGCAATCGCTATTTTGCTGAGTTTCCATTTTGCCGGCCTTTACGGAATCGCCATCGCCGTGATGTCGATGTTGTCGATGGCGGGCATTATCATCTCGCTAGATTCCTTCGGTCCGATTACCGACAATGCAGGTGGCATAGCAGTAATGAGCGAGCTGCCAACGGAGGTACGCAACGTCACCGATCAACTCGACGCCGTGGGTAATACCATGAAAGCGGTGACCAAAGGCTACGCGATTGCTTCGGCGGGTTTGGCCGCTCTCGTTTTGTTCGGATCGTACGTACAGGAGCTCAAGATGCACGTGACACGCAACGGCCAGCCGTTCGTATTCGACTTTTCGCTTACCGATCCAAAGGTGATCATCGGGCTGTTCCTGGGTGGATTGCTTCCGTTTATCTTCACCGCCTTCAGCATGGACGCCGTAGGCAAGGCAGCCGGCGCGGTCGTTCGTGAGGTGCGACGGCAAATCCAAGTGCATCCTGGCATTATGACCGGACAGGACACGCCTGAGTACGGCACATGCGTGGACATCGTCACCAAAGCGGCCTTGCGCGAGATGATTGTACCAGCGCTGTTGCCGGTGATTTTTGTGGTGGCGGTGGCGGTGATTCCGCAGTTGGGCCCTGTCGTGCTCGGAGGGTTGCTCGTGGGAACGATTGTCACCGGCCTTTTTGTTGCCATTGCCATGACCTCCGGTGGTGGCGCGTGGGACAATGCGAAAAAATTCATCGAAGAAGGAAACCTTGGCGGCAAAGGCTCTTTCGCTCACGCCGCAGCTATCACGGGCGACACCGTTGGAGATCCATACAAGGACACAGCCGGACCAGCGATTAATCCGATGATTAAGGTCGTTAACATTCTGGCGATATTGATTATTCCGATTTTCTTTTAAAAAAATTTCAGCAACTGCTTGGAAAAAAGAATTCGCGCTTTTAATGTAAGCGTAATTAAACGAAGGGCCCCCCCACCCAAATGCCTCGTGTCTTAATCATCGAAGACGATGCCGAAAACCGGCGCGTACTCGCACAGCTTTTCAAACGCGAAGACTGGAAGGTCTTGCAAGCAAGCGACGGTGATGCGGGGGTGGAGCTGGCGTTGCGCAATCGGCCGGAGCTGATCCTGTGCGATTTGTTAATGCCGAAGTCGAATGGCTTCGAGGTATGCCGCTCCATTCGCGCGCAACTGCAACCAACCAAGATCATCGTCGTTTCAGGCCGCGATTATGAAATCGATCGAACCAGTGCCATTGAGGCTGGCGCAGATGAATATCTGCTAAAACCGATTACGTGGGAACTGCTCTCCAGCACGATCGACCGGCTCCTGCCGGAAATCCCGCACCGTCCCGAACCAAAATCTGTATCGGAACATGAATCGGTCCCTGCGCGAATAAGGCTGTGGGGCGTTCGCGGTTCAATTCCGGTCCCCGGTAAAAGTACAGTCCGTTATGGCGGAAACACCAGTTGTGTGGAAGTGCGCGCCGACGGCGAGATCATCATTCTCGATGCGGGCACCGGGATTCGCCTGCTCGGTCTCGCGTTGGACAAGGAATTCGGACCTCGCTCGATGAAGTTGACTCTTTTGATCTCGCACACGCACTGGGACCATATCCAGGGACTGCCTTTCTTTTCTCCCGTGTACAATCAGAAAAATCTCATCCGCGTTTTGGGTTATGAAGGAGCTCGCGCTGGTTTGGCAAAGATCCTGGCCAGCCAGATGGAGACGCCGTTCTTCCCCGTCAGCTTACGCCAACTCCCGAGCCACCTGGCGATCGAGGAGTTGAAGGACATGGACTTTCAAGTCGGAAATGTCGAGGTAAGGTCCAAGTTCGCTAATCATCCGGGAATCTGCGCCGGGTACCGTCTTGTCACGAGCTCGGGTTCAATCGCCTACTTTCCTGACCACGAACCATACGAGGAGCTCAAGCTGCTATTGGCGTCGCGCGATGGGATCACCGAGGACGAAGCGCGGGATTTTTCCACTGCCGAGCGCAGAAAAATGGTCGAATTTCTCCGGGACTGCGACCTCGCAATCATGGATACGCAATATACCGAGGAGGAATATGCGAAGCACATTGGTTGGGGCCACAGCTCACTAGGCAGCGTCGTTTCGCTGGCGCTCGATGCAGACGTGGGCAAACTCCTGCTTTTCCATCACGATCCGAATCATGACGATCAAATGATTGATAAAATGGTGGAACACGCGCGCGCGTTAGTGGCAAAAAGCGGAAAGCCCTTGGAAGTCGACGCGGCTCGAGAAGGCGCTGAGATCCTGCTCAAGACCAAGGTCGCAGCTTAATAGCGCATCGCGAAAGCGACTGCACTCGACTTGCAGTGGGCGATACGAGCTTTAATTTTCTGGCTCGTTGCCTCGTAGTGTAACGGTAGCACTAGAGACTCTGAATCTCTCTGTCTAGGTTCGAATCCTAGCGAGGCAGCCACGCCACAGAAATCCTGAATGCTTTCGGGCACGTAGCCTTACCGCTTTTATGAAACTGATCGGTCACAACGCATTGCTGATGGAGCTCGGAAATTCTTTGGCGATAAGAGAGTGTCAGACCATTCGCTCGTCGCGTGATCGCCGAAAGCACTTCCTATCGAGGCTGACAGTCAATCGCGCCTGCTGACGAAAACCGAAAGATCGGCTGGCGGACGCGAGGCTAAGAACCGTTAAACCCCACGCCCGCCGCCAACCGCTAAACGCATGTGGTGTGCAGATTGAGCGCATACACGGCGTAAAAAGGCGGCGGCGGCTTTTCTCTACGGCGGCCAAAAGCTGTTTCTACGAGAGAACCGAGCAACCGCGTAACCGGAGGATCAAGTCTACGTTCGAATCGTAGCGAGGTCGCCATTTAGGCGTTTGCTCTTTATCTGAGTCACACTGTGGATTTTGCCTTCTGCCGAGCCGTGCGATCCAATCAGTCGCCAATCGCCAATCGCTGCGTTCTGGGTTGAGCCAAGGCCATTACCGTGTGTGAAGTAATCTCGTTCGCCGCGGCTCATAGCTTCCATTGCCATTGTTACCGCCCGTTCAAAATCGCTCATGATGCCACTCAATTGATCCAATTGGAGACCCAGACATGCGCAGACTTCCCGAGTACGCACCACGTCCGTACGTGAAAATAACAACCTTGTTAGTGCTCCTATTGACCTGTATGTCCCAAATTCCAACCTTCGGTAGTACATTTGAACCCACAGAGTTCCAACTCACGCCGCCGTCCGTGCTGATGACGGCGCCAACATCTGTGCCCACGTAGAGATCGCTCGTATGGTTTGGGTCGATCGCGATTGCGTTATGAGGAATATCTATCGGATGTCCTGCAAAATCGTGCGGCGAAATATCGCTCCAAGTCGGTGGCTGTGCTGTAATGTCGTTGCAGACGAAAAGATGCCCTGACCCGCGCCCCGGCTCTGCGTTGTATCCTGAGAATGTCGCGTACACTCTTTGTGCATTCTGCGGATCAAAGGCCAAATCGGTTACCATTGCGTTTGGAAGCTGACCCGTCGGCGCTAAGGGTATCCACGGCGGCGCGCCCGCGCTTGTAGTCGCCAGGATTCTGGCTCCGCCAGCAATGGCATAGGTGCTGCAACTCGTGTCTGATGGTGCAAATTCAATGGCTCGAATCGCGTTACAGCATGGGTCATTCGGGCATTCTCCAAGATCTGGGCTGTTGATGCTCCACGTTGGTCGAGCGGCGGTAAAAACATTGTCGCTTCTCCAGAGCTTCGTCGTTCCCGCAAGAACTACGTCCGCCGCCGGGCAACTCGTGAAGCGGAAGAAAAACGGAGCGCAGGTATGATCCATGTCTGAGTCGGGACGGTCCCAAGACAATCCACGGTTTCGAGTACGGAATATTCGACCAAAATATTTTGAAATGAGCCAATGATTATCCGGGTCAACAACCGATATTGCCGTGGACATGCCATCGCCAGTGAAATAAAAATGCTGCCAGCTAGCGCTGCCTGTGTAGATCGGTGTCCCATTGTCCTGGGCCCCCACGATAGCGAAATTTGGATTCGTCGGGTGAAGCGCCCCCCAGTAAAATTGAGTGATCGGGAGATCAGCGTTCAAGCTTTGCCAAGAACCCGAACTCGTCCTTCGAAAAACTCCGCCGTCATTCGCTACAAGGAAATCGCTGCCCAGCCATACTAGTTCAAAAAAATCGACGTGCGTGGCATTGTGCGATCGCCGTTGCGCTTCAGACCTGATTGGCCGCGAACGCTGCGGGCATCCCAGAATATTCGTCCAACCCCTTGGCTCATGGTATTTCCAGATGTAATTCGCACCCACATAGACATCGTCTGGAAAATGCGGATCGACGCTTAGGACGCGGCCGAACTTCGAAGTTTGATTTCGATCGGGAAAAGGCAACTGGCTCCAACTTGGAGGAGGGTTAGAGCTCCATGCGTTTGTAGATTTCCAAATTGGCGCGCTACTTCCGACCTCAGCCCAGACATAAAGGACGTCGGCATTTGATTGCGCAAGCGCTAGCGAAATTTTCCCCACGTTTTGCCCCCAGGGCCCGGAAATTGACTGCCAACTCTGGCCCGAATCCGTTGATCTGTAGAGCCCGTTAGCGGCGCTTCCACCTTCCTGGCCAATCGCGACGTACTGTCGGCTGAAATCGCCTGCTACAGATACAATAGCCGATGCACTCTGCGACAGCTTTTGAGTCCAAGTGACGCCGCCGTCAGTCGTTCGATAAATCCCGTAAGAATCGTCTGCAAAGAATGACGTCTGAAGGGCAGCGACGGCAATGTCCGGAGTGGTGGGGGATATAGCGAAAGCGCGTGCCGCGCGCCCGCCAAACACGTTCGTTTCAGTTACGTTCCAAGTCGTTCCTCCGTCACTGGATTTAAGCAGGCCTGTCATTGGAGCAGAGGCATACACGATACTCGGATTGCCTGGCGCAAATGCTATTGCGCTACCATTCAAAGAAGTTTGATCGTCCGTTCGCGGACTCCAAGTGCCGCCACCGTCTGTCGTCTGCCAAATACCACCAGCCGCTGCTGCAATCAGCCAGTGCGAAGAGTTCGATGGGTCAGTAGCTAGTGCCACCACGCGGCCGCTATTCTCAGTTCCCCATCCGCATGCTGTTGATGATATGTGCGCCGGCCCGATATTCGTCCAACCAAGCGAAGACTGTCGCTGCGGTGCCTCTCGTTCCAGGTTCTGAAGCTGCGCCACGGCTTCGCGGTGGCGCTGACTCAGTGTCGGTCCGTCAAGTAGCGTCTGTGATGGGTAGGAACGCTCTTTGAGCATCTCCCACTCTGCTCGCGTGTGCATGTAGTCGAATTCGGGATTTCTCGCCGGTGCCGACTTGTCGACCCCACGAGATCCAGCATTGGCATCAAGGAGAACCGAACCTTTTATGAACATTAAAATGGCGAGAAACAATAATAGCGAAAGCAGCACGCGCCGAACAATTAAGGGGCCCGGACGAGAGGACAATTTTCCCTTCATGGCATCGCGCGGCTTGGACTTTCTCCCATGTTTGGAAGGTTCCCCCTAAGAAAAAACGAAAGGCTTATCGCAAATGGTTCCCGGTCTTGCTGCGATTCTTGGAGCGCCCTATAACCGCCCATGCGCCAATACGTGTTTTCACTAAGACTCCGGTTGTAATGTCCAAAGCATGAGCGGGACGGTGACAGAGTCTGGCTCATATAAAGTATCGCGGCCGATCGACTTCAGCTCTCCGCGTATATGGCTCCATTGACGGGTTTGCACCGGCGTTTCCAAGAAGGTCCTGCAAAATCGCTGCGCCTTCGGCTTGCAAAAACACCGGGAGGCTATATCCGACGGGGAATTTACCTGCCGTCCCTTCATTACGATGTGGCCTTATCAGACATTTGGTCAAGTCTGTGGCCGTAGCCGTGACGTGCGGGCTTGCTGAACAATCCAACGAACATCTGTGCAGTAAGAATTTGGCTTTTTGTTTCGCGCCGAGCTTTGCCTGGCGATCGCCGGCGCGCAATCGCAGCACGCGAGGGCAGGTGCCTTCCCACCGAGTTTAACTAATCAGCAAACGGCGCCCGCGAAACTGATCTCTTGTCGGTGAATTCAACCCTTATACTGCCCTCTGGTGTGTCTGCACGCTTACCAACACCTTTGGGAAGCATTTATCTCTGTTAACACCTTTTTTTGAGAACTTGCCCCCCTAAATGCCGGAAATACTGGTAACCGCTGTATCATGAATCCCCTAGAACTACCCTCAAACAGAGCACTTTTCTAATGCCTGCAGAATTGCCCCCCGTATCCAAGGCGATATCCGCGAAAAAACTGGAAACGCGTGGCCGGCCGCGCATTCGCACGGCCGAGTACTGGCGCGCCTATTACACGCGGAAACAGCGCGAATGGCGTGCTGCTCATCCGCGAAAACACAGCAGTTCGAGAGCAGAAGAGCCGAAAGCGTAAAATTCGTGTTCGTGCGTCTCGGCCGGTGCCGCCGTCGGTCGAAGCTTTGGGCTTCATCGAACGCTGAGTAAGCCTGCGCATCGGTTGCGTCGAAGTCGCTTTCGTAGCTGAAGGGTTATTGTTGCGAAGTTCCGGCTTCCTGTCGGCGTTTGCGAAAAAAATTCTGCAAAATTTCCGCACATTGTTCATGCAAAACACCGGATGCTGTGTCGCACCTGTGATTGAAGCTGGACATCTGTAGAAGATTGATGACGCTTCCCGCAGCGCCTGCGACGGAATCGGTGCAACCAAAAATCACGCGTCGGATTCGCGTGTGCACGAGTGCGCCGGCACACATCGCACACGGCTCCTTCGTGACGTAGAGGTCGCAGTCGGCCAGCCGCCAATCGCCCACAGCTGCTTCGGCCTGCGTCAACGCCAGCATCTCGGCGTGTGCAGTGGCGTCCTTGAGCAACTCCACCTGATTGGAAGCGCGAGCGATGATGTGACCTGAACGAACAACCACGGCGCCAACAGGTACTTCGCTGGCCTCGTACGCTTTTTGCGCCTGTCGCAATGCTTCGCGCATGAAGTACTCGTCGCTGGGGATCTCGATCACAGATTACCTGTAGCCACGCCCTATGGGCCGTCCAACCGTAACAAGCGATTTGGCGCATTTGTCGACCAGCCAACGCCGGCGTCCCCAAAGGCGGCGTCAACTTCGCCACGACGAATCCGTCCTCTGGCAGACGCCGCGTCCAAAAAGCGCGCTGCACCGCAAAGACCATCCGTGAAAATCGGTGTTGATCGGTGGCTGATTCGAACGACGTCGGCGATCGACGAGTCCGGCTCGCCTGCTCTCGAAGAGGCGGGCGATGGCACAGCAAGCGCTTGCCCAAAAATTTTCTTGGGCATATTAGGGTCTGCCCATGGAAACCGATATCGAGTCACACCTGATCGAGAAGCGGGTTTTCAAGCCCTCACGAGAATTCGCAAAAACAGCGCGCATAAAAAGTTTCGATCAATATCGCCGGATGTACCGGGAATCCATTCGGCAGCCGGAAAAGTTCTGGGCACGAGAAGCGAGCGAACTCGTTTGGCATTCTCGATGGAACAAAGTGCTGGAATGGAAACCGCCTTTCGCCAAGTGGTTCGTTGGCGGCAAACTCAATATCTCGGAAAATTGTCTCGACCGTCACCTGACAGGTCCGCGGCGAAACAAGGCAGCCATCATCTGGGAGGCTGAACCGGGCGAAAAACGCACTCTCACGTACCAGCAACTGCATGGCGAAGTTTGCCGTTTCGCGAATGTGCTCAAGCGCAATAACATTAAAAAAGGCGATCGCGTTCTTATTTATTTGCCGAATATTCCCGAAGCTGCCATTGCCATGCTGGCCTGCGCGCGAATCGGCGCGGTGCATTCAGTAGTTTTCGGCGGATTCAGCGCGGACAGCATTCGCGATCGTGTTCTCGACAGCGGCGCTGTAGCTCTGATCACCGCGGATGGAAGCTACCGCCGAGGCGGAATCGTGCCATTGAAAAAAAATGTCGACGATGCGTTGCGCAATGGCACGTCTGTAAAACGCGTGATCGTTTTTCGACGCGCCGGAAATGACATTCACATCGAAGAAGGGCGGGATGTCTGGTGGCATCGCGAGCTGGATTACGTCGATGTTAATTGCCCGCCAACGCCGCTCGATAGCGAGCATCCGCTCTACCTTCTGTACACGAGCGGATCCACGGGAAAACCGAAGGGAATTTTGCACACCACCGGCGGCTATCTTGTGGGCGTTTACACGACTACCAAATACGTCTTTGACATTCGTGATGAAGACATTTTCTGGTGCACCGCCGACGTGGGCTGGGTGACCGGACACAGTTATATTGTTTACGGTCCGCTCGCCAACGGCGCGACGGTTGTGATGTACGAAGGCGCGCCGAACTGGCCCGAACCTGACCGGTTCTGGAAAATCATCGCAGAAAATCGGATCAACATCCTTTACACCGCGCCAACGGCGATCCGCGCATTCATTCGCTGGGGCGAGCAGTGGGTAAAGAAGCATGATCTTTCATCATTGCGTCTGCTCGGCACAGTCGGCGAGCCGATTAACCCCGAAGCATGGATGTGGTATCACAAAAACATTGGCGGCGGACGTTGCCCAATCGTCGATACGTGGTGGCAAACCGAAACGGGAGCAATCATGATCACGGCTCTGCCTGGGGCAATTCCAACGAAGCCTGGCAGCGCGACACTCCCGTTCTTTGGCGTAGATCCAGCCGTTGTTGATGAAAGCGGGCGCGAAGTCGGACCAAATGTTGGCGGCAAACTGATCATTCGCAGGCCGTGGCCTTCAATGCTGCGAACGATCTACGGAGACAAGGAGCGTTACCGAAAGCAGTACTGGAGCGAATTTAAAGGAAACTATTTCACCGGAGATGGCGCGCGACGGGACCAGGACGGCTACTCCTGGATAGTTGGCCGGATTGACGACGTTGTTAATGTTGCCGGCCACAGACTTGGTACATCCGAGATTGAAAGCGCGCTGGTCAGTCACACGCGAGTGGCGGAAGCCGCAGTGGTCGGAAGGCCGGATGAATTGAAAGGTCAGGGACTGGTGGCGTTCGTCACTCTGAAAACGGGCGTGGACGCGACTCGCGAACTTAAGACAGAGTTACGCGATCACGTCGGCACTCACATAGGCGCAATCGCCAAACCAGACGAAGTGCGGTTCGCCGAAGCACTGCCAAAAACGCGCAGCGGCAAAATCATGCGCAGGCTCTTAAAAGAAATCGCAACCGGAGCAAAGGTAACCGGCGACACGACTACGCTCGAAGATTTTAGCGTACTCGCAAAACTGGCGGAACCGGAAGAATAGGATAAAACAGCGATGAGTCTCGTGAAACCGTGTGACTCACGGCCGAGGCTGAAAATTTCTTTTCCCACCCATGCACCGTATAGCGTTTAAGTCGTGAGTTTCATTCGCACAGGCTTTCGTGAACTCGCCCTCAAGGTGAAGCGCCAGAGAACTCGGATCGCGCTTCGTCATGATCGGCGGCTCTTGCAAAAAAGTGAAATCAACCTGGGGCGCGAAGGCACTGCGCAAGCAGTGAATTTTCCCGAGCTTCGTAATGAGATTGTTGCACTCAGAAAGCTGGAGCAGGAGCAAAAAGAAGTCAGCCTTCGAATTGCCCGCATCGAAGAGGGCACAAAAACAATCGAGGAAGAACGCCAGCGAAACGCGCGGGGACAAAGTGAGGCCATTTCCAGGCTCGAAGCGGAGAAGAAGCCGTTGCTCCAGCAGCGCAACGAAGCCAAAAACAATCTCCAGACGTGCGAGCACGGCCTCGGTGATGTCGAACGCCGCATTCAGGAAAGTGAAGCCGCCGAACGCAATCTGCTGAAACAGCTGACCGATCTTCATGCCATCAAGCCGCCACCCGGGGATTTGGAGGCGCGGTCCGCCAGCATTAATATGCGGCGGGCGCGTCTGCCCGAGGAACGCGCGGAGCTTGCCCGCGCTCGTTTGGGCAACGTGGAAGCAGTGCGTGTTGCCAAAGAAAAGCTAACTACTGTCGAAGCGGAGCTGGCTGCCATAGAAAAAAATCTAGAGCGCACGCGAGCCGACTTTGACGCGCGCGACCGCGATCTGAATGCCAACATTCGCGCACAACAGGAAGCAGCACGCGACGCGCGAGCGCGCCACCAAATAGTCGAAGAGCGAAAAAATCCTGCATATTTAAACATCGGGCGCCATCTTGCCGCGAAGGGCGTTGCGCCGCCTAACGCGCCCCAACTGTTGGCTGAGGCCAATCGTCGCCGCGAGGCTGTGGACGCACAGTTACAACACAAAGCGGAGTTGGCTTTGCTCTCGAGCCAGATCGACAAGCAGGAGCTGCGAAAGTTTTACTTCAGCGTGTTCTCCGTGATCGTGCTGCTCGCGATTACGCTGCTCGTTGTTTTTCAATCGCCGCGAGGGCGCGAGTGGTTGCCTCAGGAAACCGACACGATTCTTTCGATAAATGCCGATCAGTTTGAGCGCGCACATCTTTCAAAACGCTGGCGCAATGAGCAGCCAAACCTCTGGCCGGCACTCATCGGCCCAGCCGCATCTGTACCGGGAGTGAATCTATCCCGCGATGCAGTGCGCATCACGCGCGCCCTCACAACGAATGACTCGGGAGAAGCTCAAGAGTTTAACCTGATTGAACTTCGCCGCGGCGTTCCCAGTACCGTAATGCGCACGCTCGGAAACGATAAGTCTTTCGAGAAACGCACGATCAGCGGCCTGCCGGTCTGGCAACGAGAGACCGATTTTGCGATTGCACGCGTAGGGCCCGCCACACTCGCTGTTGGCGCACCTGATCAGGTAAAGGAGCTCATGCTCGTTCGGCTCGGCATGAAACCGGACCTGAAAATTACCGGTCAATTATTCGATCGCTTTCAAGCTCTCGATCGTGATAACGGGCTGCGACTTATTTCGCGCGATCCGGCCGACCTCGCACGCGTATTCCATCCCATCTTCGGACCTGAACTGCTTGGCGCTTCACAATTGCTGGGTTTCGCAGTTAACTTGCAAAACCCGATGAAAGCTCGAGTGCTCATAAAGGCTGCTTCGTCTAAGCGTGCGGCCGATCTCGCTCGGAATTTACACGATAGCCCGCAGCAATGGCTGCGTGTGCCGGACTCACAACTGTTGTTTTACTCGCAGCCGCCGGAGATCCAAAGACACGGAGACTCAAACTTGGAACTGCGTTTTACTATTCCCGAAGACAGTGCTCGTCTTCTGCTCCAGCGTCTGGCAAAAACGGACACTCCTCAACCGGTGACAGCGGACTTGACCAGATAAAATGCAGCGCGTTGAAGTGTTGATTTGTTCATTTGCTGTCGCAGCGGTGCTGGTATCGACGGACGCAAATGCCGGCGAACCGTTGGTTGATGTCCGATCCGCGGATCCCACAATCATGGTTGAGTTGCGCTATGCAGGCCGAAATAATTTCCTTAGACAGTCGCTTTACCCGCACGGAACACGCGCACTCGCTCGTCCCGAAGTCGCCTCAGCTTTGGCTGTGGCCCAGAGCGTTCTGCAGCGTTACCAATACGGTCTCAAAATCTGGGACGCGTATCGGCCAGTAGCAGTCCAAGCCATGCTGTGGCAGGCGTCACAGAACAGTGATTACGTTGCCAATCCCGAAATCGGCGTCGGTTCGCTGCATAGTTACGGTATTGCCATCGATGCAACCCTGGTGGATTCACGGATTCGCGACGTCCGCATGCCAACCGACTTTGACGATTTTACTCTCGCTGCGATGTGGCCCCCCTACATGAATTTGTCTTTCGAAGTAGCTGGACACGTGCGTTTGCTGCGGTACGCCATGCACAAAGCGGGTTTTTGCGGTTTACACACTGAATGGTGGCATTTCACCGTCGCCGATTGGAAAAAATATGTGCCATCTGAAAAGTTGAAGAGCACAGAGCAAGTGTTGGGAAATCGCTCGGAAGGGACGCTTTGATGCAAGCGTTTCTGCACGCTTTGCGCCAGCCGGAATACGTTCATGTCTTGCTCAATCCAATACCGGTGTACGGCTTGCTCGTAGCCTGGATCGGACTTCTCATCTCCTTTTTTTTAAAGAGTCGCCGCGCTCAGGTCGCGACACTGGTGCTGGTACTTCTCACCGCCGGATCGGCGTGGCCCGTTTTCGAATTCGGCGAGCAAGCATATGATCGAGTTCTGGCCATGAGCGATGATGATGGTCAAGCGTGGCTCGACGAACACGAGGCTCGCGGCGACAAATTCATCTACGTTTTCTACGCGCTCGCCTTCGTCAGCGCGGCTGCCATTGTCTTGCCCATACGCTGGCCGAAGTCGTCGCCAGCGCTGGCGCTCGTAGTGATTTTGCTCGGCGCTGGCGCCCTGGGGTGTGGCACGTATATCGCATACGCAGCCGGCAAGGTTCGCCACCGCGAATTTCGCAATGCGCCGGCGCCGCCGAAACGTCCCGAGCACGAGCGCAGCTAAAGGAGCATTGTAGGGCGGGCGTGGCAGTTTCCGGTGGGCAAGCGGAGCGCATGCCCTAAAATTTCGCGTGTGACTAATGAACTGGATCGGGCCGAACGCGACGTTGAAAAACAAAGCGTTGCGCTCAAGAAACCGCTCGGTCTGCGCGATCTCGTTTTCACGCAAATTCTTTTCGTCGTCGGCTCGAGTTGGGTCGGCACTGCAGCAAAGCTCGGGCAGGCACATTTGTTCTTCTGGCTACTTGCCATCGTGCTCTTTTACGTTCCGCAAGCTGCCGTCGTAATTTATCTCAGCCGCGTCATGCCGCTCGAAGGCGGTATTTACCAATGGGCCAAACTCGCGTTTAACGAATTCGCCGGCTTCATGGTGGCGTGGAATTTGTGGTTACTGTCGATCATGGTCATCACGCTCGGCGGAATGTTTGTAACCACGAACATCTCGTACGCAATCGGCGACACCGCCGCCTGGATGCCGCATAGCAAATGGTGCGTCTCGCTGGTGAGTTGCGCCATGGTTGTTGCTCTCGGCGCGATTGCGGTGCGCGGACTTTCTCTAGGCAAATGGGTGCATAACATCGGCGGCTTTGCCATGCTTGCCGTGTATGCGGCGCTTATCGCACTGCCGTTCATCGCCCTGATGCGCGGCGATCTGAAGGCATATCACCCGCTCGTCCTCGCCGCTCCGACCATGTCCATGTTTTATTGCGTTAACATTTTCACCAAACTCTCGGTCGGCGCGCTCAGCGGATTTGAGTACGTCGCCATTCTCGCCGGCGAAACGCGTTCACCCGCGCGCGATATCGGGCGTTCTGTGATGATTGCGTCACCGGTGATCGCGCTCGCGTTCATTCTCGGCACCAGCTCGGTGCTCGCATTCATTGGCGACAAACCGATCGATCTTATCGGCCCGGTGCCGCAAACGCTGCGCCTGGGTCTGCGATTTTTTCCGATCGCAAGCGCAATCGCTTCGATCGCCATTATCTTGATGACTATTCGAACGATCGCGTCCACGAGTGTGCATGTCACCGGCAGCTCGCGATTGCCAATGGTCGCCGGCTGGGATCGATTGCTGCCGAGCTGGTTCTCGCGTCTGCATCCGAAATTCAAAACGCCGATAAACTCGGTTATTTTTGTCAGCGCGCTCACTGTCACTATTGCCATTGTGAGCCAGATCGGCACTGGCATTCAGGAAGCATTTCAATTAGTGGACAACGCTTCGAACGTTTTTTACGGCATTGTTTACGGAATGTTGTTTGCCATTCCGTTAATTGGCGCGCCACTTATTCGCTCCGGCGTTGGAATTTGGCTGCGCATTGCAGCGTTTTGTGGATTCCTTGTCTCGCTCTCGGCGATCTTCTTCACGGTTTACCCGATCATCGATGTGCCCAGTCCATTAACCTTCGCCGCCAAAATCATTTTTGTGACTGCAATTGCGAACGCGCTTGGCATCACAATCTTCGTCGTCGGTGAGAAACGACGACGATCTGGTGGGATGCAGGGATGATCTCGTTGCCATGCATTCGACGTCTGCGGAGCACAGGCCGCTGGCCTGTAACGTTCGGCTGCTAGCCGAATGCATTTTGGTCATGCCTATGTACCTGCAGTCGTCATCAGGTTCGCGGCAAGCTGCCGCGAACTACACGCCAGCGGCCTGTGCTCCCCAGAACTGACCGGCTATCCACGCGAGTTCTCTGCGACCCAGCGCAAGTAATCGGGCAATCCGCCTGCCAGTGGAACGAAAATTATTTCTGGCACTTCGTAGGGGTGAAGTGAGCGCATTTTTTCCTGGAACGCCGTCCGGCGATCCTCACTCAACTTGAAGAACACGAGCGTTTCAGTTCCCCTCTCAATGTTGCCCTTCCACTGGTAAATCGATTCGACGGCAGGCAACACATTCGCGCAAGCAGCAAACTCGCCCTCCACGAGTTCCTGCGAGATTCGCCGCGCGCTTTCGCCGTCCGGAAAGGTGCTAAGGGCGAGAAGAACTCGGTCTTGCATGCACTACACGAGAAGCGGCGCCTCGCGCCGGCAGATCCAACCACCGCCAAGAACAACATCCTCGTCATAAATCACCGCTGCCTGTCCGGGAGTAACGGCGCGCTGCGGCTCATGCAGGCACACGCGTGCGCGATCGTTTTCCACTGGCGTGACGGTCGCGCTCGTTCCGGCATGATTGTAACGAATTTTCACTGTCGCTTCGAACTCTCGGTTGTAACCGGGGCCGGTATCCTCGGCAGCGCGCGACCTGCCGGGATCACCGATCCCGGCTACAGCGTGCCAATTCACCCGATCAATTTCGAATTCATCGCAAATTAATGCATCACTATCACCGACGATCACGCGATTTGTCTCCGGATCCAGATCGACCACATAACGCGGCCGCGTTGATCCCCCCGGCAGTCCCTTGCGCTGCCCGATCGTGAACAGCTCAATTCCGTCATGTTCGCCGATGAAGTTTCCATCTGTGTCGTAAATTGCGCCCCGATTGAATTCGATCTCTCCCAGATGCGAGCGAAGAAACGCCTTGTAATCGTTTCCAGGCACAAAACAGATTTCCTGGCTGTCGATTTTGTCCGCCACTTTCAAGCCGAGCGAGTGCGCAATTTCGCGGATCTGCGCTTTGCGCATTGAGCCGAGCGGCGTGAGAGCGCGGCGTAACTGCGGCTGGCGAAGGCTGAACAAAAAATACGATTGGTCTTTGCGCGAATCGACGCCTTTGCGAAGGACGGTGCAGTCGGCGTGATGCTCGATGGTGGCATAATGACCCGTCGCGATGTAGTCACAGTCTAATGCTGCGGCTTTGCTCCACAGGTTGCCGAACTTGATTTTTTCGTTGCACATCACGCACGGATTTGGCGTCCGCCCGGCTCGGTACTCGCTTGAGAAATAATCAATCACGAGCCGCTCGAACTGGTCGGCTTCATCGACGACATAATGCGGAATGCCAAGCGCGTGCGCCACGCCGCGCGCGTCGGAAATTGCCTGGGGCCCGCAACATTTGTCTTCCGCGCGCGAGATACAATCCTGCGGCCAGACTTTCATCGTAACGCCGATCACTTCATAGCCCTCTTCGCGCAGTAAGTAACCTGCGACGCTGGAGTCGACTCCACCGCTCATGCCAAGAAGAACGCGCTGCTTGTGCCGGCTCATGCGAATGCAGAACTTCGATCAAGCAGCGTGTGAGTCAATGTTCGGGGGAGCACAGGCTACCAGCCTGTTCTTTTCGGCAACCTGCGGAAAAAAATGTCATCGGCAAGCTGCCTGCGCTCCCCAGAAAATGACGCTTTGCTACAGTTTCACAGCGCGGCTTAGGAATTCACTTCCGCGCAACATGAACCGCCACGGATAATGCGCGGAGCGTGTGATGCCGATTCGAAGATCGGCTACCACGTCGACAGCCACGTTCGCGTTGCGCGCAAAACAATGCTGCGGGTCGGTGCATAAATTCATCTCATGATGCCGACCAGTGATGTCCAGCGCCTGCGTCAGCTTGCCAGGGCCGGAACAAAGATTCTTCACATCTTTGAGCCCTCGCCGTTTTTTCATTCGCTGGATTCCGGCCTTCGGTTCCAATGCACGGAACAAAACAAATCCGTTCTCATTGCCTTTCACCAGCACGTTGAGCATCCAGTGCATTCCATAATTGAAATAAACGTACGCCGTGCCGGCGTCATTCCTCTCGATGAACCTGCGCGCGCTCGGCCGCGTGAAAGTGTGCGCAGCCTCGTCGTTCACAGCTTTGTAAGCTTCGGTCTCGACGATCACGCCCGAGCAATCGCCCCAAACCAGTTCTGCGCCGACCAGCTCGCGCGCGCACATGATCGGATCCCGCTTGAAAAAAGACGCTGAGAGAATCCTCTTTGCCATGTTGCCCTGCCGCGCTTGCGGTTTTTTTGAACGGCTAAGACTACGGTTTGTAGTAAACCGGAATCTTAACGTTGCTCTCAACAGGTTGACCGTTGCGGAACGCCGGGATGAATTTCGCGCCGGTAAAATCCGATATTGCTGTGTCGCCGAAACCGAGGAGTGCAGGTTCCTCAGAAACGACTTTTATGCTCGTCAGATTTCCCTTTGCGTCGATGGCAACCGCAAGCTCCACGACACCCGTCACCGCTACCGAGCTCCCAGTTTCCGGATAATGTAGTCCAGTGAATTTTGAGCCCGGGCCGACATACGGTTGCGGGTCGATGAAGTCGCTTTCCTTGTCCACTTCCTGCACCTGCTGATTCGCGAAAATGCGGAGCCGCGGTTTGCCGTTCACAACTGCGAATCGCACTGTGCCAGAGAAAACTGCTATCACCGGGTAATGATTGTGAATCGCCGGGATGAACTTAGCCGTGGCCAATCGCTTCATTACTTCCTGTTCGAGCAGTTCCGATCCGCGTGTGCCGCGATAAACGCCAGCGCGAGCGACGTCACCGGTCGGCGCCACCAGACACGAAAACATCACTGCAGCCTCCTTTTGGCCTTTCTTGATGAGATCGGCAGTGTCGATCGTATTTATGAGCGAATTAGGTCCTGTGCCAATCAATGCAGGCCGGACCTCCGGCAGCTCAGGCGTGGGCGATGGTGAGGCAGTTTTTGTTGTTTGTGACAGCGCAAAATGGGCGCTCAGCAGCAAACCAGTCATCAAAATAATTCCGAACCGCATGGCGACATAGGCAAGCGAAAGGCGCGCTTTTTGCAAGCGGAACCGTTGCTCAGCTATCATGCCGCAAGCCGACGAAGGCGAGTCTCGGCGATTCGATGCACCGTTTTATGGCGCTGAAAAAACTCGATGAGCGCGTCTCGCGTTTGCAATGGGTGCAGAACGCGCTGCGCCTCGGGCCTGTCAAGCAACGCGCGCAATTTCATGAAATGATGGCCACCACTGCGGGAATCAAAGCTGTTGAAGGCGAGCGCGTATTTCTTGCCAGGGTCCAGCGGGCGCCCGTCAGCGAGCGCGATCGATACAATGCGACAGACATACCCGCGGCCTTCGGTTTTAAATTCAAAGCCGACGAGGTGGCGCTTTTCGTGGCTCGTGAGTACTTCTTCCATCACAGCTTTTATTTCGTCGGGCGCAAGCTGCGCTGTTACAACGTAGTTCTCGTACGGAATAAGCTTCCAGATATCGTTCAGGGTTACAGGGCCTGCGGTCAGCTCGATTTTGTCGTCGAACATGCCGTGCAGAACGCCCTCCACCGCCACGTTTCGTTCTGCTAACGCTTCGGTGACCGCGGCGCCAATTAGCCTTTCGAGTTCGCCTGGCATCCCTGGACGGCTTCCAGTGCGGAGAGTTTCCGCGACTTCACCAACTGGCGTGCAAAGCGCCGCATCAGAGTCAGCAAGTTGCGATTTCGAACGCGAGATAACCACGCCATCAACCGGCACGCGATCGTCCATCAGTGCGCAGATCGCTTCCCGATGAATCAGCCTCTTGGAGCTGCGGTCGAAAAGCAGATCGACTCGGCCAATGTGAATGCCGAAATGATCTGCCTGGGTAAAAAGGGCGCCGTTGGTGACCCGGCTTGCAATATCCTGATGAGTGTGACCCGCGATGAACACGACGGCCTCTGGAAATTCCGACGTTAACGCCATTACGTTATTCGCAAAGTCATCGCCGCCGGTGCGCATCTTTAATCCCATGTGGCCGGCGAGGACAATCGCATCTACGCCGTGGCCTTTCGCCGCCGCGATTGCGCGGCGAACAGGTTCGATCGGATGCTGAAACTCCATTCCCCGCGTCAATTCTATCGGCAGCCAAAACGGCATTCCCGGCGTTGTGACGCCGACAATCGCAAGCTTGATCCCGGCGATTTCTTTTATGATGAGCGGCCGAATTGCCGCAAACGGATGTTGCGAATCTGATAGTTCGCCGGCTGGTTTTCCATCGAACTCCATATTTGCAGCCAGCACCGGCATCGATGATCTCTGCAACGCGCTCGTGAACGTCTCGATTCCCCAATCGAACTCATGATTGCCGACAACCCACGCGTCGTAGTTTAAGTGATTAAAGAGGCCAATCATCAGCTCGCCTTTGTTTCGCAAACTGACGTCGGTGCCCTGATAAACGTCACCGACATCAATTAAAATCGAGCTCGGGTTTTGCCGTCGCCACCGGCGAATCTGTGTCGCGCAACGCCCCAGGCCGCCGAAACCAGCATTTCCATCATAGTCAGCCGTCGGCAGAATGTGACCGTGGAGATCGGTTGTGTGCAAAATTGAGATGCAAATCGTATCGGATGCGTTTGCGGCAGCCGCACTCGCGAGCGTTGGAAATGCGCTGAGCAATCCCGCCTGTCCGGCGAGCTTCAAGAAATCCCGTCGCGTCCAGAATTTGTCGGAATGGAACATTCTCGCAGAGCCTGCGCTGCTCAGGATGCTAACTCCACGCGGCACCTCACCTCAACGAAAAATGCCGCGAGTAGACGTATTGACCGCAGCATCGTTTCAGTGACACTTCGTCATGCTTAACGAAAATTCTATCACCGATTTCAAAGCAAACCTGCGCGGACGCATGATCGAGCCGGGTGACAAGGATTATGATGATGCTCGGAAGGTCTACAATGGAATGATCCATAAGAAACCGCGCATGATCGCGCGATGTGCGGATGTTGCTGACGTAATTCGTTCTGTGAAGTTTGCGAGAGAGAATGATCTGCTCGTTGCCATTCGCGGCGGCGGCCACAACGCGGGAGGTTTGGGAATTTGTGACGATGGCTTGGTAATCGATCTTTCGTCGATCAAGTATACCCGGATCGATCCCACTGCCCGCACCGTGACCGTCGGCGGCGGATGCGTCTGGGGTGATGTTGATCATGCTACGCACGTGTTCGGGCTGGCTACTCCAAGCGGAATCATTTCTACAACAGGCGTCGGTGGATTAACTCTGGGCGGCGGAGTCGGACATCTGACGCGTAAATGCGGGTTATCGATCGACAATCTCCTCTCAGCTGATGTGGTGTTGGCAAATGGCAAATTTGTTAAAGCGAATGCCAATGAGAATTCTGATTTGTTCTGGGCGCTCCGCGGCGGTGGTGGCAATTTCGGCGTGGTAACTGCGTTTACGTTCAAGCTGCATCCGGTCGATATGATCTACGGCGGTCCAATGCTGTACGAACTGAGCGAAACAGCTGGTGTGATGAAGTGGTACCGAGATCTGATCCCCACGGCTCCGGATGACTTGAATGGTTTTTTTGCTTTCCTAACGGTTCCTCCGGTCCCGCCATTCCCAGAACACCTTCACATGAAAAAAATGTGCGGTGTCGTCTGGGCATATGCTGGGCCTCAGGAGAAAGCGGAAGAAACATTCAGACCGATTCGCGCTTTCAAAAAGCCCGCCCTGGATTTTGTAGGTCCGCTGCCGCAGCCTGCGTTGCAAAGCATGTTCGACGCGCTGTACCCGCCTGGCTTGCAGTGGTACTGGAAGGCCGATTTCGTCAATGAATTAAGCGATGACGCGATTGCCGAACACATCCGATTCGGGGAAGCGCTCCCAACTATGCACTCCACGATGCATATGTATCCAATCAATGGAGCGGCGTCGCGCGTTGCCAAAAATGACACAGCGTGGAATTACCGCGATGCCAATTGGGCGCAGGTCATGGTCGGTGTTGATCCTGATCCAGCGAACAAAGAAAAAATCATATCGTGGACAAAGAGTTACTACGATGCGCTGCATCCCTACTCCGCTGGTGGCGCCTACGTAAACTTTTTGATGGGCGACGAAGGAGAAGGACGCGTGAAGGCAACGTATGGCGACAACTACGAACGGCTGGCCTCGATCAAAAAGAAATACGATCCAGATAATTTCTTTCGAGTGAATCAGAACATTAAGGCGAGCTAAGACCCCGAAAGCGATGCGAGGACGCATCGCACTCCAAAAGTACTTCGTGCGACATTCACAGAGATGCGTTTCCGGTTTTGCGAAAGCTTTCGGCGCGCGCACTGCCTGCACGCCTGTGTGCGGGCGTCCTAGCATCGCTTCTGCGGACAGGCAGTGTCGCATGCGATGTGCCAGGGTGGACCTCCAAGGCGATGATCTCGGCTACCGATGAGACGCGGCAAATAGATCATCTTGCTTGTCTCATTAACACACGGCTTTAGCCGGGTGTTACGGGCAACGCAGCGAATAAGCCGTTTTAATGGCTTTTCTTCACATGCAAACCATTGAAACGGTTTGTTCTCTGTTGAGTCGGTTGCACCGGGCTGAAGCCCGGTGTTAATAAGGGCAGCTTCGAAATTGTTCATACCTCCTCCAAAGAATAGCTGATGAATGCCGACGAGTTAAGATCACTGCAAGCGCCACTGAAAGCGCAGTATCGCGATCGTTCTGAGACAGCGTTGGTCACGCTACGCGCCGAGGGACGGGTCGGCGAAAACATGACATGCAAAATCGAAACGGGAAAAGCGCAGGTTGAAGCAGGTCTTCATCCCGCAACTGGCGGTGATGGAAGCAGCGCCTGCTCCGCAGATATGTTACTCGAGGCGTTGGTAGGATGCGCAGGTGTCACGCTAAGCGCAGTCGCCACTGCTCTTGGCATTCCATTGCGCGGTGTCACGATTCGAGCAGAAGGCGATCTGGATTTTCGCGGCACGCTTGGCATTTCCAAAGATGTCCCCGTCGGCTTCAACCAAATTCGCCTGAACTTCGAGTTAGATACTGACGCTACGGAAGAGCAGCTCGCCACATTGATTCGACTGACCGAACGCTACTGCGTTGTTTACCAAACGTTGAGTCACCCTCCTGAGATCAGCGTTTTGCATCGCGTTGTATCACGGTAAATTCAGCGCCTATGCCGTTATACATGGACATCCACAATCTTCCCGAGGGAGCAACCGCGGAAGATGTCGCCAAGGCTCACGAGAAGGACGTCGAAACGCAGCGGAAACATGGCGTCGAGTACACCAAATACTGGATGAATGAGAAGACGGGCAAAGTTTTTTGTCTCTGCCATGCACCAAACGCTGAAGCGGCAGAGCAAGTCCATCGTGAAGCCCACGGCTTGATGCCCGACAAGATCATCGAAGTTCAGCCTGAGCTCGCAGAGGGCTTCTTCGGTGGTGTCGAAACCAATTCGGCGGGTGCGGCCATCTTTGCCGGCGGCGGAGCAGATGCGCGCGATCCCGGAATTCGAACCGTGCTCTTCACCGATGTTGTGAATTCAACAACGTTGACGCAATCGCTGGGTGACCAAGCCGCACTTGCGATCCTCGGCGTGCACGACGCCATCGTGCGAGATGCATTGTCCACGTTGGGCGGTCGCGAGGTAAAGCATACCGGGGACGGAATCATGGCATCATTCGTTTCGCCTGCAAGCGCGGTGCGATGCGCAATTCAGATCCAGCGGGAACTCGATAAGCACGCGCAAGCGAATCCCGAACGTGCGCTGAAGGTGCGAGTCGGCGCCGCAGCCGGCGAACCAGTTGAGCAAAATAACGATCTGTTTGGATCGACAGTTCAACTCGCTGCGCGTCTCTGCGCTCACGCACAGCCTGAACAGATTCTGGTCTCGAACCCAATTCCAGATCTGTGCCTTGGGAAAGGACTGTTGTTCGATGACATTGGCGAAGTTGTTCTGAGAGGCTTTTCTTCCCCAGTCCGCGCGCACGCCGCTGCATGGCGGCAATAATTATATGATTGCTCACCGCTCCGATTGCAGATTTTTCAGGACCGAATCGCGTTAGACGCCACGCAGTTGGTTTTGAGGTTGTGAAGAGGCGAGAAGCCTCCTGGTTGGGCTTGCCCGGTTTTCGTGGGTAAAAGAAACCCACGCAAGGCGAATCTCTGTCCCATCCTGGATCGACAGCGGCATCTGAGACTTAGTTTCCAACGCATTTGTTGTCGCTTCACCGGCTGCGCATCTGTCAAGATCAGAAACGCCGATGAAAAAAGTTAAAAGTAAAATGCCGCTGGAAACGCGCCGCCCTGCTGGCCCAGCGATCATTTTCCCGCCGCGGCGGGATTACGTGTCACTTTCTGTACGCGACCTACTGGATGCGCGAGAAGCTTACCATGTTTTTCTATCGTCATTAGAGAATGTAGTCGCCACAGCCATCGGCCGATATTTCATTAAAGAGGACGATTGGTTTGCACAACAGCCGCCCGACCGTCCTCGGCCGCCAGGATTCCCGGTGCCTCAAGGGCCGCGCACATTAGCGAATTCAGTCATCCGACCGTGGTCGTGGCCTTGCGTGCTCGTGTTCGTCAAACAATGGGCGGAAGCCGCTACTCTTGGCTCCAACGAAATCCCTCGAGCGCTCCATCTGCCTGACGGACGGGTCGCACCAACCTGTGTCATCGAAGCCGCGCCGGATGAGTCGCTTCCTGCGCCGGCTGCTGGACCATTCCAGAGCGCACCCCTACTCGGTGGTGGTTACACCTGCATTCGAAATCACCAAGGTGAGCAAAACGTTGGGACATTTTCATGTCTCGTAAAGAAGGCGGGCAGTTATTACGTCCTTACCAGCCGCCATGTTGCCGGGGGTGAAGGGGAGCAGGTTAAAGCTTTCGTCCGCGGCGGCTTTGTTCCGGTTGCGACGAGTACGAGTATCGCAGTGGATCGAGTGTTGTTGCCCACTGTCTTCCCAAGCTGGCCGTATAGTCGGACGCTTTTGACCATGGACGCCGGATTGGCGCGGATCAAGGACATCAATGACTGGACTTCGCAAGCATTCGGGATTGGAGAAATCGGCGACGTCTTTGATGCGACAGAGGCCTCGTTAACGCTCGACTTGATTGGCCTGCCCGTGCGCGCCTTTGGCGGCACGAGTGGAGTTTCTGAGGGTGAGATCCAGGCATTGTTCTTTCGGTTTGAATCCCTGGGGGGCTATGAATATGTGACTGATGTACTAGTCGGGCCGAGGAGGTTGGAAGGGCATCGAACAACGAAACCTCTGACTCGGCCAGGCGATTCGGGTGCGTTATGGTTTTATGATCCGCCCATCCCCCAGCCAACGGATGCGGCTGATCAGCCAAAGCAGGTGGACATGGTTCAGCGCGCTGAGGGAGGCACGCGCGCCCGGCGTCTCCGCCCCATCGCGATGCAATGGGGTGGGCAACGAATTCTTCTACCCGGTGACGTGCCTACCTCATACGCCTTGGCCAGTTTTCTATCGAGTGTATGCCGGTCTCTCGATGTCGAGGTCATCCGCAACTGGAGTCTCGGACACGACGAGTATTGGGGGAAAATTGGGCATTTCGCGATTGGCTGGAAAGCATGTGACCTTCTGTCTGGCACATTATCGAAGCTGATGACCCTCAACCAGTCGCGCATCGGTTTTGGCGATAAGACACTTGAGGCTGGAGCGGGGCTAAAAGTGAACCCACACAATTTCGTGCCACTGGCTGACGTGCCCGATTATGTGTGGGTGGTGTCCAAGGGTTCTCATCCTAACGAAGGCATTCAGCACTTCGCTGATATCGACATCAAGGACATCAACGGAGGCCCTTCTCTGCTGGAAGTTTGTTTCAACAATCCATCGAAAGTGGCGGCAAGTATCTGGAAGGAGTACTTCGATGGCTTCGCGGCCGAAGGAGTCGGACCCGACGAGGGCGCCTTACCGTTTCGCGTTTGGCAGATATGGGATGCAATGGCCCACTACTTAAAAAAGAATGATGTCCTGCGCTTCGTCGCCGCTGCCGGAGTGTTAGCTCATTACGTTGGCGATGCATCCCAGCCACTTCATTGCTCCTACATGCATCACGGCATTCCGCCGATGATCACCCGAAACGGAGGCAAATATCCCGTACGCAAGGAGAGTCCCGAGTTCAAGAAGTTCAAAACCAGCAGCGAATCGAAAATTCACGGCATCTACGAAGAGACCATGCTCGAGGTCGACACAGCGGCGGTGCTGGCAGGCGTCAATGCGGCACTGAACTCAAACGACATGGTAGACTTCGACATTCGTTCAGGTCACGATGCGGCGGTCGCCATAATCAAACTGATGCATGACTCTCAAGCTCGGCTTTCACCAGAAATGATCATTAAAGCCGACAATCCGGCACTTGGACCAAAGGCGCGAGCTAAAGCGCTGTGGCAAAACAAAAAGATCCGTGCTGGGACGATCTTATCATTGGCGGAGAGCGTAAATCTCCTGGCCGCACTGTGGTCATCCGCATGGAGAAGTGGAAAGGGCGAGAAGATTTCAAAATCACGCATAATCGAGTTAGATGAGTCTGCGCTCGATCATGTGTACAGAAGAGACCGCAAGTTCGTTCCGAGTCTCGGCTTGGAAGAAATGGTGAAAAGCGGAAAGTTTGAGCCGTCATAGGTAATGATGGTCGCACGTTGCGAAGCGGGAAGCTGGATGATCGTTTAGGACATACAAAGTTTAGTAAGGCGCGATCGCCGAACACGCCGAAACTTGCCTACAAGGACGCGGAGGCTGACGTTCGCTTCTAGTAGGAATTGCGAATGGCACGCGAAGAAAAATACGCGCTGATCACCGGCAGCTCGCGCGGAATCGGGAGAGGTATCGCGCTGGCATTGGCAGAAAGCGGCGCGAAAGTCGGTGTTCACTACTTTCAAAACGAGCGTGCTGCGAAAGAGACGCTCGAACAAATCCGCGAACGCGGATCAGATGGTTTTCTGGTGCAGGCCGACGCGACGAAACCCGAACAGATCGCGGAGATGTTTCGCAAACTGAAGACGGAGTTCGGTCACCTGGACATCTTCATCAGCAATGCCAGACCTGAAGCATCGAAATTTTTCCAGCCGCCTCTAAACATTACTCTCGAACAATGGGACACAGCATTCGACTCGCAGGGAAAAGCATTTCTCGTCGGTGTTCGTGAAGCGCTTCCCATGATGCGTGATGGCGGAAGGATCTTTGCCATTACATACGCGGAAGGAAGTCGTACCGGTGGACATCTACCATGGGTCGCTATGGGAGCAGCGAAAGCCGCGCTGGAATCACTGGTCAGGTACTTCGCCGTAACGGTCGCGAAGCGTGGGATCACGGTGAACTCGATCAGCCCCGGATGGACCGAAGACAGCGTCTTGAATACTTTGCCCGACGACGTGCAGCAACTCATCCGTGACTGGCACATTCGCGGCTGGACACCAATGGGACGCTTGGGAACGCCGGCTGATATAGGCGATGTCGTTGTGCTGCTCTGTTCGGAGAAAGCCCGTTGGATTACCGGACAGATAATTTATGCAGATGGCGGTGCATCGTTGATGAATCCAGAGGTCCCGCCAGAGATACAGATCGGGTAATGCCTTGGAACTCGAAGGCATTGATCACGTAGCTATCGGCGTGCGGGACGTTGAGCGATCCGCGGAATGGTACACTGACGTGCTGGGCTTCGAGCGACTTCACGAAGGAGTGTGGGGTGGCGTGCCCACCTTTGTTGGAAAGGGAAATACCGGGATTGCCTTGTTCCAGGCAAGCGTGAACGCAAAATCGGCGTCCACCGGTCGGCAGATCCAGCTGCTCCACCTTGCGTTTCGCGCAGATCGGGAAAATTTTCTCGCCGCACAACGCGAGCTAGAGGCACGGGGAATTAAAATTGAGTTCCAAGATCACGACATTTCGCACTCGATTTACTTTCGTGATCCCGACGGTCACCAACTCGAGATCACCACCTACGAGTTGTAGGAGTCGTTCTAATTTGTCATGTCGAGCGGAGTTGAGACATCTTTAATTTTTTTCTAATCCGCTTCCATCAAGAGATTGATTCGCTCACTCCCGTTCGCTCAGCCTCCGGCCTCCTGTCTATGTCGCGGCTTCCCCAGCCACTTCGTTCTTGGAATGACAAACAGCGCTACGCGACGCGGCCGCAGCAGTTCTTGAATTTTTTGCCGCTGCCGCAAGGGCACGCCTCGTTGCGGCCTACTTTCGGCATTGAACGCCGGACGGGAAGATCGATCGATACTTCCCCTGCTCCGTCGCCGTCTCCGGCGACGACTCCTGCCATCGCGCCAACGGGCTGGCGGATGCGTGCATCGGCGCCCGCTGAGGGTGAGACCGGTGCTTGTTCGCGCAACAAGAATTGCGGCAACGTCGCGAGAAAATTCTCGAACGCCTGCAAGTTGGAGGTGCTGCGGAACAAATTGTTGAGCACTTCGTTTTTAATATTTGCCATTAATTCGACGAACATGTCGTAGGCCTCAGTCTTATACTCGATGAGCGGGTCCTTTTGCGCATAGCCGCGGAGATAAACACCTTCGCGCAACGCGTCCATTGCATATAGATGCTCCTGCCACAGCCGGTCGATCGCGTTGAGAATGATATAGCGCTCCAGGCTTTTGACAGCAGTCGGTTCTTCGTGGCTCGATTTGCGCTCGTACGCGTCCTTGATCTTCCCGACTAGAAACTGCGCGTTTTCATCAACACTGCGCGTTTCGAACTCTGCTTTTTCTTTCGTTAGTCCAAGCGGGAACGTCGTGTTCACCCACTGGATAAAACCTGTGTAATTCGGTTCGCTGTCGTCGAGGTATTCCTTCACCTTGGCAGGCACAGCTTCGTCTATCACTTCAAAGATCAGTTTGCGGGGTTCCTCGGAATCGATGACTTCGTTGCGGTAGGTGTAAACGACTTCGCGCTGCATGTTCATCACGTCGTCGAAATCGAGCGTTCGCTTGCGGATGAGATAGTTCCGTTGCTCAACGCGTTTCTGCGCGGTCTCTACCGATTTGTTCAGCCATCGATGCTCGAGTTCCTGACCTTCTTCCAGACCAAAGCGCTCCATGATCTTTGTCATCCGATCGGCGGCACCGAAGTTGCGCATCAGATCGTCCTCGAAGCTTACATAAAATCTCGAGGCTCCCGGGTCCCCCTGACGCGCGCAGCGCCCGCGTAATTGCCGATCGATCCGGCGCGCTTCGTGGCGCTCGGTACCGATCACCTTCAAGCCGCCCAATTCCCGCACGCCGGGACCAAGTTTAATGTCAGTGCCGCGGCCTGCCATGTTAGTCGAAATCGTGACCGTTCCCGGCTGGCCGGCGCGCGCGACGATCTCGGCTTCCTGCATGTGATATTTCGCGTTCAACACGTTGTGCGGAATTTTCTCGCGTTTCAGCATTCGGCTAAGCAGCTCTGAAGCTTCCACACTCACCGTGCCAACCAGCACCGGCTGAGTTTTCACGTGCGAATCTCTGATCTCGTTAATCACGGCGTTGTACTTCTCGCGCCGCGTCTTGTAGATGCGATCGTTGTGATCGGCGCGCCGCACTGGCCGATTGGTTGGAATCACGTTCACATCGAGCTTGTATATGTCGTGAAATTCTGCGGCCTCGGTTTCCGCTGTGCCGGTCATTCCCGCCAATTTTTGGTACAGCCGGAAATAATTTTGGATTGTGATCGTCGCCAGCGTTTGCGTCTCGCGATCGATCTGCACGCCTTCTTTTGCTTCGACTGCCTGATGCAATCCATCGCTCCACCGACGCCCGGGCATTTTGCGCCCCGTGAATTCATCCACGATTACCACCTTGTTGTCCTCGATGACGTACTGAACGTCTTTCTCAAACAAGCAATAAGCGCGGAGGAGCTGCGAGATGTTGTGAATGCGTTCGGCCTGCACGTCGCAATGCTGCTGCCGCTCTGCCTTTCTCTTGTCCTTTTCTTCCTGTGACAGACTTGGATCCAGATCGATCTCGGTGAATTCGTTAATCAAATCCGGCAGCACAAACGCATTCGGATCATCGGGATTAAGAAAGCTGCGTCCCTGCTCCGAGAGATCGGATTCGTTCGACTTCTCGTCGATGGTGAAGAACAATTCTTCTTTAAGTTGGAATAATTCTTCTTTGCGCGTGTCCTGGTAAAACGACAGTTCGGCTTTATCGACGGCGCGCCGTTTGTCCGGGTCTTCCATCATGCGCAAAAGTTGTTTATTGCGCGGCTGACCAAGTTTCACTTTGAACATGAGAAGCCCGCCCGCCTCGACATCGCCCTGTTCAAATTTCTCGATCGCGTCGCTGGCGAGCCGATTGCAAAGCATGTTCTGCTTACGCACGAGCTGCTCGATGAGCGGCTTCCACTTGTCGTATTGATGCGTGGAAATGGTAGCGGGTCCGCTGATGATCAGCGGCGTGCGTGCTTCATCGATCAGGATGGAATCGACTTCATCGACGATCGCGTAGTAGTAGCCGCGCTGGACCTGCTGCTCGCGGGTAGTGGCCATGCCATTGTCCCGCAAATAATCGAAACCGAACTCGCTGTTCGTGCCGTACGTGATGTCCATCGCGTATTGCTCGCGCCGAACGTCCGGCTCCTGATCGTGCTGAATACAGCCGACGGTTAATCCGAGGAAGTTATAGAGCTGCCCCATCCACTCGGCATCGCGCCGTGCCAGATAATCGTTCACTGTGACCAGGTGCGAGCCGCGCCCGGTCAGCGCGTTCAAGTAAAGAGGCAAAGTCGCCACCAAAGTTTTGCCTTCGCCAGTCGCCATTTCCGCAATTCGTCCTTTGTGCAAAACGATGCCGCCAAGCAATTGCACATCGAAATGCACCATGTCCCAGACCATCGGCTGATCGCACACGCTGAAACTCTGCTGGCGTTCCTTCAATCGCCGCGCCGCGTTTTTTACGACGGCGAAGGCTTCCGGCAGGATTTCTTCCAGCTTCTGCCATTGAGCTTGCAAGTCGGAAATCGCGGAAATTTCTTGTTTCCAAGCCGCGGTTTTCGCGCGCAACTCATCGTCTGACAAGCTCTTGAATTGCTCATCCAGCTCGTTGGTCCGCCGAACAATCGGCATCAGCCGGCGCAGCTCGCGCTGGTTCTTCGACCCCAAAATCTTCTTTAAAATCCAACCAACCATTCGAGCGTGTAATATCGGCTAGAATCGTGATCTGTCATCCCGAACGAAGTGAGTCCCCTCTTTGCGACGGCTCGGGATGACGCCAGTGCCGGCGCGCAGTAGTAGTGGCGTGCGCTGCACCTCTCAGACAAATTTTCGCGGCAATTCGACTGCTCTTCCCAGCAGGCGCAGGTAATGGTTTCGTGAGATTTCGATGCCGCCGAATTGTTGGAGATGAGGGGTAAGCCATTGCGTATCCAGCAGAGCAAATTTGCGGGCCCGTAAATGCTGCACGAGCGCAACGAGCGCAATCTTCGAGGCATCAGTCACGCGATGAAACATCGATTCACCAAAAAAAGCGCCACCCACCGCGACACCGTACAAACCTCCGGCGAGCTTGCCATCCTTCCAGGCTTCCACCGAATGCGCATGCCCAAGCTCATGCAGCCCCGTGTAGCTCTCGATGATTTCGTCATTGATCCATGTATTTTCTCGTTTCGCGCAGGCTGCAATAACTTTGGCGAACGCGCTGTCGATTTTTGTCTCGAACACTTTCTTGCGAACGACACGTCGTAGAGCGTGAGGCACATGAAAATCTTCCAACGGCAGGATGGCGCGCGGATTAGGTGAAAACCATTCGATCGAGTTGTCGTCCATCGCCATGGGAAAAACGCCGAGCCGATATCCTTGAAGCAAAAGATCGGGGTCAATCACAGCCGTTAAGACCTTAAAGCGTCGAAGCGTTGAGCCGGCAACAACATTGTCATTCTGATCGAAGCGTGAATTTCAGCACGCGGCTCGCGGCTTCTTCAACGTTTTCAACCTTGTTGCAATCAAAGGCACGCCTCCTAAAATACGCGGATGAAGCCCTTCTCAATTCCGGTGGCGATTGCATGGCTGGGTTTCGCCGGCTGCGCGGACCCGCTCGAGCATCGCAGTGGCCAGGAAGTACAAGGGCAGTTCGAGAGCGGCATCACCGGGCACGGGACTTTGGGTCCGGTGGAACGCCGTCCCGGCGATCCCGCCGCCGAGCACAGTGTCACTGAAACGCATCCGTAGCGCGCGAAGATGGCAGACCTTCCGACGCACTCGAAAATTCTCATCCTGGATTTCGGCTCGCAGTACACTCAAGTCATTGCCCGCCGTGTGCGGGAGTGCCAGGTCTATTCCGAAATCATTCGCTTCGACACGCCGGCGGCTGAAATCGCCGCACTAAAACCAAACGGCATCATTCTCTCCGGCGGGCCGGCCAGCGTTTACGACAAAGGGGCGCCGCAAATCGATCCGGAGATTTTTTCGTTGGGGATTCCAGTACTGGGAATTTGTTATGGGCTGATGTTGATGGCACATCGCCTTGGCGGGAACGTGGTATCCACAGGGCGACGGGAATATGGCGCCGGCATGTTGCACATCCAGAATGGATCGGGACTTCTCGACGGATTGGGTAATCAGCTTGACGTTTGGAACAGCCATGGCGACGAGGTAACTGCGTTACCCGAAGGTTTCCGCGCGGTTGGCACCACCAAAGGCTGCGACTTTGCCGCCGTGGAGGACCCGCAACGTAAACTTTACGGGTTGCAATTTCACCCCGAGGTCGCGCACACACCGCGCGGCCGGGAGATTCTGCAGAATTTTGTCTATCACATCTGCCACTGCGCGATGGACTGGACGATGGGGTCCTTCATCGAACAGGCGTGTGCGCGCGTGCGTAAACAGGTCGGCGATGAAAAAGTTGTGCTTGGGTTGAGCGGCGGTGTCGATTCGTCTGTGACTGCTGCGCTATTGCATAAGGCCATCGGAGATCAGCTCACTTGCATTTTCGTGAACAACGGCCTGCTTCGCGCGCGCGAGGAAGAAGTAGTGCAGCGCGTGTTTGGCGAGAATTTTCATATCCGACTAAAATACGTGGACGCTTCGGAGAGGTTCCTGTCGAAGTTGAGCGGCGTCACTGATCCTGAGCAGAAACGCAAAATCATCGGTAACGAGTTCATCCGCGTGTTTGAAGATGCCATTGTCGAGCTCGCACAGACTGATCACGGATCATCGAGGGCCGATCACAAATTTCGATTTCTGGCGCAAGGCACGCTTTACCCAGATGTGATCGAGAGCGTCTCCATACAGGGCAACCCAGCGCAGGTGATCAAGAGTCATCACAACGTCGGTGGATTGCCGGAGAAAATGCATTTCGAGCTCGTCGAGCCGGTGCGTCAATTGTTCAAAGATGAAGTGCGCCAGGCCGGGTTGCAGCTCGGGTTGCCGAAAGAAATTGTGTATCGGCAGCCGTTCCCCGGGCCGGGACTCGCCGTTCGCATCCTTGGCGAAGTTACGCCAGAACGCCTGACGATTTTGCGCGAGGCGGACACAATTGTGCAAAGCGAAATGGAAGCGGCCGATTGGTACTACAGGGTCTGGCAATCGTTCCCTGTATTGCTGCCCGTTCAATCGGTAGGCGTGATGGGTGATCAACGCACGTACGAGAACACGGTGGTGCTTCGAATCGTCGAAAGCCAGGACGGCATGACTGCCGACTGGGTGCGGCTCCCTTATGAATTGCTCGCGCGCATTTCAAGCCGCGTCAGCAACGAAGTCAAAGGCGTCAACCGTGTCTGCTACGATATTTCCAGCAAACCACCGAGCACGATCGAGTGGGAGTGAGGTAATTTCCGATTCCCGGTTGCCGATTTGCGATTTGAGCGACACTCAATCAATCCACGTGCGCGACTGCGCGCATGAATTCTGAGAAATCCTTGCCATTGCGCGCGGCGTGGTTAAGCGCTTCCAGGCGCGCATCGATTGCTGGTTCAGGCAAGGCAATGCGATGGGAATAGGCGCTGTTGGCGAAAACGACTTCGTCCCACTGGATAGAAGAAATTTCGTCGTTGAAACGGGCGACAGCGCGGCCCCGAAAGAATGCCCGTGTCGTTTCGGGCGGATTGAAGATCGCCGTTTTAACCTCCTCTTCAGTGGTAACGCGGCGCATTAGTCCCTTGCGCAGCAGTTCGTAATACAACCCGCGCTCGAGATCGAGATTGTGATATTCAAGGTCTATCGATTGCAGCCACGCATCGCTCCAGGAAAGTTTTTCCTCTGCCTGCAATGCATCGAGCAAAAACTTCTTTCCAGCCCAATCAACGCGGTCACGAGTGAGCATCACGTCGCGCTCGAGGTCGTTCAGGACATTTTCCCATTCGCTCAAAATCCATTTTCGCTCCTCATCATTGTTCTGACGTTTGGAAGCGGCGCGCAGGTAAATGCGTTGGACGTCAATTGCAGATATTTTGCGGCCATCCTTCAATTCGATGATCCAATCATAAGTTTGATCGCGGCTGATGGATTTATTGGCGTCAACCGGTTGCGCAATCTCAAGTTCGGGCGCTTCTCCGCGTTCAATTAGATCGAGAACAAGTGCTGTGGTCCCGACCTTCATCGCCGTGGCCCATTCGCTCATGTTCGAATCACCGAGGATGACGTGAAACCGCCGATAGCGGCTCGCGTCGACATGCGGTTCGTCGCGCGTGTTGATCAGAGGACGCCGGTTCATCGTGTCAATGCTCACCACCACACTGAAAAAATCCGCGCGTTGTGAGATTTGGTAAATCGCGGGATCGCTCTGTCCACTCTCCGCTTCGATGCCCATCTTGCCTGCACCGGCAAAAATCTGGCGCGTGACAAGAAAGGGCAGGATTCCGGAGACGATTTGGTCCCAGGCGATGTCGCGTCTCATCAGGTAATTGTCATGGCAGCCGTAACTGTGTCCGGCGAAATCGGTGTTGTTTTTGTACAGCCGAACTTCGTACCCGGATGGCAACTTGTGATTTCGACGTCGCGCGCATTCCGCAAGAATGCGTTCTCCGGCCTTGTCCTGTGCGACGATCTGGCGAAGCGTCGTGCACTCAGGCGTTGAATATTCCGGGTGCGCATGATCGTTGTAGAAGCGCGCACCGTTTGAAAGAACGAGGTCGCTTTTTATTTCCTCGAAACTGAGCGGCCGACGTTTGTCGATTTCGTAATAAGCCGATTCGTCGGTGTCTTGAAGCAGCTCGCGCGCACGAAAGCCTCGCGCATCGAGGTGTGGATCTTCCAGGTCGTAATCCCATTTCATGTGTGCGCCGTGATCGGTGTAACGCCGCACCAGTTCGATCGATTCGGCTACGACATCGACAGTATCGGCACCGCATAGCGTAATGCCGTACTCCGTCTCCAGCCCAAAGACGCGTTTCAAATTACGCCAAAGACTGCGCGATCACGCGCATCGGAAACTGGTTTTACTGGGGAGATCTTCACCACGTTCTCGGGATCGTAATCGATCAGTTTGAGCCAGTCTTCAGTAATGTCCGTGGTAGGAAAGATATCGTTCTCGACGTACTCGGCATTGAACGCGAGTTGCAAATCCGTCTCCCGAATTCCCTGCTCCTGCTGAGAATTGATGGCTCGCTTTATCGCCATCGCCTTCGCGCGTTCCACGATCGAAGCGATGATTGCGCCGCTGATTAGATCGCTGCGATAAAGAATGTCCTTGCGACCACTGCGCAACGTCACCTCCAGGAATTTGTTTTCATCGCGCCGCGCAAATTGCCAGTTGGCAAATCGCTCGATCAGACGCTCGATGGACGCGCTCAATCCGTCGGCTTCTTTCGCGAGCACGCCGTCGTAGGGGAGATCGTCGGTCAGATAAATCCGGTAAATATCGCGCGAGCCCTGTTTGTCCGGCCGATTCACTTTGATCTTTCGATCGATCCGGCCAGGCCGAAGAATCGCGGGATCGATCAAGTCGGCGCGATTCGACGCCAGAATAATCACGACGTCATTGAGCGAATCAATGCCGTCCATTTCCGAGCAGAACATCGGGACCAGCGTCGAGAGAATGTTCGAATGGCGCGATGCACGGCGGGTGCCGAGAATCGATTCGGCTTCGTCAATGAACAGGAACGGCATGAAACCTTCATTCCGCTTCTCGCGGGCGGTGGCGAAAATCTCGCGTACCATTCGCTCTGATTCCCCTACCCACATATTGAGAATCTCAGGGCCTTTGACGTGCATGAAATATTCGCGCATCTCCGCGCCCGTTTTCTGCCCGAGCTGTTTCGTCAAATTGTACGCAGTCGCCTTGCCGATGAGTGTCTTCCCGCACCCGGGCGGGCCGTAAAGCAGAAAACCCTTCGGCGTCGCGTGGTGGAATTTCGTGAAAAGATCTGGATGCAAAAGCGGCAGCTCGATTGCGTCCTTGATTGCCTGCAGCGCAGTTTCCTGGCCGCCGACTTTTTCCCACGGCAGCTCGGGCACAGCGTCGAGATAATGTTCGTGCGATTGCGTGTTCGAGAGCATCTCGAGCGCCATCCGGTAATTTGAATCTACGCGGACTTCGTCGCCTGTCTTTAAAGTGGAATGTGCAAGATCGGAAGAGCGCTGGAGTACCATGGAATTCAGCCCGTGTTCGGACCCGACTCGCAAGCGGTCCTTACCAATTACTTCAGTGATTTTTGTCACGGGCCCGGCTGTCTCGAATCCGAGATCGCCGACAATGACAAACGCTTCATTCACCAGGACCCGTGTTCCTTTTTTCAATTTCGACAGAGGAATCCGCGGATCGACGTTGCAATAATAATCTGCCCCTCCAACGACGATGTGCGCGGTTTCCTTGGAAGTAGCGCCAAGAAATGTGCCGATCCGATTCGCCGGCGAAGTCACTTTCTTGATGACTTCCTCGAGTTTCTCGATCATCCGACCCGCTTCGGCCATAGTCTCCTGCTGATCGAAAATCTGCGGCCGCAGTTCCAACAGATCGCGGCGAATGAGGTCGCCTGGAGGCAAGGATGAAATGACGCGATCGAATGCGTCTAGAAGATTGTCCGGACCCGAGTCGCCAACCCCGTCCTGCAGTCCCTCACTCCGCTTGTCGCTCATTTATGGTTTGGGTCAATCCGCCGAACCAAGACTTCATTATACCTTCATCACGCGCATTCGCAATCTTCACTCGCGAAACATTTCGGAGTTCGACGCTCTGCTCGTCCAAATGTTCAACCGCGAACTTGATCTGCCGGCGCTGCGCCTTGAAAAATTCAGAGGTGGTAGGGCGTGCCACAACCTGCCCTGAGCGAAGTCGGATGGTGCGCGCCGCGCCAATTGCGCGTCATAGTGGCGTGCAGAGCACTGCCCCCCTGGCTCAATTGCGAATGATCGAGGCCGTGCGTGAGTTGCAGTACATCGTGAGGCCGCTAACGTTCGCTCTCCCGAGGAGCCTTAGCTCAATTGGTTAGAGCGCCGCCCTGTCACGGCGGAGGTTGCGGGTTCGAGCCCCGTAGGCTCCGGGGTTTTTGTATTACACAAACTCGAGTTCGTTAGGCGGATTTATGTCTGCCGTAGGGCCGTGCCAACCGAAGTGCGTTGTATTCCGAGTTCTACGCAAATCTTCCACTCGCCTTACTGCACCGTTTGTCCGCCATCGATCACCAGCGCGTGCCCTACAACGAATCCGGCCGCATCCGAACACAACCAGAGGACCGCTGCGGCGATTTCTTCGGGCGCACCCATCCGCCCGACAGGTTCTTCCGAGATTACTTTCTCGCGTCCTTTGGCAGTACCGCCGGTAAAGCGATCCATCATTGGGGTGGCGATGTATCCGGGGGCAACGGCGTTGACGCGGATGTTCTGCGCGGCGTAGTCGAGCGCTGCCGACTTGGTTAGTCCGATCACGCCGTGCTTTGAAGCAGCGTATGCCCCTCCCCCTTTGATGCCTATGACCCCGGCGCCCGAGGAAGTGTTCACGATTGCGCCGCCACCTTGCTTGAGCAGCAGTGGGATTTCATACTTCATACAAAGAAAGACGCCGCGAAGGTTCACGTTTAGGATTCGGTTCCACTCCTCCTCTTCGAATTCCGCTATTGCTGCGTTTCTCTGTTCGATGCCTGCGTTGTTGAAGGCAAAATCCAGCCGTCCGAACGCTTCTATGGTCTTCTCCAAGGCCGTCTTCACGTCTTCGGTTCGCGTCACATCGCACTTGACGGCGAGCGTGCGCCCGCCTTGTTCCTCGATCAGCCGCATCGTTTCCCGGCTGCTCTGTTCTGAAACGTCTGCCACCGCAACGTTCGCGTTTGCGCGTGCAAACGCCAACGCCGTCGCACGGCCAATACCGCTGCCTGCTCCAGTGACAAAGGCCACTTTGCCTACGAAATCGAGAGGATTATTCATAGCCTGATTCTTTCTAACTTATTGTTTGAATAAGGGACGATTCGGATTCTGTAAGAAGAAGTCCCGGGTTCATCTGCTGTCTCGCTCTAATTCGAATCTCACGGTTACACTTCCTGAGCCCACGGCGGTCGCGAGTTCGGAGGCGTTATCTATTCGTCCAAGCTTTGTATAGCTGTAGGAAGTCCGGAAGGTCTTATAAAAAAGCACCAGGCTGTTAGACTGCCAAAGCATGAGATCGCCCGCGTGAATGTTTCCCGGGTTTGCAGCATCCGCGGTAAGATCGGTAGGCAAATGAAAATACTTCTCGTTACCGTTTAGCTCGCTCATCTCCAAAGTCAGAGGAAGCATCGCTTTGAATTCGGCTACCGCTGGCTTGTCGTAGAGTGTGGCAGTGAAAGTTTTAGAACCGATGTGAATTTTGATTTTGTCCAGTCTTGAAGAGCTATTGCGGTCGACATTGCGTTCAGTCGCGAGCGTATCTGCCGCGAACCCACCGCCGCCGCTGAAGAAGCACAAAAAAATCAGCGCAACGAGGATGAGAATGTGGAGACCGCGAGTGACACTGATGATTGCGTCAGTCGGTTCGATGATTTTCGGGTCAGGCACGTTCTCGATGCGAACGTCGCCAGCCTCATACATCACAGTTGCACGCATAATTCTTTACTTCCGGTTGTGGTGCGGTTGGCTTTGTCCCGGCGCGTTACTTCAGATGTTCGGTGAAGAAGGATGTTAGCTTATCCCAAGGGATCAGGTTCACGCGGTCGTAGAGATCGACGTGGCCGGCGCCAAGAACGATGAATAGCTCCTTGGGTTCACCGGCAAGCTTGTAAGCCTCTTCACTGAACTCCCTCGAATGGGCGGTCTCGCCTGTAATGAAAAGCATAGGACGAGGAGAAATCGTCTCGATGTCCGCGAACGGATAGAAATTCATAAACTTGACGCTGCTGCTCATCGTCGGGTGCGTGGTGAGCTTCGGCGAGCTGCCCTTCGGCGTGAATTCACCTCTCGGAGTGCGGTAGAAGTCATAAAACTCACGCTGGATGGGGTCAGTGTTCGCGTCGAGTTCATGAACCGTTCCGCTGGTGTATTTGGTCTGACCGCCGGTGAACTCGACATAGCGCTGCTCGGCTGCCTCTTCGATGATTTTCTTTCTCTGCTCGAGAGTCAGCGAATGATTGAGCGCATTGCGGCTGGCCCCTCCCATGTCATACATGCTGACGGTAGCAATGGCCTTCATTCGCGGGTCGATCTTGGCCGCGCTGATGACAAAGCCCCCGCTGGCACAAATCCCAAGAACACCAATCCGTTCCCTGTCGATGAATGGTCTGGTGCCCAGGAAATCTACCGCAGCGCTGAAAGCCTCAGCATAAATATCCGGCAAAACCGCATTGCGCGGTTGCCCCTCACTTTCTCCCCAGAAAGACAAATCCAAGGACAAAGTGACGAATCCCCGATCAGCCAGTTTTTGCGCATACAGATTCGCGCTTTGCTCCTTCACTGCACCCATCGGGTGCCCGACAATGATCGCGGGATTCTTTGCCTTCTGGTTTAGAGTTTTGGGGATGAAAAGATTCCCCACCACGGTCATTTTGTATTGATTCTTAAACGTAACCTTTTGCGCAGTTACCTTGTCGCTTTTATAAAAGTTATCCGCCCCATTGGACAGATCGGCCGCGATTGCAGCAAGTGGGCTGCTCAGGATTGCTAATGTCGTAATAATTTTCTTCATTAAGAATTTCCTTTGTTGTTGAGCTGTGCTCGAAGTTGTTTCAGGCACGCAACAGTATCAGACACCGTGAGGTTTCGTTCTCGCGCGATCCTGCGACGCCTGTCGCATTTCTGCTGGAAAAGTCTAAGCCGGACTGGCGGCTAAAGGGCGCTGCGAAACTGAGTCGGCGTCACGCCAACCACGCGCCGGAACACCTGAGCGAAATGGCTCGGGCTCGTGTAACCGACGTCGAGCGCAATCTCGATGAGACTGCGCGACGTTTCGCGGATGAGCTGTTGCGCGCGTGTAATTCTCTCGCGCACCACGAACCGCAGCGGCGACATGCCCGTGCTCTCCTTGAATACATGTGAAAAATGTGACGGACTGAGCTCGACGAGTTCCGCCAACTTTTCGACCGACACTTCCTCGCCGATGTGATCACTTACGTAGTCCTCGACTTTGCGGAGCCGCCAAATAGGCAAACCGCCGCGAGCCTCAGATGGTTGTGATGCAATCGTCGTGTATCGCTCCGCTAAATACGTCGCGAGCAGCTCCCCGAGATCGGCAATGCACTTGGACTTACCCGCCGTTTTAGCGTCCAGCATTTCGGCGCACGCAAAGCAGAAGTATGCAAGCGCCTCGTCCGGCCCGAAATAATCAATCACCTCTGCTTTATCTGCGTTGCTTCCATGCACCTCTTGCAGCGCGGCACGAAAATTATCGATCGCGATGTGAATCTGAATGATCTCCAGCTCTTCGCCGGCCGGCGACCGAAAGGCCACCTCATACGGAGTTCTCGAACGGGTAACAAAAAGATCTCGGTCCCGAACCTCCCGGACGATCCAGCTCTGCCCGACATCACGCTCGCGGAATTGTGCCGAACCTTTGAGCTGACATGAGATCAACGGCTCTGGCGTGGCCGGCACGAGGTAGCTATCGACAACGCGAGGGAAACGGTACCGACGCACATACAATCCCAGCCAGTGTAGCGCCGCACTGTCTGCCACGACCTGTCCCGCAAGGTGACGCGGATATGCGGCGGCTGTTGTGCGCTCGGGTACCTTCACCAGGCAGCTTGAATGATCGTTTTGATGTTCGCAAACGACGCAAGGGCGGCACCTCGAGACTGCAAAACGGCAGTGTCAAAAAGGTATCAAATGAAGGGTCCGTAACCTGCAAAAACCGCAATTTCGGAGTGGTTTTGGCTCGGTTTTCGGCCCAATGTCAAAAAGGTTCCAAATGGTCGGCTTCAGGGGCTCGACCTAGGAGAAACGCGAATCTTACTTTTCCCGTTTCGGCTAAAGGAAAGCTGCAAATGACAAAAAGGTACCGGACCGTGTAGGCTCCGGTTCTTTTTCATAGGTGAAAAGCAGCCCAGGCTGTCTCTTCATGACGAATTGCGGTAAAAAATGTTTGTAATTACCGGGTTAGTTAGCCATCCTAAAGCGAATGTTGGCACGAAATAATTGAACGTGGAGGCACAAAACAAAGATTACAATGTCAACGTAATCCAGTCCGTTTGGCGCCGACTGAAGAAGGGACACATCAAAATTCGCGAC
>DATBDJ010000024.1:0-32433 GCA_036269995.1 Candidatus Udaeobacter sp.
CAAGCGCTACACCCCGGCCTAATCCAACACCAAGGCCTCGGCCTACCCCGGCACCGCGCCCGTAGGTTTAACGTTCGTTGCCGTCTGAACTGTCAGGGCACGACTCCCGCTCGGACACGAGACTCTGCGAAAAAGCTGACGTTCGATCAAACTCCCGTCATTACCGTTACCGGCAAAGCGTTCTTCGATGTCGGTCATTCCCTTAAAGATCAGAGACTAAACCGGAGAAGCCATCTTCCCGGATACGCTGCATGGGAAATTCATCCGGTGATGAAATTACAATCTAGGTTTGAATCCTAACGAGGCAGCTTAAAAAATCGAAGCAACGTTCACCCTCACGCCGCAATCCCCGATTTATCAGGCATCTTCCAATACTGCTTACGTTTACTGTTACGGCGCCGATTTTATGCCGTGGAGCCCAACGGATCTCTCATCGCTTTACGGCAGCAACCGCCTGTTCTTTCATAGCGCCCTCGCGTGCGATCCGAACCTCGATTACACGTCATGGGCCAACCGAAAGAAGTCGCGATTTCTTGTGTCTTGGATCAGCTTGCCTAGTTACGCGGCAACTCATAAACAGCTCGCGCTGATCTTTGGATTCGACGTCCAAAGCAGCTCGCCCCAGTTGCCTGGGCGTGTGCTCGTTTACACGAATGCCGGCCTGATCAAAGACCAGGAGCTCGCCTATGGCGACAATCAGTTTCTCCTCGAAATCGAGTCCTTGGATCAAGGTTTCATCCTTTACTTCATCCACGCGGGTGGCTCCTGGTTTTTCAGAGGGCTCAGTGGTTACGTGGTCTGACACTGGCGAAGGATGGCTATCGCGCACAAGCAACACGACGGATCGCATTCGTAACGCATCGCCAATCGTTCCATTTTCGTTTCGTGACGAGCGGATCCCGCGCTTCGAGGACTTTCTGCTCACCGAATTGAAGCGACAATAATGCTTCTCAGCATGGTCTCTGAATTCGAGCGGCGCGGACTATGCGTCCAAAGCCAAACGGCAACAGGTGCGGTGTTCATTCTATGCACGTTTGCGAGGTCAGGCCGCGTAAAGATCATCGCGGCGTTGATCTGATTTCCGATGGGCTGCCATTCGGTCGGTCCTTTGGTAACGCGCTAGACTTCTTTTTGATTTGCCTGACGGCAAATGATCCGGGCAGTATCGGCGCGGCCATCTTTGGCGTTGCTGGAGAGAGTGACACGACCCGTATTCGCAACATTTACGCCTCCGTGGCCAATGGCCGAGCGGTCTACGTAGATTCCGACGACAAGATCGGAACGCTCGCGTCATCGCGCCGATTAAAGCAAGAGATCAAGCCCATGGATAAAGCGAGTGAAGTGCTCTTCGCGCTCAAGCCGGTCAGCTTTCGCTACAAAAAGGAGGTTGATCCGACGCGCTCGCTCTCTTTTGGCCTGATCGCCGAGGAGGTGGCCGAGGTCGATCCAGGACTTGTCACTCCGGACCCCGATGGCAAACCTGAGACAGTGCGCTACGAAGCCGTCAATGCGATGTTGCTCAATGAGTTCATCAAAGAGCACCGCAAGGTGCAGCAACAGGGAGCGACTATTGCGCGTTTGGAAAAACAAATTGACACGCTTACTGCGGGCTTGCAAAAGGTGAGCGCACAGCTTGAGGCAAGCAACCCTGCGCCGCAAGTGGTCAACAATCCCTAAGCAGCAGCATTTACACAATCAGCCGCCACACTTCACCGTGTGGCGGCTTTTTGTTTCACGCAGCCTTGCGGCTCTTTGACATCGCCCTTGTGTTCGTGCGCTTGCTCTCTGCCAGCTTCTTTGAAGACAGCGGAGAAAAGCTCGTCGTGGGGCTGTGCTCTTTTCTGTGAACCGCTTCGTTGGGTTTCGTTAGACTTCGCATGAATTCTGGGTACAAGGGAGACAATGCATATCCGATCCCACTTCATTTTACCGATGGCCACTCTCGCGTTTGCGCTTGCGAGCGGGCTCCCAAACGAGGTCAGCGCGGACGAGCTAAAAGAAGCAAAGGTGACTCAAGTCGTCCAAGACGTTCGAGTAGTCCCATCCAACGCATCATCGCGTGCGGCTGCAGTGAACGATAGTGTTCAGCAGGGCACCGCGGTGCACACCGGTGTCCAGTCCCGGAGCGAGCTGACTTTCAAAGATCAAACGATCACGCGCCTTGGCGAGAAGACGATTTTTAGCGTGGGCGGCGGCTCGCGCACCATTGATCTTGGCAGCGGCCAATTTCTGCTGTACACGCCGAAGAAAGGTGGCGGCGCAAAGATTAAGGCCGGTGCCGTGACGGCAGCGATCACTGGGTAAATACATTTCCTGTGACCCGGTTTGTTCGGGACTCCAAAGTACGTTCACCGCATTTAAGCGCGTGAAGTATCGGAAATAATCGCTGACAATCTCGGCAAGGCCGGCTGGAGTTGGGCTGCGCCTTAGCCTTGGATTTCAACCGCCGAGCGATCTGGTTGCAGACGCGCGTCGCGGGCGATGGCAGGCGTCACGTTGTGCACGCGGCTCAAAAGCTAACGCCGTTTCTGCAACTTGAAGCGGCGATCCGTGCGCAGGAACGCCCAGAGGACACTTTGAGATCGCTCGCGTGCGTTCCCATGTACTAATTATTTCGCCCATAGATCGCTGTTTGGTTGCAGAAGCACATCCCGACGACAGCACATGTTTTGTTGTGTATGCGATTGCTGATGGCGTTTGTCGAGTGTAACGGCTTTTGTTTCGCGCAGCGTTACGGCTCTTCAAATCGCCCGCATGTTGTGTGTTTCGCTCACGTTGCCTGCTGAGTCGTAAACGCGAATCATAGCACCCTGTGCAGCGCTTCGGGAACAGCGACTTGTTCTTAACGTTTTGTCGTTGGTGCGAGGAGTAGAAAAGCGGTAGAATCCCGGGCGCATGAAATGTGGGACGGCTACGCTCGCAATCCTGACGGTTCTGTCAGCGTCCCTCGCGCTAGCTGAGGACTTCAAAACCATCAAAGGGAAAGAATACAAGGAGGCGACGGTTAGCCGGGTTGAGCCTGACGGCGTCATCTTGAAGACGAAATTAGGAATCTCCAAGGTGTATTTTGCAGAACTGCCGAAAGAGGTTCAGGAACGGTTTCTTCCCGCTACTCCGCAGCCCGGCCTCGAACAGCGCTTGCTGATAAAATCAAAGCGCTGGATAGGGCCCATCGCAAATCCAACTTCTTTTGTGTTATTTTTGGTTGGCGGAGCCAGTCTTATTGCCGCCGGGGTGTTCGCTATCGTGCGTAGTTGTCTTCGATGACAACCAACGATGGCAGAAAATCTAATTGAAGTACTGCGAAATCATTTCGCAACATGTCAGCACAGCTGGATGGACTTCGGGGCTGTGTCTCAAGTACGGATCAGCGGACGGCAGTTTCGCGCCTGATCGGAGAGCGCGAGGACGGCCGAGAGGCTTTATTGTGCATCCCGACGAAAAGCTGACTGCGGGTTCGTAGGACTGGAACGGCCATTCGCCGTTGCTGCGAATTGTTTCGACAAGCAGGCGAGACTTTCCGAAACTCGCCGGTATGAAAACAAGCTTTTCACCAGTTTTGATCACAGTTGCATTTGCCTGTTTTGCGCTCGCACAAAACGTGTTCGCACTTAATCCACCGCCCGATGGAGGCTATCCCGGAGGCAACACGGCAGAAGGGACAAACGCTCTCTTCAACACGACGACGGGCAGCTTCAACGCCGCGATAGGTTTTTATTCTCTGTTTGCAAACGCGACCGGTAGTTACAACACCGCTGTCGGTGCTGGAGCGCTGGATTTAAACGCTGCAAGTAACAACACAGCAATCGGTGCTGCAGCACTGTTACTTAATGCTACAGGCTCGAACAACACAGCCACTGGCACCGACGCGCTGGTCTCGAACGGCGCGGGAGTACAAAACACGGCGACAGGAGCATTCGCGCTGTTTAGCAATTCCACCGGCAATGGCAACATCGCAGTGGGTTACCAGGCTGGATTCGCTCTAGTCACCGGCAATAACAATATCGCAATTGGGAATGTCGGTGTTCCTTCTGAGTCGAATAGAATCCGCATAGGCGATCCTGCGGTCCACACCGGTCTCTTCATCGCGGGGATCACGCCAACGAGTCCCACAGCACCGAATCAGGCAGTGCTGGTAAATCCTGAAACCGGGCAGCTCGGCAGTGCCGACGTTACCAGCTTTGGCGTCGTCGTCACCGAACCCGAGAACACTGCCGTCGGCGATCAGGCACTGGCTTCCAATGCGGCAGGGGACGATACTGCCACCGGCTTTCATGCGCTCTTCAGCAATACGAGCGGCAGCGATAACACGGCCACTGGCGCTGAGGCGCTGGAAAACAACGAGACCGGCAGTTTCAATGGTGCTTTTGGCACGTTTGCGCTGCTCAATAACGTCGATGGATTCAGCAACAACGCGATGGGCGATTCCGCTCTGCTCGAAAACATTCATGGCACCGAGAACACCGCCATCGGGGATCTTGCGCTTTCCAATAACGATAGGACCGGCAACGGCGCCGCGAACTTCAACACCGCTGTCGGTGCTGAGGCGCTTTTCAATAACAGAGATGGTGATTCGAATAATGCCGTAGGCGCGTTTGCGCTGCATTCCAACATTACCGGCTCGTTTAACCAGGCGATCGGTTACCAGGCGCTGGGGAGTAGCATTGAAGGCTTTGCCAACGTGGCTGTAGGTGACTCGGCATTGTTGAATTCTACCGGCAGCAACAATACCGCCTTGGGTGATTTCTCTGGCGGCAGTGTTATCACTGCCAGTGATGTTATCGTTATCGGCGCTAATGTGGCCGGCGAGAACGTGAGCAACAGCTGCTACATCGGCAGTGTCTTTGGACAAACGTCGTCGAGCGGAGCAGCGGTATTCATCAATTCAAACGGCAAACTTGGTACCGCTACCTCTTCCCAGCGCTTTAAAGAGGCGATTAAGGCAATGGACCACGCTAGTGAAGCACTCTTTTCGCTGAAGCCGGTAACTTTTCGTTACAAAGAGGGGATCGATCCCGCAGGCATTTCACAGTTCGGCCTTGTGGCTGAAGACGTGGAAAAGATCAATCCTGCCCTGGTGGTACGAGACAAAGGAGGGCAGCCTTACAGCGTGCGTTACGACCAAATTAACGCGATGCTGCTGAACGAGTTTCTCAAAGAGCACCAGGCTTTTCTCGATGAGCAGCGTAAGGTGCAGGAACAGGGCGCAGCCATTGCGCACCAGCAAAAGCAAATTGAAGCGCTTACCGCTGGCCTGCAAAAAGTCAGCGCCCAGCTTCAAGCAAGTAAGCCTGCGCTGCAAATCGCCGGGAACAATCGTTGAGGGCGTAATGGCGTTGCCGGGGCATCCCGTCAGGTCTCAACCGAGGCGGTAAGATTAAGGTTGAGCCATGCAATTCGATTTGACTCCTGCCGCGCCGCCATATCTTGTCCGCTTCAGTCATTAAGTCTTAAATATCCCGCATATCATGATCCAATCTTCACGTCTTTCTTCGCTTCTTCTTTCCGCTTTGTTAGTGCTTCCCTTCGTCGCAGGACCGCTCCTGCCCGGCAATCTCCGGGCGGCGGACGAGAAAAAGATAGAGTTTCCCGCTCCCAGCCAGCACGCGGTGGTAAAACAGCGTGTCGGATTGACCGATGTCGAAGTAGATTATTCGCGCCCGAACAAGAACGTCCGCGAGATCTTCGGCGGGCTGGTACCTTACGGAAAGCTCTGGCGGACCGGCGCAAACGCGGTCACCAAAATTAGGTTTAGTAAGGCCGTCACGCTCGGCGGAACGGAGATCCCCGCCGGTGAGTACGCGCTTTTCACGATCCCAACAGCGAACGAGTGGACCATTATCCTTTCAAAGGACGCGAAGACGCAGAGCGCGGCCGATTACAAGCAGGAGAACGATGCCGCGCGTGTCACCGCGACGCCGGAACCCTTTCCGGCCACGATCGAAACGTTTACCATCGCGCTATCTGATGTGAAAGGCGCTTCCGCGACGCTTAATTTCCTTTGGGATAAAACGCGCGTGCCGGTGAAGTTGACCACGGGCGATGTCGAGCAGGTAAGCAAGCAGCTCGATGCAGCCGTTAGCGCAGCTACTCCGCTCGATCCGCGGACAGCCTATCAAGCCGCCTCCTTTTACTACGAGAACAACAAGGACATGAACCAGGCGGCAAAATGGATCGATCAGGCGCTGGAGAAAACCCCCGACGCCTACTTCATGCACTACAAGAAGGCGCAGATTCAGGCGAAGCTTGGGAACAAGGAACAGGCCACCGCCTCAGCCCAAAAAGCGATCGATATCTTGAAGAAAGACAAAGCGCCAGACGAGTCCGCGATCAAAAACGCGCAACAGATTATCGACAGCTCGAAGTGAGGATCAGCTCCGAGGTTTGCGGATCGACTTAGGCGTTGCCTCAAAGTGACGAAGGCCGCTTTTACCGGTTTCAAAGGGTAACAATCCAATCTTCGCAGTGACAATGATCACGTCGGTATGGGTATGCCAGCGGAGGTGACCAGTGATAATTCGTCACTCGACGGCGTGTAATTTCTCCCTCGATCGCTTGCTTTTCCTCGACGTCGGCCCTGACGTCGCCATAGGCGTTGCTCTGCCACACTTCCTTGTCCCAACTCGTGCGAGCCATGCTCAGGCAATGCTTGAGTTCGTATCGCCGCAGTTGCAGATCGGAAGTGGCTGACTGTTGAATGTCATTGCGCGTCGAACAACAGCCTGTCACGACAAGACCGGATATTATCAGCACTATTATCTGTTTCACGCTTCGGTTCCTCCTGTTTACTCCTGCATTACCCGATGCAGGTGTTACGACGTTCGTAATACAATCCCTAGATTCGGTCAATAGCGGTACTCCGCTTCACGTGCCTTTTGCTTTGCAGAAGTCGCGCCGCTGAACCAATCGATGACGGGAACTCGAAAGCGTTCGCGAGCAGGCTGGCTCCCGAACCAATGACCGGAAACCTGTTTGCCACCAGGCGGTCCGCAGTTTATCTCTTCTGTCAGGCGATTCAAATGTCGACATTCATCGAAGTCGAGCTGTTCCATGAACTACTTTCGTGATCTCGCCGGGCTGCACGCCGCGCTCACTGTGCTGTACGAGAAGGTGCCTTCCGACGAACGACGGGCACAGCTATCACGACTCCTTGAAGAATGGGGATTCACGCCGGAGCAGGCGTCGCTTTATGCTTCGAGCGTGCTCTGCCAGAACGTGGAGGCATCGGCCGATTGGGTTAGAACAAATGTCCTTCATGTGACTGGCAGCTGGGTTCGCGGAGAGCAACAAGGTAACGTCGGCAGCTGGCTCAGTACCATGAAGGAGACTTGGACGTTCAATATCGACCTGACGTACGAGCACAAGACCGAGAGGTACGAGGGGAGTATATCGACGGGGCCGTACTTTCAATCGTCGTATTCAAGACCAACGAAAAGCGTTCAGAGCGGCATTTGGGCGCCGCCGGATTGGCTACGCGATCAGCTCGATTTATTCATGATGTCTTCAAATGGTTTTGCACGCCAGATGAAGCTGGAATGGGTTGACAATAGCAATTGCGATTACCGGGCCTGCTCCATAGATGGACAGAGGTTCGGCCGCGATCAACCCTGGTAGGCAAGCCGCATGCAATCCCCATTCCCTAAGCAGCCTACTGTAGTCGTGCAATCGTTCGGGAACTGGCGAGCGCACGCCCTTGCCGGGACAATACCCTTGTGGCCCACGGGCAAGGGAGCGTGCGCTCCCAATTTTCGCGTTTCGAATGCTAATCCTCAGTGATTAGCCCAAAGAGACCGTGCTCTTCGTCAGCGATTCCGGCCGTGAAATAGACTCCGCTTCCCAGAGGCAAAAGATCCCACAAGCCATCAAATTGGAGTGGCGTTCCACCGTCGCGCATAAGTGTTTCGATAAAAGCGCCCGTGTTCGGATTGTAATTGTTGATGAGGCCGTCACCGAAATTGCCAACCCAGAGCTCACCTTCCACGACAGCAAGGCCCCATGGAGAATTGAGGTGGCCGTTCGCGATCAAACGCCTGAGCAAATTGCCACTGGTATCGAATACATTAACGAAACCGTGGCCGGGACCAGGAACATCGTCCTTCTTACGATGATCCTGCAGCGCATAAGTTACAAAAATCTCGTTGTTGAAATTGCGGATGCCAAAAGGCGCATAGTCTCTGGGCAAATCTGGATCGACAAACCCGCTCATGGTTACCCGGTGGAAATTTTCGTCAAATACATCCATTCGGCCGTGGTGAAAATTGGTCGCGTAAAGGAAATTATGACCATTGGCCATCCCGATGGTCAGGCCCTTGTAAATATTATCCTCTCTGCCTTCAACAGCTACAAGGGCATTGGTTCCATCCAGCGTCGGGTTCCAGCCGGAAATCGTTCCATCTTCACTGACGAAAATGAAACGCGCGGGTAGCGAAGTTCCGTTTTTTGTTACCGGAAAAGACGGCGTGTTGTTAAACACAACACCGGTTGGATTGGCTCCCTCGTGGTGATGCTTTGCTGGAATTGCTACGATCAGCGAATTAGCGTTGCCGTTTTGATTATAAAGTGTCGAAACGCCGGTGCCGTTGTCGGCGACCCAAATCGTGCCACCCGATGAGGCTGCCATACCCCACGGATTGACAAGGTTTGGATCGACGTGCTGCGCGAGGCCTGGGATGTCAGATTGAAAGTTCGTCCACGAATAGGTGTCCGCTCGCGCAGACGCCGCCGTGAACATTATTGCTGCTACCAGGAGCAGCCCGCATTTTGTATAAGCAGAGATTGTTTTCATAGGTTTGATGGTTCTGTCTTCCCCTATCGAGAATCGCGGCGATCGACGATAGGCGGCGTATCGCAAAAGTAACACCGGTGTTACTTTCCCGGAGTGCTCGCCAGCGTGCCCCTTGAACAGCGCACTCCCGATGTCCCGGAATCGTCGCTCCTTTTCGTTGTGCTATTGGCGTTTAATTGGAGGCGGTTCGAATCGGGAACTTTTTATGTCGCACGCAACCGCCTGCGTATGCGACACAGCCACCGATGCTGAGTGCCGCCATTCGACAACAGAGGTACCCCTTCTCCTAATCGCCGTGCAACCGGCTTTACACTGGTCTGATTAGCCACCGTTGTGTGTCGTTGTTCTGTGCAGGCCGGGTAACAAGAGCGAAGTCCTTCTGCTCAATTTCATGTGCATCCATAAATCGGCCGCTGTTCTTTTGCTGGATGGTGAATGTGTTGTTGCCCGATGGCATGAGTATCCATCTTTGGGCGTCGTTGTTTTTCGCATTGCGTGTAACGAGTGCGAAATCATGCCCTGAACTTTGATACGCGTCCACAAATCGGCCATTGCTCTGCTGCTGAATGGTGCACACCACTCCGACGGGAGTTAAAGTCCACCGTTGTGTGTCGTTGTTCTGCGCAGGCCGGGTAACGAGAGCGAAGTCTTTCTGCTCAATTTCGTGTGCATCCATAAACCGGCCACTGCTCTTTTGCTGGACGGTGAACGTGTTGTTGCCCAATGGTGTGACTGTCCATCTCTGGGAGTCGTTGTTTTTCGCAGTTCGGGTAACAAGTGCGAAGTCATGTCCCGAACTTTGATACGCGTCCACGAACCGGCCATTGCTCTTTTGCTGCATGGTGTACAGCCCGCCCATGTATGAACCGCCAACACGCGTCAACACCCATTTTTGAGTGTCATTATGTTGTGCGAGACGCGTGACCAACCCAAAATCCTTTCCCGAGTATTCATGCGCATCCACGAACCGGCTATTGCTCTTCTGCTGAATTGTAAAGACGCCTCCCACAGGTATTACAATCCATTGCTGGGTGCGATTATTCTGCGGAGGGCGTGTGACCACGCCAAAGTCCTTTCCCGAGTATTCATGCGCATCTACAAAGCGGCCATTGCTCTGCTGCTGGATGTTGTACAGCCCCGGCTGCAACATTAAAGGAATCGAAAGCGGATACATGAAGTTGACGGCTTGAATATCGGCGTCACTGAGACCATTTCTCTGGCCGATATCCTCACCGTGCAGAGTCTCAATAGTGGGCTGGTCGTTATTGGAGAACGCGAACCGGTCATAGTGCATTATTGACCCAAAATCGTAGCCGCCAATATCGTCACCATCGGTAATATGCTGGTCGAAGTTATGTTCCTCCCCTGCCTCGATATTCTCGAAAAGGATCCGTATGAATCGGTCTCGGTCTTCGCGACTCTGCTCATGCCACAGACCGACGGTATGACCAATCTCGTGGATCGTGTTGCCGGTGTCGCACCCCGTGGCGAGGTTAACGAACTGCTGTCCAGTCCCTCCCATGCCAATGTGTGACGAACATCCATCTCCAGGCCTGAAGGTCACAAAGTTGTCCTCGTTGCTGTGGGCGACCAATCTGATACCCGTGCGACTATGCCAATGGTCTATTGCGTCATTGACGCGCCCTTGATCAGGGAGCTCGGGATCAATGGTGAAAGGTACAACGCCGTCCGGCCAACGAAACTGTGAGCCTGTGACGATGACGGCCTTTGTATCCTTCTGCCTGTTGACCTCAGCGACCAGCCGCTCCATTTCCTCGACACTTCCCAACACGATGTCGCCCTCGAAGATGGCCTCACCGTCGATGACACTGTATCGGACAGAGCGATATCCAAACGTATTCCCTTTAACAAAACCTGTCCGGACGTCCGGGCTTGAACGAAACTCTTCTTTTGCCATTTTAATACACTCCTGTTCTTGTGTAAGACACGCTTACTTTACCTGTCGGACGAGAATTGATACTTCCGTTGGGTGCCCAAAAGTGATCACCGGGTAGCTTTGCATGCTTATAAAATCACCCTTGCTTACCTCTCCGTCTCCGTCAATGTCGATATGCACCCTGACCACATAGCTGGCTCGCGGGTCCGCACGGCTGCCGGCTATGGTAAATGACAAATCGTCGGAGGTGCTCGGATCGAATGCTATGCCCCGTTTAACGTAGTCACCAACCGTTTCGGAAGCGATGTCGGCGCCAGTTATTCTTTCCAAGCGCACATGCATTGTCGCACCAGTGAACGGCCGTGCTGCCTTCTCGAACGTTACGTTACCTTTAACTAGCAGTAGCGTATCCATACCGTTTTCTAACGAGAAAGAGATGATTTCACCCAGTTATTGTTGAAAGCTCAAACGCGCTCGGTCCACCTCCGCACCAGCGGCGAAGCAAGATTGAGGAAATAGGCGTACATCGCGCCATCTGGACTGTAGAAGCCGATTGCCATCGAGAGAATAGCCGAAGCGATCAGCACGCCGTATTCGGGACGGCCGCTCGAAACGAGCCGGCGCTGGATGTCGCGCTCGATCACGAGGGTGATGCCGATTGCTGTCAAGGCCAGGAGGACCATGTTGACTCCATACACCAATATCGCCGGCGCGAAGTTGTAGCGGCCAGCAACAATCATCGAAAAGGGCAGGAGGGTCACGAAGAACAGGTGGAAGAGCAGCGACCAAGCGTAAGCGCCGCTCGCCGCTTCCGGCTCCTCTTTGGTCCGCGCGCGCCCGAGCCAAAAGGTTGCGAGCACTAAGAAGGTGACGACGTACGCGATGAATGTGCCGCCGAGGCCAAGAAGAGCGGAAATCAGTTCTGCGGCGGATGTAGGATGAAAGTCTTCCGGCAGATCGAGATTGACGACAAGCAGCGTCATTGCGAAGGCGAAAACGCCGTCGGTCAGGGCATCGAGCCGGCCTTTCGAAATAAACTCCTTGGTCTCAGCCATCAACCCACCTTGGTCTTCGAGCGCGCATATATCTAACGAGACGGAGCCGAGCCACCGCTGGCGGTAGCGAGCTTTGCTTTCACTTCATCCTTCATAATTCATCCTTCAGCTTTCAGTACGGCGGCCAGCGTTGGCTGGAGCGCTTGATTAGGCGTGCTCTAACGATGACCATACCCCGTCAGTCCACGTTATTGCTGCGTAATGCGTAACGAGTAGTGGTTGGCAACCAGCCGCCAGCGCCCTTGCTGCTTTACCCATACCCTGGTAAACCGAGTGTCTCGGGGAACGGCTTTGCCTTTGTCTTGTCCAACCATCGTTGAGAGGCCAGTCTCCACCGCCGTGTTTTCGTAGAGGCGCACCTGAACCTCATCGGTAGTGATAGACTGAAATTTCAAATTACCCGACGTGAAATCCGAAATCACCTGTGGCTTGGTTCTCACTGTGCCGCTTGGTCCTACGCCGATAAAATCATCCGCGTAGATACGATCAAGAGCCACCGCATCAGCACCGATCTGCGCTTGAATGCGTTCATTATCCAGTTGTCTTATCGCCTGTTCGACGCTGCTTCTTTCATCTCTGCTTGCGCTCTGCTTTTGACCTATGGCGATAGAAGTTGCTGTGAAAACCATGACGGTTATAACGAGTGTTCGTCTCATAAGAAGAATTCTCCTTTATATGGTCTGTTTAGACTCCCCTGAAGGAGGCAAAGACTGATGCGACTGTCTAATCATCAAGATAGCGAGTACCTGTAACAGTCTTGCGGTCCTCAATCACGCGCTTTCTAGTCCCGCTCACTTGCTTATCGCCTAACGAGAAAGAGATAAGCCACGGCAGGGTGTCGTGTCAAACACACGGAAGTTATTTCGCAAGGGCGCCGCTGGCTTCATCGATTGGTTAGATCGTATTCGCCCACTTCTCGATTGAGCATTTGTAACCCACCGGAAGCTTTAGCTCCGACAGGCGGCTAACTGGCCAAAGACAGTGTTCGATGTGTTCTTCGCTAGTGGCCGGTCGAAACACACCAACCAGAGTGCAACCGTACGTCACAATAAAGACGTGGTGTCCGGGAATAACCTCAAACAGGTAGGAATCAATCTGCGCAGCCATTGCCACATTAATCGAAAGCTCCTCTGCAAATTCGCGCGACAATGTCTGCGCGTGATCTTCATCGGCATCAATTCGCCCGCCGGGCAACTCCCACTCGTCGCGCGAGTTCTTCACAAGCAGCACTCGCCCATCGAGGAGCAACACGCCTTTAATCGATGTCGGGTATGTAGCCAAATGGGATCGTTCAGAACTTTCCATGAATTACTTCTCCGTTAAATCGCAAGGAATCTTCCACTCGAACACGCTGTACGGGACTCAACTCTTCCAACGTGAAAGATTGAGAGGCAGTATGCTCGGCACTGAGCACAATTTCAGTAGAACCAAGCTCAGCGCGGAAGATAAAGGCGTGTGAGTTGTGGACCTTGTGATAATAAATGCCTGTCAAGGGACCAACGTTCATATGTTGGCCCAATTCTTCCGCGCACTCGCGCTCCACACATTCGCGGGCAGTCTCTCCGGGCTCGAGCGCCCCGCCCGGGAGTTCCCAGCCAAACGAGCCGTATGCTGACTTAATTAGCAACACCCTGTGTTGGGAATCAGCGACGACGGCATGAGCACTTAAACGGTATAAGTCGTCGTACGCCACGGCAGATTCTAACCAGACACAAGATCAGCGACTGCGAGACTTAAAAAACGATGGACACCGTCAGGAGGTGGATGGCAAACACTCAAAGCAAACATATCGCGCTATCTCACGGTTCGCTGCATTGCCTGGTTAGGGCTTCTGCTTTGCATTCTTTATGTATTCAGGAATCTCCTCGGTCCAATGGTTGGCTGGGTCTTGCTCTGGCCCAATAATCCATACCCATGAATTCAATGTCTCCTGTAACTCTTTTGAGTCTTCGACCTTCGTGCGCTTTAGAATGCTGGAATAATCCGGGTGCCCAGTGAGACGCTCGACGACGGTATAATGGTCAGTGTTGTAAATCGTCGGCGAATCTTTGGGGTCTTTGCGCACGATATCAATCCCGGGGTTCGGGTTGGCAATACCGCTGGCTGCAACTGCGACTACTTCTGCATCACGCATGACACGTGAGAGCTTCTCTAGAATCTGCTCAACGCGAGTAGGCGATCCGTCAAGCCTTACTACATTCTTCCAGTCTTGTGTGTTGACCGTGATTACGGAGTGCCCGTAAACGTTCTCCATAAAATATCGTAAGCGGATGGGGTCGCTCATGGAATTAGGCCTAACTATGATTCGACGAAAGTTTGTTTCGCCTATTTCGGATTTTCTCCGGCGGGGGTGTCACGTAAAACGAAAGCAGGGCTTCCTTTTTACCGGGCGTTTCGTAGTTCGCTCCCGGGTTCATTTGACATTAATCGCGATCGCGATTGTCGGTCCGGACATCGCGTGTGCGTGATGCGGATCTTGTTGCCCCCTTGGGAGGAAATACCAGACGCCAGGGGTCATTCGGCCGATTTCGGGCAACTGTTGCAGCCGCGTCGGGTCGAGACCTGCCGCGATCAGCCCAGAGGCGTCGAACTCATACACAACGTCTTCCGTGGTGCGTTCCGGCTCGGTAGCGAAGTGAACCATCGTACCAAGGCCGCTGTTGAAACAATATTCGCCGCTGGTGGCCGTACGATCGATCGCTATCTCAGGTTTCGCGCGCAGAATCTTCGCGATCGACAGAATCTCGCCTTTCGATGTGCCTTGGAGGGCCAGAACGTCAGCGTATTCACGTTTTACTCTCGTGAGTTCGTCTTCCGATTGCGGTTTGTCGCCGGCGAGTAGTCGGCCGGCGATAATGGAGATGTGGCCAGCTAGAATTATGAAAAGAACGCGTCGCATAACACTGTGTGCGTGGTCAGCTTTTGTATCCAGAGGTTCCTCGACTTCACTCGGAATGACAAGCAAATGCTCGCTCGACTGTTGTCCCGGATGAAATTACCCTCGTGCAATGGAAGCTGTCAGCTTCCCCTACAGACGAAAACGGATTTCTTAAATGGCGATGGAAGAATTTCCACAAAAGGAATTGGAGACGCTCTGGGCTCCGTGGCGGGTGGAATATTTCGAGAAAGAACCGCGCGACCGAAATTTTCTAGAAGCAGCTGCCCGTGCGAGTGATGACTCGGAACACCTGGTCGTTACGCGTCGGAAGAACGCGTTCCTCATCATGAACCGTTATCCGTACGCAGTCGGTCATTTGATGGCTGTGCCTTATCGCAAGACAGCCGACCTTTCAGCGCTAGGTGAAAACGAAGTCGTCGCGCTTTGGAATTTGGTTGTGCATGCGCAGGCGCTGCTGCGCGCCGCTACGAAGGCGCAGGGCTTTAACATCGGCATTAATCTGGGAGAATGCGCGGGCGCGGGAGTTACCGATTACTTGCATGTCCATATCGTTCCGCGCTGGAGCGGTGACACGAACTTCATGCCCATGATTGGGGGCACTCGCGTGCTGTCGGAAGGCGTTCGCGCGCTTTATGAAAAATTGATGGACGTGCAGGCAAAAATGGCTGCGCCGCGTTAAACCGTTAACCGTTGAATCGTGAATCGGAAACCGATGTAACGATGTAACGATGTAACGCATTACTCTCCCTGATGGACACCTGGGTGGAAGCGCCGCCGCGAAGAGGTCTGGGGTGTTTCGCCAGGGGCTGCCTGATTCTACTGGTGTTTGCGATTGTGCTGGCGATCGCTTGCTTCGGCGGCGTGTATTGGGGGCTTGAAAGGCACTCCGCCATCGTCCACGGCATTTATTGGCTGGCGAAAACCCATTCGATTGCGCAAGCGCCAGTGCCCGTGCCTGAATTCAGCGGCTCGGATGCCCAGATCCAAAACGTCCAGGAACGCTGGATGAATTTCGAGCAGAAGACACGGGCAGGACAAGCCGCCGAGATCGAGCTGACCGCGGACGATCTCAATGCGTTGATTGCCAGCGAACCTGACACCCGCGGCAAACTTTTTGTGACGATCGAAGGCAACCAGCTGCGTTTGCAGATAAGTTTTCCATTTGGCGAGCTTCTCGGCCGGCCCGGCTATTACTTTAACGGCGATGTTACCATTGACTCTAAAGACGCGCAGTCATTAGACAATCCGCAGCTGAACCAGTTGATGGTAAACGGACAGGAAGTGCCGCGTGATTTGTTGGACTGGAAATATCGCTCAAAACGATTGCGCGATTATCTGGCTGACGTGCGTAACACAAATGACATCGGTAGCGTCCAGGTGCGCGATGGTAAGATCATTCTCCGATCACCAACCGAATAAAAAGCATCTGTATTGTAGCCGTCGCCCTGTGAGCGAAGCTCGGCGGGTTTTGCTAACTACGAATCACGCTTCGCACAGCGAAGCGGCTACAACAACGGAGTGTTTACAACAGATGTACCGATTAGTTCGGCTGCATGATTTCGCGAACGAAAACGTTAAGCTGACCATTCTCTTGTTTGCGCACCTCGGTAATCTCATAAGGCCGCGCCTCGTCCCGACTGACTACTGAACCTTGTGGCGGAGGCGTGTAACCACTGGGGAATTCCACGATTATGCGCGTCGACGAGCCGCCCCCGAAGTGCAGCATTTTGTCCGTCAGACCTGAGCGCGGACGCATGACAGCCTTGTTGGCATCCGCAAAATTCACTACGAATTGTCCCTTTAGGTACACGCGTTCTCCTGCAAGTCCATGGTCGGCAACATCGCGGAGGTCGCCGGTTCCGATTAATCTGCCGAGGGGCATTTTGCCTGCTGGGAATGTTTTCCAACTGCCGCCGCCGGCATTGGAGGCAAGAGCAACATTGGTGCTCTCGGGGGGAACAGCCTTTGCCGGCAAAACAGGCACTGGTGTGGCTGTCGCGACAGCCGGCTGCGCAATCGATGGATTCGCGGCAGGCGGAGCGTTCACGCCCGGCGGAGATAAAAGAGCAGGATTTGGAACGATCGGCGGCGGCGTGCGCGCCGACGCAATCGCGAACGGAGTGGCGCCTGGCACGCCTGGCTTTTGAGCGAGCATTGCAGGCGCTGGAGTCGCTGCAGGCGCGGGCGATTCGCCTTTCCCCTTCCTTCCTTTCTTACCTTTCGGGACGGGAGTTGGCTTGGCCAGTTTGTCATTCTTAGCTATCAGAGGCGCTGGCGGCGGTCCGACGGGTATGGCCTGTTCGACGCGCACTAATGCATTCTGCGACGGGGGCGGTGTTGCGCTTGGACCAAATCCAGGTATTGAGATAGGACCTCCTTGCGCGATTGCCGCTTTCTGCCGGTATTCAGCGTAGCGTTCTTCAATGTCCCCCCGCTCGTGTCCTTTGAATATGGGCCAACCAGCCGCAAGGTTTAAACTAAGCGGGGGCTCCAATCGAAAGGTGCCCAGCCCACGTGTGACGGTGTAACTGCCATATAACAACGGCACAGCTGTTATCATGATGCGTCCATCCAGTAATCGCTCGGCATGAATCACCGAAGAAATGTCGTGCGTCCGTTCCAGCTGGACTTCCAGTCCCACCGTGAGCGTTTGCTTCATGAGAGGTATCGCTTCTGGCTTTGCCGGATAAAGATGTTCCATAACCAGCTGGCCATTGTCGATGGCATTGGTCAGCGCTACCATGCCTGAGGTAAAGACGTCTCGAGGACCCAGCTCGCGGACAGCAATAATAGTATATCGGCCTATAACGTACGGAACGAGGCCGCGGACCTGCTGGTAATTTCGAATGTAATTGCGCGCCAGTTCGCCGTTTGTTTTTGCCAGCTCGGCAGATCCCATTCCGATGTAGCGCTCGTACAGTTGCTGTGGATTAAGAAATTCTCCAGCCGGCGCAGCGGTCAGCTCGAAGCGCTTTGTTGGCTCGATCTTGTGCAGTTTTTGCAGAATACGATAGCTGTCCGGCCGCTCCGGTTCATCGAAGATGTAGAAGCTACCCAGCCACGCTGCCAGCGCGAAACCGCTCAAAAGCAGGATGGCAATTGTCCACGCGAAATAATTTATTCGCCGACGCGGACGTACGTACGGTTCGTCGTACGCATAAGTGCCATAGTCCATCAGGCCAGCACGAAAAAATTTCCCGGTCTCAAGCCGACTTCGCTGCTTCGAACGACGTACCGCATCCGCAGGTGCGCGACGCGTTTGGATTGACCACGCGAAAACCGGCGCCGCTCAGGCCGCCGCTAAAATCCAGGGTTGCGCCGCTCAGGTACGGCACGCTGCCACCATCGATGAAAAATTGCATGCCATCGCGTTCCACCACTGCGTCGCCATCTTTTTTCTCGTCGAGCGTCATTTCATAATGCAGGCCCGAGCAACCGCCTTTGGCGACCTGCACCCGCAGACCTTTTTGCGCATTTTCCGCTCGCTGCGAAAGCAAGCTATGGAGCTGTCGAACAGCGTTATCGGTGACGTTCATCATCGACGCGGAAAATACGGCTTTTGGCTCTCCAAGTCAAAAGTGGGTGGCGGCGTTCGCGTAGCGACGGAGGTGTGTCGCCGTCTGGCTCGCAGCACTCTGAAACGCCTCGACACAGCGAGGCGGCTACAACGCCCCGTCGCTGCCGCGCGTGTTTTTCTTCGCAATCCAAAATTCGGCAGTACAATTCACGCAGAATGGGCCGGATTCGATTGTTGCCAGAGACCGTAGCCAGCCAGGTCGCAGCCGGCGAAGTGGTGGAGCGCCCCGCGTCGGTCATCAAAGAACTGATTGAAAACAGCATCGACGCGGGCGCCCGCACGATCGACACTGCGATCCGTCGCGGCGGAATTTCGCTGATGCGCGTAATCGATGACGGCTCCGGCATGGATCGCGATGATGCGCTGCTTGCGTTGGAGCGGCACGCTACGAGCAAGATCCGCTCCGCCGCCGATCTTGAGGCGATCGCCACGCTCGGGTTTCGCGGCGAGGCCCTGCCAAGCATCGCCAGTGTATCGCGATTTCGGCTGACAACACGTGAACTGGCCGCAATCGCTGGAACGGAAATCATCGTCAACGGCGGCAAGCTCGATCTTGTGCGGGACGGTGGTGAAGCCCCGGGGACTCAGGTCGAGGTGCGGTCACTCTTTTATAATCTGCCCGCGCGGCGGAAATTTCTTCGCTCAGAAAATACCGAAAGCCGCAACATTGAGCACCAAATTCATTTGCAAGCGATTGGGCATCCGCAGATCGCCTTCTCATTTTTGCGGGACGATCGTGTGCTATTTCAGTTGCCCCCTGCTACAACACTCAACCAACGCATCCGCGACTTGCACGGGCTTGAGCTGTCGGAGCGTTTGATTGAAATGAATGACTCTGCCTCGGGCAAGATTCGAGTCACTGGTTTCATCGGGCGGGCTGGACTTAGCCGTCAAAGCCGGAGCCAGCAGCTTGTGTTTGTAAATGGACGCGCGATTGAGAGCAGCCTTGTTACGGGCGCGATCCGCGAAGGCTATCATACAGCTCTCATGAAAGGGCAATATCCAGTTACGTTTCTGTTTCTCGAGCTCGATCCAGGAGTTGTCGATGTGAACGTTCACCCTGCGAAGCGCGAGGTGCGTTTTCGTGACCCCGCCCAAGTTCGCGAAACGATCGTCCGATGCGTGCGAGACACATTGGAATCTGGCCGTGCGACGTGGCAGGAACAGTTTCAGGCGCCGGTGAGTTTAGCAGGAGCTGTTTCCGGAAAAGCAGCGCCCGAGCTGAGGTTGCGGCCCGAGGTATCGGGGCCGGACGAATGTGATCGTGAGTTACCACATGTTAGTGCTGCGGTAACGAAGGCTGCTCTAGCCGGAGGCGTTAACTACGCCCGGCTACAGCGCCCAGAGATGACAGAATACGCGCCTTGTTCGCCGGCCGCGCCGCTCGACGCGGCACTCCCGAATGCGTTCGCGGTTTGCGGACAATCGCGCGCCACCAAACCTGCTCAACAAGAATTCCAGATTATCGGTGTCCTGGGCAAACTTTATGTGCTGATGGAAAATGCGGATGGACTCGTTCTGGTCGATCAGCATGCGGCACACGAACGCATTCTCTTCGAGGAATTGAGGCGCAGAATGGAAGAACAAGGCGTCGCGACCCAGAAGTTGCTTTTGCCGCAGACCTTCGATGTTACACCACGCGACGCCGACTGGATCGAAAGCAACATGTCGACCCTGCAGAGGATGGGAATCGGGATTGAAAGCTTCGGGCCGGGCTCGTTTAAGATCGACAGTGTTCCCAGTTTTTTGAATGTCTCCGATCCATCGCAATTCATGCGCACGGTCGTTGACGATCTGAAGAGCGCTGGCAACAGCGCTTCGGCAATGCGTCTGGGCGAAGACATGATCGCAAAAACCGTCTGCCGGCACGCTGTAAAAGCTAATGACCCGCTGCGTTATCCTGAGGTCGAAAAGCTCATCCGCGACTTACTCGACTGCGATCTGCCTTACTGCTGTCCCCACGGGCGTCCGACCATGATTCAAATTTCATTGGCGGAGTTAGAGAAAAAATTCGGTCGCAAAGTGTGACGGTGAACCCGTGACCGTTTCGGTAGGACGCGACCGAAACGGGCGCGCCGACGTGTCCTTGTAGAGGCGTTGCAAAGCCCGGCCGTCGCTTCGCCGCGTCGTTTGCGCGGCCTGCGCATCCGTTAGGGGTGTCAAACGCCTGTGAATGGTTTCGGTGCTTGACACAGGCACCGCTACAACGCCCGTCTCTATTGGCCGGTTGCGACTAGTTGCGATAGAGGCCTGCTCACTTCGAGCTGATCACTCACTCTTTGGATTTTTGCCTCCTGCTCTTTCAAGCGTTCGCTTACTGCATCCAGTGTTGCTTCAAGTTTGCGAACTTTTTTCTGCTCTTCGACAAACGCTTGATGCTCCTTAAGAAACTCATTAAGCAACAACGCATTGATCGCGCTGTATCGCACGCTGTCGATGTGCCCGTTTCTATCGCGGACAGCGAGGTTCGGATCGACTTCCGCCACCTCCTCAGCGATCAGTCCATAATTAAGGCTGCGGCTTTGATCTATCTCCTTCTTGTAACGGAAGCTGACCGGCTTCAGTTGAAACAATGCTTCGCTGGCGGTATCGATCGCCTTGATGTCATCCTTGTAACGTCTCGAAGAAGTTACGTGGCCGAGAAGGCCGGTGGTCAGGTTAACAGTAACATTGTCCGTTCCACCGCCACTAACCGAAGTCGTGTTAACATTGCGAATGTAGGTGTGATTAGCCTCGCCTGCGACACCTTGCATGCCTGCCCCTATGTACACATTCCCATCTCCCATTGTTGCATTTAATCCGGCCTGGTAGCCCACAGCTGTGTTATCACTGCCGCTGGTGTTGTGGAAAAGCGTTTCACGACCGTCGGCGGTGTTCTCATTGCCGGTAGTATTGGCGACGAGCGCAGCAGCGCCACTAGCTGTATTATCCATTCCTACGATATTACCAGCGAGAGCGCTATCGCCACTCGCTGTATTAAAACTGCCGACGGTATTGAACAAAAGGGCAAACGCTCCATTGGCAGTATTGAGCCCGCCTCCATGGTTTATTAAAAGCGCTCCGGCGCCGACGGCTGTGTTGCGTATATCGTTGCTCAACGCCAGCGTGCCGGCGCCGACAGCCGTGTTGAAGCTGGCTATGGAGGCACTCCTGAGTGACATCCATCCAATCGCTGCGTTGTAACCACCACTCGTGAGATTTAAAAGGGCGTTCTGACCTTCTGCGGTATTGCCGCCGGGATAGCCGCCATCCGGCGGCGGAGTGACTGCTTGCGCTACTGGCGCGACACAGGCGATAAGGAGCACCATCAGTGACAGCATGAGAGCTTTCGGAGTCATCGTTTTCATGCCGTGAGCCTCGCAAACATTCCTCGCGTTAGTCGAGACGAAAAAGCTCGACCGTTGCATAAATCAATCCGCGAGCAGACGCGCTTGCCATTTGAGAGTCGGGTTCTAATATGGCGCGGTGAAAAAAATCGAGGCGATCGTCAAGCCATTTAAGGCCGAGCCGGTGAAAGAAGCGTTGATGGCTGCAGGCGTAGAAGGAATGACGCTAAGCGAGGTAAAAGGCTTTGGTCGCCAGAAGGGGCATAGCGAGATTTATCGAGGCACCGAGTACACAGTGGACTTTCTTCCCAAAACCAAGTTCGAGATAATCATTGCCGACGACCGCGCGCAGCGAGCAGTGGAAGCAATTTTGGGCTCGGCCAAGACTGGAAAGATCGGCGATGGGAAAATTTTTGTCAGCGAAGTGGAAGAAGCCGTTCGAATTCGCACGGGTGAACGAGGAACGGAGGCACTGTGAGTGCAGAGCGCCCGCGCCTCAGCTGTCATGTTGAGCGAAGCGCTGCAACGAAATGCAAAGCATGAGGCCAGGCTTTCCAACATCTCGGTCTACTTCTGTTGGCGTTCGCTCGATTGATGATCCGAGATTCTTCGCTTCGCTCAGAATGACAGTGACGGCTAAGGTTTAGGTCAAAATATGTCCGATTACCTGTTTTCGCTCTTTCTAGGAATTGTCGAAGGGTTGACCGAATTTCTTCCGGTGAGCTCTACGGCGCATTTGCGCATCTGCGAAGCGCTGCTGAACGTCGATCTCCACGACGGGTTCTGGAAAATGTACACCGTTGTTATTCAGCTAGGGGCGGTTTTGGCGCTGCCAGTTTATTTTTGGAATCGCATCCTAAAGTTTATTAGCACCTTTCCGAGAGGCGAACGCGGCAATCGCACCATCCTTACGCATCCACTTAGTCTGACGTTGATCGCCTTTGTCGTGACCGCAATTCCGGCATGGGCGCTGACCAAACAGATCGGCAAGAACCTGGAAAGCCTTTGGGTCATGGCGCTGGCACTGGTCATCGGCGGAATTGTCATGTGGATCGTTGACGTCGTTTTCACGCGGCCGCGCACGACGCACATGGAAGACATGACACTGCCGCAAGCGATCTGGATCGGCGCGGCACAAATTCTGTCTGCGGTTTTTCCGGGCACTTCGCGGTCGATGTCGACCATCGCCGCCGGGCAGGTCGCAGGCATGTCTCGTCCGGCTGCGCTTGAGTTTTCGTTCTTTCTATCGATGCCGACGATGGCGGTCGCTACCGGATACGATTTTCTGAAAACTGCGTTGCCACGGCATCACGACGCAGACATCACGCCTCTGACGATGAATCCGCATGCATGGGTGGTGCTCGCAATTGGATTTGTGGTTTCATTCTTCGTAGCTCTGGCAGTGGTCGCGTGGTTTATGAATTGGGTGCGCGCGCGCGGATTTGTGCCGTTCGCTGTATATCGGATCATACTCGGCACCGTCTTGTTGGTGTTACTGGCGCGCGGCGTGATATGAGCGACTGGCGAAAAATGTCACTTTAACAGCTTATGCTGAGAGGGTTTTTAGGGGCGGTACTCTGCAGTTTTCTGCTGATCGGCGGCATCCATGCGCAGGAAGTGATAGTTGCGCGTGAGACGAAGCCGGAGGCCGCCAAGCCACCACCAGAGCCGTCGGAGCAAACCACTTCGGAACCACCCACCGAGATGCCAAAGAAGTCGAAGACGCGGGAGAAAAAATCCAATTCCAAAACGCCGACACTCGAAGATATGCGAATCGCCGGTGCGCGGGCGGCCGAGCGATTGAACAATCCGACTCCTTCGTCATCATCCGCCGCCAAACCAGCCGAACCTGAATTAGATGCTGCTGCAACCGGAGCGTCCGCTGTGTCGGCAACTACCACGCCGGCAAAAAAGGAAAGTCGTGAACAAAGGAGCGCCTCGCATCGCGCAGCTCCGCGGATTACCAAACCGGACCCGATCGGCGCAATTCGTCCGACGATGATAGAAACTGGAAGGCAGGAGCCGGGTGGCACTCCGCTGCCAAAATGGCAAGCCAACGGCGAGCAAACACCGGCGCCTTAAATCAAAACTTGTTGCGTAGCGGAGTTGCTACCGTATCATCTTTGGGCAAGTCCCGACTGCGTCCTGGCGGATGCATCGGGAAAATTTTTTGCCCAGATGGGACTTCAATGGCGAACACAATCTTAATTGGCATGCAGTGGGGCGACGAGGGCAAAGGCAAAATCATCGACGTGCTTACCGCCCAGGCTGACATAGTTGTCCGCAGTCAGGGTGGCAATAATGCCGGGCACACTGTGATCCATCGCGGTGTGAAATATATTTTGCATTTAGTTCCGTCCGGAATTCTCCGCCGCTCGAAAATTTGTGTCATCGGAAACGGTGTTGTCGTCGATCCACTGGCGCTGCTGGCTGAGATCGATGGTCTGCGCAAATTGGGAGTGAACATTCAGAAGAATCTACTCGTGAGCGATTGCGCTCATTTGGTGTTGCCTTACCACCGGCTCGTCGACGAACAGCGTGAATTGCGCCGCGGCCGCATTGGGACGACCAAGCGCGGAATCGGCCCGGCGTATGGTGACAAGGCAGCGCGCACCGGCCTGCGAGTGTCCGACTTGATGCAGCCGATTGTTTTCTCAAAAAAACTGCAAGCCAAGGTCAGTGAGAACAACAGGATCCTTCAAGCGGTCGGCGCGAAGCCTGTCAGCTTTCGTGAAGTGAACGAAACGTATCTCGCAGCCGGCGAAAAGTTGCGCCCTTTTGTGGCCAACACCGTGATGTATTTGCATCGCGCAATGGAGCGAGGCAAAAAAATCCTGTTTGAAGGCGCCCAGGGAACATTCCTGGACATCGATCACGGCACCTATCCATATGTGACTTCATCGAATACGACGGCGGGCGGTGCATGCACAGGCACCGGCGTGCCGCCGCATCGCATGGATTGCGTCGTAGGGGTGATGAAGGCGTACTCAACGCGCGTGGGCGAGGGAGCGTTGCCTACCGAAGACGCGCAGTTAGCGGAGATGTTACACAACCTTGGTCGGGAATTTGGTGCGACTACCGGGCGGAAACGTCGATGTGGATGGTTCGATGCGGTCGCGACTCGTTATGCCGGGATGATCAATGGCATCGACGAGCTGGCGATCACCAATCTCGATGGACTTGATCACGTCGATCCCATTCGAGTTTGTGTTGCTTATCGATTGAACGGAAAACGTCTCGACGTTCCTCCGTGTGACGCCAGCCAGCTGGCCAATTGCGAACCGGTTTACGAAGATGTGCCCGGCTGGAATGCAGCTACACATGCCGCCAAAAAGTTTTCGCAGCTTCCTTCGGCAGCTAGAAAATATCTCAGACTCGTCTCGGACCTAACCGGAGGAAAATTGTCGATGGTCAGTGTTGGTCCCGGGCGCGGCCAGACGATCGTTTTGTAAGCTGATGCTCATGAAACTGCTGTAGCGTGCGCTGTCCTGAGCGCAGAAGCGCCCACAGCCAGAACTCCGCTGAGGACAGCGGACACTACAGCCGGTTATCGATCCCATGTCCGATTACCGACAGAATGACGAAGTACGAATGTCGAATGACGAATTAAGCACGAAGTCGGAATGACGAAAAAGGGACAGCGCAGTTGTTCGTCATTTGGTCATTCGACATTCCTTCGAGCTTCGTCATTCGGATTTCGTCATTTGGGATTTCCGGCCAACGTTTGCTTGAGAGCGCTACATTCCCAAAGTTAGGCCTGCAACGATCTCTGTGAGTACTAAAACCATTCCCCGACACATCGCGATTATCATGGACGGCAACGGCCGATGGGCAAAGACCCGTGGTTTGCCACGCATTAAAGGCCATGAAGCCGGCGCGCAGGCCGTCCGCGAATGTGTGGAAGCCTGTGGCGAACTAAAAATCGAATACCTGACTCTGTACGCTTTTTCCGCTGAGAACTGGCAACGACCGAAAGCTGAGGTCATCGCGCTGATGCGTTTGTTGGAAAAATTCTTGAAAGAAAAAACACCGGAGCTGATCGAGAAAAATGTGCGTCTTCAAGCGATCGGCCGATTGACTGATCTTCCGCGGAGCGCCCAGGAACAGCTTCACAGAAGCATCGAGCAAACGGCGAGCAACAACGGTCTCACGCTTGTCCTTGCGCTCAGCTACGGCGGCCGGCTTGAGATTATCGACGGCATCAAAAGCCTGCTGCGCGCGATTGAGCTCGGTCACATTGACAGGGCCATGATCGATGTCGCCATGTTCAGCAAACATCTTTACACGCGTTACTATCCGGATCCCGATTTGCTCATTCGCACTTCAGGCGAAATGCGGCTGTCCAACTTTTTATTGTGGCAGACTTCCTATACGGAAATGTACGTCACCCCAAAGCTCTGGCCTGACTTCAGCAAGAAGGATCTCGTGGCGGCTGTGGAAGAGTTCGGCCGCCGCCAGCGGCGATACGGAGCGGTGCAGTAAATTGTAGAGGCATTGGAAAGCCCGGCACGGGAGTGATCGCCCTGCCAAATTGATGTTTATTCGCGTGCATTAGTAGCTACAAGTGGACAACGATATGAGATTTCAAAACCAAATCGCAGTTGTCACAGGCGCGGGGCGGGGGATTGGGCGCGCAATTGCCTTGAGGTTCGCCAATGAGGGCGCGCGCGTGGCGTGCGTGAGCCGAACGGAGGAAAACGCAGGGAGTGTTGCTGACGAACTCAACGGTTTGCGATCCGATTCGGCAAAGCCTTATGCCGTTGATGTGGCCGATCACGCAGCCGTTCAGAAAATCGGCGCCAAAATTGTCGAGGATTTTGGAAAGGCAGACATCCTTATCAACAACGCGGGAGTAACTCGCGACGCGCTGGCGATTCGGATGTCACTGGACGACTGGAACACAGTGATCGACACAAACTTGCGTGGTGCGTTCAGCTTTACCCATGCGCTTGTTCGTGCCATGACCAAACAACGCAGCGGTCGCATCATCAATATCAGCTCAGTGATCGGCGTGATGGGGAATGCCGGCCAGGCGAATTATGCGGCCAGCAAGGCAGGTTTGATTGGTTTTAGCAAATCGCTCGCACGCGAGCTGGCGAGCCGCAACATCACCGTCAACGTCGTCGCGCCGGGTTTTGTTCTCACCGATATGACATCCGGGCTTTCCGATGAAATCAAGAACACCATTCACGGTAAAATTCCGCTGGGAAGAACAGGCACACCGGAAGAGATCGCGAGTGCAGTGGTATTTCTAGCATCCGCAGAAGCCGCTTACATTACCGGCCAGGTGTTGTGCGTGGATGGTGGAATTGTGATGTGAGGTATAAAATCCGCTGAGGACAGCGGACACTACAGTTTTGCTGCGCGCTGCAGCGTGCGCTGCCCTCGGCACACTCTCAAGCGCGTTGCACGATGATCACCCGGCCTTCCGCTACCAGAACCGCCGCGGTCGAAAGCATAAATTCGTAAACGGTATTTGCGCCTTCACCGAAAAGGCGAGTCGCTGAAATCCGAAGCGGCAAATGAATAACGTCCAGCCGGCTCGCATATAATCGGCCGTCTCGCAATGCGGCGAGATAGCCTGGCGGCGCGGTCGCTCCCACCGAGCGAGCTCGCAATCCACCATGAACTGCCGCGGCTTGCGCGCCGTATTCGAAAGCATGGACAGCTGATAAACGTCCGTCTCGGCGCAACGGGTTTACTGGATCGCGGTGAGTATTTGTAATGCACAGAATCGATTGCTCATCCCACTGCGCGACCTCATCCAGCAGGCACATCAGATCGGAGTGCGGGATGAGCGTGCGAATTTCAGCTTTGTGAATCGAAATTTCGCGGACCATACCGGCGGTCTTTCCTCAATCTCGCAGAAAGCGATGCGCGCACGCAGCGCTTTGGAGGTAGCGGTGGCTAGTGATACAACAGCTCTCCTCAGTCCCAGAAAGAATAAAAGTTGAACCAGTTGTAAGGCGCAAGACGTGCATAATGCTCGAGGCGCGCGGCGTAGCGCTGCATCCAGACATGAACGTCCTCGGCGCGACGATCGCGATTCAAACGAATCTCGTCCGCAAAATGTTCGAAATAAATTTCGTAGCGATTCCCACCGCGGTAGACGCCGAAAAACAAAAAAACGGGGCAATGCATTGTGGCGGCGAGCAGAACCGGCCCGGCTGGGAAAGTCGCCGGCGCGCCAAGAAATTCGCATTTCGTCGTTTTATCTGCCCCGAAGACGCGATCGCCCAACATGCCGATGAAATAGGCCGCATCCAAACTCTCCTTCACTTTGATCAATGTGTCGGGCCGATCAGGTTCAATCACTGTGCCGGCGATCACGGGATTTAGAGCATCGAAAAAACGAGTAATGTTCTGATTGTGCGTCGTGTCCATCAGCACTCTGAGCGGAAAGCTTCGCTGCATAACGCCTAAAGCGCGCAACACTTCGAAACTGCCCAGGTGCGAGCCCAACAGCACACCGCCTTTGCCAGCTTTAATTTGCTCCTGCAACAGTTCCTTGCCATGGACCGTCACGCGAAAGTGCTCGAAGGTGCCGCGCAACAGGTAGACGCGATCCAAGATTGTCGCCGCGAAACAATGAAAGTGGCGCAACACGTGCCACCACCGCGCTGCACGGCCGCGCACACGGTGCAGATATTCATACGACGTCCGGCGAGCAGCGTGTGCAGTGGTAAAAAAATAAAGCGTGATCGGGTGTAGCAGCAGTCTCGCGGCCCAGCGACCGATGTGCAGTGCAATCCACGCGAGAGTGCGCACCGAAGCAGGGGTGCCACGTTCCGGCAACCTCACCCATCGATCCGCTTCCGAAGCTTTAGCGTCGACGGCTTCGGAGATCATCTGCTTTGGCCACAAATGGCGCCGGTAAAAAAATGCGGATAAATCTCGCGAATGCGCTCGATGTCCGGCTCAACGCCGGCGTGCGCAAAGCCCGCTCGCGAAAACGCGCGGCGCCATTGCTCAGCAGTCAGGAAACCGGGATTGGAGCGAAATTCCGGGTCTGTCTGCACGTTCGTAAAGCTGTTTAAAATTTGAAACATGAACTCCGGATAGATGGGTTGATTGTCATACGGCCGGACACATTCACCAAGCACCAGCCACCCATCGGTCGCCAGAGTCGAACGCGCTTCGCCCAAGCTGAAGATCAGATTCTTTGAGATGTGCATCACGTTCACACCGTACACGAGATCGAATTCAGCCGCGTTTACTCCCTGAGATTGCCATGGCAAATCGACGTCCAGCGCGGCCCATTCCAGCGGCAAAGCCGGATACTTTGTAGTAAGATTTCGTTGCGCGCAGCGCCGGAAGTACGCGTTCGGTTCTGTGATGAGATAACGCTGCACGCGGCTCAAAAGACCGCGTTCGGCAAGCGACTCGATCAGAATTTCGCTTGCGCTCCCGGTGCCCGCGCCAATTTCCAGGATCCGAAGTGTGCGACGGCTGGAAAGGCGATCGGCAGCCAGGGTCGCGCCCACCCAATTATTTACTGCATAGGTCAGATTATCGTTGTGAAAATATTTCAGCCACAAAGGTACACCTTGTGGTCCGAGCAGATTGCCGTCGCCGCTCTGGTAATTTCTTGCAGCCGCCGGGTAAAGGACGGCAACGTGGTCGAGCAAATCCAATGTCGCGGCGTTGCCGGTATCGATACTAACGCCTATGGCGCGCAACGTTTTTAGATCAGGCACCCACAGTGGATGCTGCAGACGATAAGACCGCGATTCGCCGTTGCCGCGGGCTTCGGCGCACCCGGTCTCGACAAGCCGCTCCAAAATCCAGGCCAAAGCGCATTTGAACGATGGCTGAAAAGACAAGCGCTGCGAGATTTCATCGGCTGATCGCCACTGATCGAGCTGGTCTGGAAGATGTAGCTGCTGCGAGAGATCAACAGCCAGTTCGACGCTGTAACGTTCAATCAGCTCAATGCTTTGATACAAACGTTCGCTAAACACAGCGGACGGAAATTGCTCGAGGCATTGCGCAAGGCGCGGATCGCTCGGGCCGCTTTGGAACGTATGCACCTCAGGTGATAGCGCGTTCACGGGCTCATTGTATTCTGCCACGACATCTCAAGTCGACCTTCCGCGATTATGCGGTCTCCAACCTGACAGGAAAAATCAACTTCAGCCGCATCGTCACGCTTGACGGAGAAGCGGATCGTAAATGTTTGATCAGGCTTCAGCGGAACGAGGAACTTCACAAACCGAATTCCGGTAATCTGGCAATCGCTGTGGCGCTGAACCAAAGCGGCGAGAACCTCGTCAAGAATCACCACGCCCGGCACGAGCGGTGCACCAGGAAAATGCCCTGGTAGCGTCGGATGATCAGCGTGAATCGCGCGGCTGACTTCAAACGTCATGTCGGCAGAATTTGCCTTCCTGTTGAGATCGAGCAACCGGGGGCGCGTAATTCACTCGCGCCGAAATCACGCAGCGTCTGTTCCAGCCGCTCCAGCCAGCGGCTCCGCGATTATTTCCGGTGGCTCTTGCAAGGCCGCACGGCTTTTGTTTTTCTGAAAAATACCAGCAGCAACTGTGCTGACGGGCTTATCACCAGTCAGGTAGGAGCCGAATCGCTCACAGTACGGCGCAAAAACGCTGAGCACTTCGTTCGCAGAGAAACCAAATTGCGCTAAATCGTACCGATGATTTCCCGATTGCCAGTGGGCGTTGCTGGCAACGAAGGCATGCATGCGCTGCCGTGCCGCTGGCGAGAGCGACCAGCCAAAATGTTGGTAGATTCGCTCGACGGCAGCGAGGGGATCGCGACAAAGATCGCCGTATCCTACATCGCAAATGCGATTGCTCGGTAATCGATCCCGTTCCTGTAAAAACTTGTCCATGGTTTCGGACCAGTAATCAATTGCCTCCCGGCACGCGACGAATGGATCCGCGGCGTCGCTGAAAGCCCTGCGAAGAATTGTTACAAGGCTTGATACCGAAGCCATCGCATCAACCGGCGTCCGATGCGTTTGAATAAACAGCGCGTCGGGGTAGATGGACAAGAGTGCCGGAATGGCAAACATGTGAGTGGGCGCCTTCAATATCCAGCGACGCGCAGCCTTTCGAAACTGCAGATGTTGAAGGAATCGACGATGATATTGATACGCGGGACGCAAATCCTGTTTGAAAAACCAACCGCGATACGACGGCACGTAAAACATTGTATCGAATTGGTCCGTCATGAACGTCGGAGCCATCAGCCCAACGCACTCCTGCGGAACCTCTGGGCCAACTGGATGCACGTAATGAAAATTGGGTGCGAGCCATTTGAAGTAGTCGCAATTTTTCGTTGCCCGCTGAATCCGCTGTTTCTCGCCGTCTGAAGTCGGCGGAGAGGGCATCATCACCTCCCACATCAGAGGACACCGGTGTTCGGGGTCGGTAGCCAGAAGCGTGTGCAACAGGGTTGTCCCGCTACGCGGCAGGCCGACTATGAACAGCGGCTGCCGGATTTCCTGCTGCGCAATCCCAGCATAAGCCACGCGATCCTGTTGCAGCCGCAGCCGCGAGCACAACGTCTCCAAGACGTCGACTTTGAGCGCGATTTTTCCTATGAAGCTGAGCCGTGCCTCGTTTTGGCAGGACTCGAGCAGCCGCCACAGACCTTCGAAAAAATCGCCTTCACCGAAATCATCTGAGTCGCACCGTCGCTTTGCCCTTTCGACCAAATCCATCGCAAACGCACGTTCCGCTGGTGCTCGCGTTTTGGGTAACAATGCGCCGACCACGTTGAGCAGGCGAACAGGCAGACGCGGGCGAAGCTCCTGGAGAGTAGTGGAAGAAGCGTTCATCTGGTTAAGGCATCCAATAAATCGCAGCTGTGCCGTTGGATAGGGCTATTGGAAACAAGAGCTATGGAAACGACCGACGCTGGCAAGTCAAGCAACGAGTGTGTTTAGCGCCGAAAGCGCGATTCAAACTAGTCCATCCTGTGGCGGACTTTGAGATGAACGCCGCGCCTTTGGCGCTACAAGGAAAGTCCAGTAACCAATGGCAACAAGCGGATGGTTGCGCGCCGTCTGTAATCGCATCATGATCTCCAATGCAAACGCACAAAGCCACATTTGGAGCCGGATGTTTCTGGGGAGTGGAAGAAACTTTTCGCAATTTAGAGGGCGTGTCGTCAACCGCAGTTGGCTACGCAGGCGGCACAAAGGACCACCCGACGTACGAGGATGTTTGCACCGATAAAACCGGACACGCCGAAGTGGTGGAAGTGGAGTTCGATCCGGCGCGAATCAGTTACGATCAACTGTTGAACGTTTTCTGGTCGAACCACAACCCAACCACCTTGAACCGCCAGGGCCCGGACGTTGGAATGCAATATCGCTCCGTGATTTTTTACCATTCCCCGGAACAACAGGCGGCAGCCACGGCTTCAAAGGAAAACCTGCAAAAGAGCGGTCGCTTCAATCGACCCATCGTGACGCAAATTGAACCTGCGCCAAAATTCTGGCGCGCGGAAGACTATCATCAGCGTTATCTGCAAAAGCGCGGCCAGTCACATTGCGCCGTTTGAGAGCAGATGCGGATTGGTGATCGGTGAACCGTGAGCAGTGATCAGAATCACGCTTTGCCAGCTGTCCGCTTATCACTGATCACCCTTCTCGAACCTTCCATGGTAAATAGGAGATGATGCGCAGCGTAATTGTTACAGGCTCGGCCGGCTTGATTGGTTCCGAAACCGTCAGGCGTTTTGCGCGCGATGGCGCGCGCGTGATCGGCATCGACAACGACATGCGCCAGAAGTTTTTTGGCGCCGAGGCTTCGACAAAAAAAATGCGCGACGATTTGATCACGAACGTTCGTGGCTACGAACACCACGACCTCGATATCAGGGACGGCGCTGGTGTGACCGATTTATTCAAGCAGCATCGCGGCGC
>DATBDJ010000025.1:0-6331 GCA_036269995.1 Candidatus Udaeobacter sp.
TGGACGCACGCCGCTAAAACTTTTCAGTTCGGCGAAAGATCCGCCTACGCTTTTGCGTGCGGGCGATCGTGTGCGCTTCCGCGCGATTACGCGAGAGCAATTTGATGCATTCGATCAATAAACCATGGTCATCCCGAGCGAGCGAGGGACCTCCCAGCCGGAGTGGCCGATGCACAAGCTAATCAGCGTGATCAATCAGCTTTTGTGAGATCCTTCACTTCGTTCAGGGATGACGGCGTGATGAATGTGAGCGTTGTCCGCGGTGGATTTCTTACCTCAGTGCAGGACCTTGGCCGCACCGGGCACCGGCAGTTTGGCATTTCCACCAGCGGCGCGCTCGATCCGTTTGCGTTGCGCGTAGCAAACATGCTCGTCGGCAATGATGAAGGCGCGGCGGGACTTGAGATTACGCTTGGCGATTTGCAGTTGCGATTTAATGACGAACGAATCGTCGCCTGGTGTGGCGGAGAATTCGACGTTCGGACTGGATCACAACCATTGCCAGCTGGCCATGTCGCGAATTTGCAAGCCGGTGACGAACTGAAATTCAGTCGCGCTCAAGTTGGTTGCAGAGCATGGCTGGGGGTTTCCGGCGGATTCGACGTGCCAATTGTTCTGCATAGCCGTTCTACGGATTTCCGAGCAAATTTTGGTGGCGTTGAGGGCAGAGCACTTCGTGACGGAGATATTCTGTCGCTTGGCGCTCGGCCGGAATCACCGATCCCGGCTACAACTATTTCCTCCTGGACCGCACCCCACAATTGGGTGAGCCCAGCAAAACCCGATCCGACGTTGCGTTTCATCCGAGGCGCGGATTGGAAGCGATTTAACGATGAAACGATTGAACGATTCACGAATCACGAATTTGCCGTTTCCCCTGATTCCGATCGGATGGGCGTGCGGTTGACTGGCCCTGAATTGTCTCGCGTCGACAATATCGATCTTATTTCGGAAGGCGTCGCGCCGGGTACAATCCAGGTTCCACCAAACGGCCAGCCGATTCTGCTTTTGGGAGATTGCCAAACCATCGGTGGCTATCCGAAAATCGCCCACGTGATCACTGTCGACCAGCCCATGGCAGCACAGCTTCGCGCTGGCGACCGCGTCCGTTTTTCAGAAGTGTCGCTCGGTGATGCTCACCAGCTGTTGCTGCTGCGGGAGCGGACGCTGGAACGGTTTCGTATTGGACTCAGTTTGCGCAACCCGTGAATCTCTCAGTCGATATTAATGCCGATCTCGGTGAAGGCTCTGGACATGATGCCGAACTGTTTGAGCTGATCAGCTCGGCAAATATCGCAACCGGTTTTCACGCTGGCGATTCCGACACCATGCATGCCGCTATTTGTGCGGCGAAGGAGCGCGGCGTGGCCGTCGGGGCGCATCCAAGTTTTTTCGATCGCGAAAATTTCGGACGAAAGGAATTAAACGTAGCGGACCAGGAAGTGCTGGATGCGGTGGCGTATCAACTCGGCATCTTTCAAGCAATCTCCTCTGCCCTGGATGTGCAACCGAACCATGTGAAGCCGCACGGCGCGCTCTATAACATGGCCGTCCGCGACTCACAACTTGCCGATGCAATCGCTCGCGCCATCGGATCGGTCGATCCGAAGTTGCTCTTGTTTGCGCCGGACAAGAGCGAGCTTGCGCGCGCCGGCGAGAGACATGAGTTGCAAATCGCACGCGAAGTCTTTGCAGATCGCAATTACTTGAACGACGGATGGCTGGTTCCGCGCACGCGACCTGATGCCTTGCTTCATGACCCGAAAGAAGCCGCTCAGCGCGTCGTGCGAATGTTGCGCGAGGGCAAAGTGCGCTCCGTCGAAGGCCGCGATGTGGATGTGCGCGGCGAAACAATCTGCGTTCACGGCGACACGCCGGGCGCGGTCGAGTTCGCGCGTGAATTAAGAACACAACTTGAACGTGAAGGCGTCACAATTAGCGCACCCCAGAGCCGCCCATGAGGGGTTTGTCATTCTGAGCGGAGGGGAGAATCTCAGATTAGATCCGCGCTGGCAGCCGGCACCAAGCGGGCCAGAGATGTTTCGCTGCGCTCAACATGACAGAATCAAACGCCAGCACGTTCGATCGCCTTTTGCGAAACTGGCGGCGCCTTTTACGAAACAATGAGCGACAAGGTTGGCAATCAGAGCGAAGCGACCGGCTTAGTCCGCGCGCTTGGACCGATCGACGCCACAATGATCGTCATTGGCTCGATGATCGGCTCGGGCATCTTTATCACCTCTGCGGAATCATCGCGATTAAGCGGTGCGCCCGGCTGGTTATTGCTCGCGTGGGCGATCGCCGGTTTGTTGACGATTACCGGCGCGCTTTGTTGTTCGGAGCTTGCGACCATGATGCCGCGAGCAGGCGGCGTTTATGTTTTTGTGCGCGAAGCGTACGGCCACTCGATCGGGTTCTTGTACGGCTGGACTTTGTTTCTCGTGATTCAAACCGGCACAATCGCTGCGGTAGCGATCGCCTTTGCCAAATTTCTCGGCGTTTTTGTCCGATCGGTTTCGCCAGACAATTATCTGATCGCGCCGATCTCGTTCGGCGGATACGCGATTAGTTTGTCCAGTGAACAACTCGTCGCGATTGCGCTGATTGCCTCGCTGACGTGGAGCAACACGCGCGGCTTGGAAGTGGGGAAAATAATTCAGAACACATTCACCTTTGCAAAAACGGCCGCGCTCGCTGCTGTGGTTATTATTGGTTTGTCGTTAGGCTGGAAAGCCGACTGTGCCGCCCTGAGCTCGTCCTGGTGGGATTCGGTGGCCAACGGCTGGAGCCCGCAGGCCGCGCAGCCCGGCTTCGCATTCATCGGCGGGCTGGCTCTCACGCTGCTTTTTGGAAGATCGATGGTGGGCCCGCTTTTTGCCCAGACGGCTTGGACAAACATCACCTTCGTCGGCAGCGAAGTGCGCGATCCGGGACAGAATCTGGTGCGCGCGCTCGTGGGTGGCTGCGGCATCGTGGTCATTCTTTATCTGTTAGCCAATCTTGCTTATTTGGCAGTGCTGCCGTTTCACGACATCCAGCACGCGCCGCAGAATCGCGTAGCCGTGGCGATGATGAATGCAGTGTTCGGCCATCCCGGTGCAATGTGCATGGCTGCAGCCATCATGGTTTCCACGTTCGGTTGCAATAACGGCCTGATCCTCTCTGGTGCGCGCGTTTACTACGCCATGGCGCGCGATCGATTGTTCTTTCAAAAAATTGCCACCACAAATCGTTTTCATGTTCCCGCGGCGGCTCTGGTGGCGCAGGGAATTTGGACAGCATTGCTCACATTGCCCCGCACAGTGACAATCGACGCTCAGACGCATGAAGTAAGCTACGGCAACGTTTACAACCAACTGCTCGAATACATCGTGTCGGCGGATTTAGTTTTTTACCTTCTGATGATTGGCGCTTTGATTATTTTGCGACAGAAAAAACCGAATGCAGAGCGCCCCTATCGCACCTGGGGTTATCCGGTCGTGCCGGTGGTTTCGATTGTGCTCGCCGGTCTGCTTGTTGTGGACCTGGCATTTCTTGCACCAGCGACTTCAGGAATTGGAATGCTCATCGTGTTGACTGGTGTGCCTGTGTATCTTTTCTGGCGCAAAGCTTCGCAATAACACCCTGCTTCAGCTGGCTGCCACTCGAGGTACGATCACGCTAACCGTTTTTAACGGTTTTATTCCGACGATAGAAAACCGCTAAAGCGGTTTCGCTCATATGCCGGCAATCACCTCGCTGAAGCGAGGTGTTAATGACAGCCTGCTTCGACTCAGACACGCGCTTGGGCCTCGCGGCTTCTTGAGATCACCTGATAGAACCGAAATGCGCCTTCAATGCGAAATTATTTGTATGCCAGCAAAATCGAAGAAACAACAGATGGCTGCTGGAGCTGCCCTTGCGGCAAAGCGCGGCAAGCGCTCGAAGTCGTCCCTCAAAGGGCCATCCCGCAAAATGGCTAGCTCAATGAGCCAAAGCGAGCTGCGCAAGCTCGCCAAAACCAAGCGGAAGAAACTGCCCAAGAAAAAACGGCGTTAACCTTCAGCGAGCGTCAAAGCGCTGGAAAACAGAAGCGCGAATGCGCGAAGATCCGCGCATTGTGTGTGGCACTAAGAGGTCGCCTGGTCCTTTTGCATTATCTCCATGACGTCTTTCAGCGGGTCCGTGCTGATCTTGCTCGTCCCTGTAAATGGATGGTCAAGGACGTAGATCAAAAACAAAATCAACGTGATCGTCACCGTGAGCGTAGTCGTGATCAGGTATTGCGCCTTAATGTTCTTCATCCCAAAGAAAAATGTAAACGAAACCGTGAATACACCGCCTACAAGTAACACCAGCCAGATGGCTGACGGCACGGTATCGTTTCCTGCAAATATTCGAAGGCGGCGATATTCAGCGAGATTGTTCAACCGCGTTAAGGTCTCAGCATAGAGTTCTCTGTTGGGAATCGATTTCTCATCGATGTCGTAGAACGCATTTAACAGCCTTCGCATTGCCCCTCCGTAATGCAGGCTTACCACCCCTTCTGACATTTTTTTCAGTTCATCATTGTAAACCGAAGTCGCGTAATTCATGAGCTCTTGCCGTATTAATTTACGCGTGGAATCGGGGAAGGCTTCCGTACTGTGAAAAACGTCGGCGACCTCGTTAGCTTCCATCTCGAGGTTTTTCGTGGCATCGGAGTATCCACTCCAGGTGACAAATACAACGAACGCCACCATGACTCCGTAAAACAGGCCAAACGCGTTGAAAATGATTGCTGCTACCTCGTGGTTCTCCTTTAGTGCTTCGGCCGAATACTTCCTTCGCACCAGATAAAGACCAGCCAGTGCGAACAAGGTGGGAATCGCCGAAACCACGAGAAACGAAATCGGCACCGGTAAATTCAGGAGAAATTCCATAACTTGTTTAGGTGATCTGGAAAGGATCCGCGAATTTACGATGCATGCGTGCTCGTGGTGCGTTTGAGACGGTAGCCATCGGCATGCGCGCCGTAGCCGCTCGCGTACTCAACCAATCCAAGCCCTTTTTTCCACACGACTTTTTTAAAATGACCGGAGGGATGCGTCGCGTCGTAAATGCAGAGATCGCCCTTTAATTTGATTGTCGTCTTCCACAAACCATCTTCATGGTCGAAGCTGCCGCTCGTGATTCCGTAAATTTCGCCGGCCTCAAATCCCGGCGGTTTATCCATCGCGGAAATCTTCTTCACGGCAGCGTCATTGTCCTCCTCGTTCAACAGCATGATACGGTCGTCGGTCACGACAAAATAGTCCGCCTTAATTTCACGCCGATGCGGTGCACGCGATTTGAGATCGAGAAATTCAATTTTGAAAATTGCGCCCCATGGCAGCTTCGCAATGCACGTGGTCACGACCCGGGCCGTGAGCGGGATTTCGTCCTGCTCAATTTCGTCGCCCCATTCAGTGCCGCGAAATTTCCCGGAGACCGGGTTGCCGTCCTTGGCGTCGAGAAATGGGTTTGCCGCAAAGACGCACGGCGATAGCAACATCAGCGTCGCAATCGCTGCTAAAATGCGTGGCCAGTTCATGAAATAATCTTAGCCGCCAGATTACTAACAGTGCACGCGTGAATTGTTCCGTTTCCTTTCAAGCACTGAAAACAAGCTTCCACCTGCCGTGGAAATGCAATAAGTACTTTCAACGTCAGGCTGGTTCTCATCCGCTCCATGCGTCGCAGTTGGCAACTTTTTCAAGTTTTAGCGCTCGGACTGATCTTTAACATGACCGCGTCGGTTTCGCCGGCGCACGATACCCGCTATTGGGCTTGGCAGCGCGACGATCCGCTCGACGAAGGAGAGTTGGCGGAGCTGGCTGCGCAAGGCGTCGACACCATTTACTGGCAGGTCGGCGAACTGGAAAACAGCGGGACAACGTGGCGATGGAAAGCGCGTTTCACTTTTCCATCACCAGGTGCCGCGCGCATTCGTTTCGTGCAGGTGGTGCGACTCGTTTCGCACGAACGTCAGCCGTTTTCCGAGCCGTCGATCACGGCGCTGCTCAGCAATTTGTCTGTTGCGATCGCCAAAAGCGACGAGTTGCAGCTCGATTACGATGCTCCGGACCGGTTGCTTTGGGATTACGCCGCTGCACTCAAGCGGATTCATGGGCTTGTTCCGCGTTTAACCATCGCCGCTTTGCCGCACTGGAGCCGCCCAGATCATCTGAAAGTTTTGGAGCCGAGTGTCGATGAGTTGTTGCCGATGCTCTACGATTTCGAAGCGGAGCCGACTCTGAAAAACCAATCACCTCTGCCGCTGATCGCGCCCGAAAAAATCTCTAAATTGATTGAGAACTGGCGCGACTGCCGG
>DATBDJ010000026.1:0-25909 GCA_036269995.1 Candidatus Udaeobacter sp.
CACAGATTCCTCCTCTTCGGGAGCAGGCGGAGTGTCTGCCTGTTCTCGCTCTTCCCTGTTCGAATGTTCCATTTGAGCTTCCAGTGACCTGGGGTGGCCGTGTGATTCCGGCATGCGTATTCCTTTGGGTTAAGCAAACGCCATCTCTAGGCTTAATCAATAACCCAAAGTTCGCAACGAAGAACTCCCTTGGAACCCTGAGAACCGCTGAGCCAGATCGCGCCGGCTGATCTTGCCGCGCTCATTCACCGGAACTGCATCAACGACAAAAATCCGCTTCGGCACCTGCCAACTGCTCAGCACACCTCGGCAGAAACGGAGCAAATCACCTTCACTCACGTGCGGTGACGCTACGACGCATGCAGCTACTTCTTCGTTGCGCAATGCCGATTCCCGACCGAACACGACTGCCTCCCGCACGCCAGCGCAACGAAGCAACTGCGCTTCTACTTCCACCGGATTCACTTTTTTGCCCGCGACATTGATCACGTCGGAGATCCGGCCAACGATCCGGAAGCCCGACCTCTCATGGGTCAGCAAATCATCCGGCACGAAAACGCCATTGCCCAACTTTTCATTGTCGGGTGCCGGGAAATAACCGTCGCCCACAGCGGCGCTACGCACGCGGATCCGGGTGGAGGGCGCGCTCGGATCGAGCATTTCAACAGTGACGCCTTTCATCGCTTGGCCAACAAAATTCTGCGTGTCGGTTGTGGCGTCTCGATCGTAACAGATTCCGCCGCATTCGGAGGCGCCGTAAAACGAGTGAATTTTCAGATTAAATTTCTCGGCGAATTTGTTTGCGACCGCGGTCGACAGCGGCGCGCCTGCAGAAATGCACAGGCGCAGCTGTGCAAGTGCCGGGACATTTTCCATTTCACAGAACGCCTGGTAAAACACCGGCATTCCTGGAAACACTGTTGCGTTTGTTTTCGTAAGATCATCGAGCACCGCGCGCGGCGTCCTGTCGCGGCTTAAGACCATCGGAACGCCACGCGCGATCAGTGGCGTCAGCAAATTGCTGAAGCCATAGGAGTGCGATACCGGAATTACGGCAAAATTCAGATCCGCGTCCGTAATTCCCTTTGTGTCGCAAATCTGATTGCAATCGGCCAGTAGCTGGTAACTGCGAAACCGAATTGCGCGCGGCGCCGCCGTCGTACCGGAAGTAAGCTTCAGTAGCAATGGCGAGCTTTCGCGCCATTCGATTGCAGCGTCGGCTGTCTTCAGCCGAGCCACCTCAATGCAGTTTCCGCTGGACGCCGCCGACACAATGGCCGTCGCTTTGCAAAGCTCCAGAGCCGCGTCGCGTTGCTGATCACTGATCGACTTCTCCAATGGTAAAACGACGAGCCGCCTGCGAAGGCATGCAATCAATATCGATGGCCAATCTTCATGGTTTCCGATCTGAACAGCGACAACAGATCCCGGATCGAATGATTCGAAGGTCAACTCGAACTCGCGGGCGCGCTCTTCTATATCCGCAAAATTCCGAAGGACCTCTCCTTTTGTATCGAGAATGGCAGGCGCGAATCTGGCGCGGCCCAGCATTTGTCGCCACGCATCAAGCAACGGGTCGGTCGATTTCAAACCTTGCGCACGCTCCCTCATACGATTAGATTCGGCGCTCCGCTTCGAAGATGAAATCCGGCATCCATCCAGAATATTACGAGACGGATATCGTGTGCGCATGTGGCGTCGTGTATCACACGCGCTCTACTCGGCGCGATATCAAGATCGGTATTTGTGCCGCTTGTCATCCATTTTTCACGGGCGAACAAAAGTTTATCGATACCGCCGGACGAGTAGAGAAATTTGCGCGGCGTTACGGTAGCACCAAAGCGGCTCGCGCTCCCAAAAAGGCTTAGCTCGTTGTAGAGGCGTTCGCCGCGGCGAACGCCTTGGTTTAGCGGCTGACACAGCCGCCGCCACACTGTCCATGGACTTGAATACCCTTATCCAACTCAGGCGAAAACGTTTCGAAGAACTCGAGAGCGATATCGCCGATCCGGCACTTTTTTCCAATCGCCAGCGCGCGGGCGAAATCATGCGTGAGCACGCGAACGTTAAGCAACTTCTGGCGAAGTGGGATGAGCTCGAATCAGCACGCAAGCAGTTGGACGACAACCGTGAGCTGGCGACGTCACGGGATGTTGAAATCGCCGCAATGGCTGATGACGAGATCCCGGAGCTCGAAAAGCGGGTAAGCGATCTGGAACGTGACATTCAAATCGGTTTGCTGCCCGCTGATGAAAACGAAGAGCGCGACGCGATCGTGGAAATTCGGGCTGGAACGGGCGGAAACGAAGCGGCGATTTTCGCAGCTGATCTGTGTCGCATGTATCATCGTTACGCAGAATCTGCGGGCCTGAAAACCGAAGATCTCGAATCGAGCGCGTCGGAGTTCGGCGGATTGAAGGACGCAGTGTTTCGAGTTTCCGGTGAATCGGTGTTTCGAAAGCTGCGTTACGAAAGCGGGGTTCATCGTGTACAGCGAGTGCCTGCTACTGAGGCGCAGGGTCGCATACATACATCCACGGCAACAGTCGCCGTGTTGGCGGAGGCGGAGGATGTCGACATTGAATTGAAACCGGAAGATTTACGCATCGAAGTTTCGCGCGCTGGTGGTCCAGGGGGGCAGGGCGTGAACACCACAGACTCAGCCGTCCAGGTGCTGCACATTCCCACCGGCCTGATTGTTCGCTGTCAGGATGGCCGTAGTCAGCTCAAGAATAAGGAAAGGGCGCTATCGATTTTGCGGGCGCGTTTGCTCGAGCGACGGCAGCGGGAAGAAGCAGAGAAATACAGCGCGCAACGGCGGGGTCAGATCGGCACCGGCGGACGCGAAGAAAAAATTCGCACGTACAACTTTCCGCAGAACCGCGTCACGGACCATCGAATCGGCCTGACGCTATATAATTTGGATCGCGTGATGGATGGCGATCTGGGCGAATTGATCAGGGCGCTGCAAGCCGCTGACGTCTCTGAACGTTTGCAAGAATCAGCAACTCAAGGAACGACGGCTTCGCAGCCCTCGATGCCCTGAGAACTTGCAATCCCGCGTAATTTAGGACGCATGACCGTGCTCGAAGTGCTGCAAGTGACGACTGTGTATTTCCAGAAGCACAACATCGAAAATCCGCGGCTGAACGCAGAGCATTTGCTTGCCGATGCGCTCCAGCGCAAACGGATTGAACTTTATCTCGAATTCGATCGCAAACTGAATGAATCGGAGCTTGCGCCCTTGCGTGAATTGGTGAGACGTCGCGCTGAAGGCGAGCCACTTCAACATCTTCTCGGGACCGTGGAATTCTGCGGACTCACTTTTCTCTGCGACCGGCGAGCACTGGTTCCGCGCCCGGAGACGGAGCAACTGGTCGAGCTGTTGATTTCTGATTTCGAATCCGAACTTTCGAATGCGCGCATCGTGGATGTAGGAACCGGCAGCGGAGTCATCGCCCTCAGTCTGGCCGCTAAATTGTCCCAGGCGAAGATTCTCGCCGTGGACATTTCAGACGCAGCGCTCGCGCTGGCGCAAGAGAATGCCGCGAGGCTAAATCTGGCAGATCGGGTCCGGTTTGTGAAAAGCGATCTCCTTAAAAATGTTGATGGACACTTCCATCTCGTCGTTGCCAATCTTCCTTACGTCTCCACAGAAGCTCGCCACGCGCTGTCCCGAGAGGTTTTACACGATCCGGAGACTTCACTGTTTGCCGGCCCTCGCGGCGATGAAATCGTGGACGAACTCATCGCGCAGGCACCGGCGCGCCTTCAGCCCGGTGGGTTGCTGGCGCTCGAGATTGGCATCGGCCAAGGCGAGGCGCTTCTTTCGGTCTTGGCGGAAAAAAAATACCACGATATTGCTTCAAAAAACGATTACTCGGGTGTAACACGGTTCCTGTTCGCACAGTATGGATAAGATCCTCATTCATGGCGGCTATCCGCTCTCCGGTTCCATTAAGGTGAGTGGCTCAAAGAATTCCTCGTTGCCAATCCTGGCGGCCACGTTGCTAACCCGAGAACCTTGTATTGTTCACGGGGTGCCGGATCTCAGCGACACAAACTACATGCTGCAAATTCTCACTCATCTGGGCGCGCAGGTAGAGCGCGCCAGCGGCACTGTAAGTGTCACGGCTGAAAAGGTGCACTCGGTTGCCCCTTACGACGTCGTCCGAAAAATGCGTGCTTCGGTTTGTGTTCTTGGGCCATTGCTTGGCCGGTGCAAGGAAGCCAGCGTCGCCTTGCCTGGTGGTTGCGTCATCGGCGATAGGCCAATCGATTTGCATCTGACAGGCTTCGAAGCGCTCGGCGCCGCAGTGCGCGTGCAAGGCGGTGATATCAAAGTTTTCGCGCCGAAGTTGTCAGGGACAGTGGTCAACATGCAGGGCAAATTTGGTCCAACCGTCCTGGGCACTGACAATGTAATGATGGCGGCCGTGCTCGCTGATGGTGTGACAGTTATCGACGGCGCGGCGCTCGAGCCCGAAGTCGTCGACCTGGCGACGTTCCTGACGAAAATGGGCGCGAAGATCGAAGGCGCAGGCACACGTCGAATCATCATCGAAGGCGTGTCTGAGTTGCATGGCGTGGAACACTGGGTGATTCCGGATCGCATTGAGGCCGGCACATTTTTGGTCGCCGGTGCAATTGCAGGAAAGGGAGTAACGGTTAAACGGGTAGAGCCGGAGCACGTCCGCGCTGTGACCGATGCATTGGCGCGATGCGGCTACACTATCGATGTTCAGGACCGAGCGATTTCAATCCTGCCCAATGGCCAGGCCATTGCGCTGGAGTTGGCAACCCAGCCGTATCCCGGTTTCCCTACTGACATGCAAGCGCAGATGTGCGCCTTGCTCTCAACTACCAGAGGCACCAGTTCCGTGACGGAAAATGTTTTCCCGCAGCGTTACATGCATGTCGCCGAACTAAAACGCATGGGCGCGAAAGTTCAGTTGGAAGGTGCGACTGCCGTAATTGAAGGAGTGGACCGCCTGTTCGCAGCGCCTGTGATGGCAAGTGACCTGCGCGCGTCGGCCGCACTGGTGCTCGCTGGCCTGAAAGCTGAGGGAGTAACGGAAGTAAGTCGAGTCTATCACATTGACCGCGGTTACGAGGGACTCGACGAAAAACTGAGCGAGATCGGCGCTCACGTAGAGCGTGTGAAAGCAGCCGCCTGATCTTTTTGCTTGCTCTCCAACTCGCAACCGAGCAGTCCTGATTGCAGCCAACCCAAAGGTCAAATATGAATGAATCCAAAACCGCTTCCGACGTTCGGATCTGGAATGTACTTTGCCATGCTAGCGCGCTGGCCGGATTTTTCGTGCCGTGGGCCGGTCACATTCTTGGACCGTTAATAATTTGGCTCGCTAAACGGAACGATTCACCCGAAATCGATCAGCACGGAAAGGAATCGTTGAACTTCCAAATTTCCATGTTGATCTATAACGTCATCGCTGGCGTTCTTTGCCTGGTCCTCGTCGGTTTTGTAATACTGTTCATTCTGCACATCCTGAACCTTGTCTTCGTGATCATTGCTTCAATCCAAGCGAGCGAAGACAAGTTCTACCGCTATCCGATGACGATTCGCCTCATCAAGTGAATGACGAATGTCTAATGGCGAAGGAATGACGGAACCCGAATCACTAAAGAGCGATCGAGCAGATTTTCGTCAAGTGAGTATTCGGATTTGTTTCGTCCTTCGTCATTCGTGCTTCGTCATTATTTTTCTGCCAGGATACGCAACGTCTTGAGGTTCATAACGTCTTCGCGCAAGTCTTTCCCTTTCGGCGTTTCAAGCACCTTCGGGATTTTGCGAAAACGCGGATGGCGCATGATAAAGCGGAAGGCGTCGAGACCAATCCGGCCCTTGCCAATGTGTTCGTGTCGATCAACACGTGAGCCACGGGGCGTTTTGGAGTCGTTTAGATGAATAGCGACGAGGCGATCGCGCCCGATCACGCGATCGAATTCGTGCGATGTTTTTCGGAACGAGGATTCACTGCTGATGTCGTAGCCTGCGGCGAACACATGCGCAGTATCGAGGCAAACACATAGCCGCTCCGGTTCGCGCACACGGCTGATGATATACGCGAGGTGCTCGAATTTATTGCCGAGGCATGATCCCTGCCCGGCGGTTGTCTCGAGCGCGAGCCGCGTCTTGATTTTTCGCAGTACAGCGAATACGCAATCAATCGATTCAGCGATCCTTTCGAGCCCGGCTTCTTCGCCTGCTCCCAGGTGCGCGCCAGGGTGCACCACCAGAAATGGCAATTCAAATTGATCGGCACGGATAAGTTCCTCTGCCAAAGCGCGAATGGAGTTCGCACGAAATTGCGGGTTCGTGGCCGCGAGATTGATGAGGTAATTGGCGTGCCCAAAAACGGATAACATTTCGCGGCGCTGTGCATGATTGAGGAAGGCGCAGATTTCTTCCCGCGTCAGTGGTCGCGCAAACCATTGCATGTTGTTCTTGACGAAAATTTGCATCGCACTGCATTGGATCGATCGTGCGCGCTCGATTGCGATGCTCGCGCCACCACGGATCGACATGTGGGCGCCAAGAAGGATTGGACGAGGCGGCGAATCGGCGAACCGCCGGGTCGGCGAAGCCGCCCTCTGGCCCTTTCCCCGTTTCACTGTCTCGTTTCTCTTCACCTAGAAGATCTTGGGGTGCCAGTTGGGTTTTTTTAAACTGCCTTCGGCCTTATATTCGAAGAGCTTGTAAACCGGCGTGAGCACGATACCCGGCCCTTTCGCGCTGATGCGCACGTCAAGATCGATTTTATCATCGAGAAAATAAACATCTCCGTGGCCAATCACGCTGAAAAGTTGCCCCGAGACGTCGAACTCATCAGTGTTAATGATTCCATTCTTGACCGTAAATTTTGTGCTGGCATCGCGCGCGATGCTGTAGCCGATACCAGGCACGACGCGGTTTAGAATTTCTGAAATCGGCCCGAGAACAGGGATCGCAAATACATCGCCGTTGGCGACAGCCACTTTTCCGACGCCGATCATCTTGCGTGCGTCGGTTGCAAAACCCTCGAAATCGTATGTGCCGCTCAACTGTCCGCGCACACTGCGATAGTGATAGTAGCTGAAGTACAGATTCGTCAGGCGAGGGAAGTCGACGTCCTGCAGCGTGAGCGTGGCGTGATAACGCGGATTGTTTGGCACCAGTGAAATGTCGGCGCTTCCGCGCAGCGCGCCGGAAAAGATGTCACCGCGAAAATCGAGAATTTGCAATCGATCGCGGGTGAAAAGCAATCGGCCCGAGACATGGTCGAAAGAAAGCGTCTTGCCAAGAAACACGTAGTCCATTCCATTGACGCCATCGGCTTTGATCTCCAGACGCGTGTCTTTGCCGCCACGAAATTGATAAATACCATTGGCGATGATGTTCGGCGGCCGGCGGAATTTGAACGACGCCACCGTTTTCGACATCTTTGGGTCTATCCAGAAGATCGCTTCCGCTGGGTTTAACGAGCTTTTGATGTCCGAGACGCGGACCTCGTGTTTCTTAAAGTCATAAATAAAATTGCCTGCGCCCGCGCCTTCGTCGCGCATCACGTGAACGTCCTCGAACGTGAGCGCGCCATCTGCGAAACGAATAGTCGCGCTGGCGCTATTCATCCATGCGCCGCGAAATCGGCTGCGACCCAGACTGATTTTTCCGTCGCCCTGCCAATTTTCCGGTTTGCGATTGCCGCCCCGGATTGCGAGACGAATCGCCGGCGGCTGTTGCCATTCCCACTCTCTCATAAACTCGCTCAATTCCTGTGGAAGAAGTCCGCGAATGGCCGCTGGCGATATGGTGCTCTCAATGTTCAGCCGGAAATCGCCCGGGGCGTCGAGCAGGTCAGCTCGGACCTCACCGATTTGGTGGCGAATTCGCAGGTTGCGCACAAACGTTCGCTCGCCGTCCCACGAGAAATCAGCAGCCAGATCGGAGAAACGCACATTTTTGTATGTGAACTCGCCAAAGACTGCATGCCCGATCACATCTGGCCTGAATCGATCTGCCTGCAGATTCAGCGATCCAAAGATTTCGACCAGGGGCGGCGCGTGGAACTCGATTGCCGCCAGCGGCTCGCCCATGCCAAACGCATCGAGGAATTTTCTTACGTCGACGCCGCTACGCAGTTGGAAATTGACGCTGTTGGTGTCCTGATTCCAATCAGCCCGCGCGGCAAAACTGCCCTTGCTGTCGCTCCATTCGAAATGTGAGATGTCCAGGTGCTGACGATTCCATTCGGCAGACGCAGACAAACCTCTGATTTCGTAGGTCCCGCGTTGCAATCGTTCGCCACGCAGTGTGGCTTCCACACGCGCCTTTTCCATTTCCGCGATGTCTCCACTGAACTTCAACTGCAACGATGGAAGCTCAGCCGGGTAATTCAATTTTTGTAATTCATTCACCACGCGCTCAGCGATCGATACGCGCCGTTGCCATTCCTCAGCTGAAAGCACCGCCGACGGCTGATAGTCCTTGCGCTTGATCAACTGTCCCGTCGCCGAAATTCGAATTCCGCATAAGATTCCCTCCGCCTGGCTGACGTAAATTTGTTCCGGCGGAAAATAAATGTGCGCGCGGAAATTCGTGAGGCGAACTTTCTCGCCTTTTCCAGCAGCTGCCCTGAGCGGAAGAGTGATTTGAGCGTCGCGCACGTCGAGCGCGTTGAGGAAGGGCTCATTATTAAAAAGCGCAGCGTAATTGATATCGAGCGACACCTCATTGATGAGCGCCAGCGTGTTTTCGCGATTCTTATAATCGAAAATTCTTACGCTCCTTGCGACGAGACCACGGAATGGGTCCAGCGTTAGCCGACCGATGGAGGCTTCGACACCGCGTTTATGCAATTCCTCTACGACTACGTAGCGCCATTCACGTCCAAATCCGCGCCGGGCCAGGTAATAGCCGCCGCCCACCGTGCCAACAACCACGCCGAAAATTATCAGACGCACCATAGCGCGGCCGATTCTGTGCCTGCGCATCCGCTGTTGATACTTGGTGGAACGGCGGACCGGCAAGGGTTCAAGGACAGCGGGCATGCGTCGTCGTTAAGGCGTTGCAGTGTTGAAGCGGCAGACCAACTTAACGGTTCAACGCTTCAACGTGATTTCAACCGCCGATCTGCCCGCCCTCAACGCGTCGTTTAATTTGATCAGCACCATGTTTATTGCCATGGGCTGGTACTTCATCCGGCGCGGTGAATGGCGGCGTCACATGGCGTGCATGATCACTGCCGTGCTTTCTTCAACTTGTTTTCTGGTTGGTTATATCATTTACCACGCACGGGTCGGTGAAAAATCTTCCGGATACACCGGCTGGATTGCCGCGGTTTACTTCCCGATGCTCGCTTCGCACATTCTTCTGGCAATTGTGACCTTGCCGCTTGTGATCATCACACTCGTTCAGGTTATTCGTCGTCGATGGGATCGCCATACCCGCGTCGCGCGTTGGACCATGCCGATTTGGCTGTACGTATCGATTACAGGCGTGGTCGTTTATTTGATACTCTACAAATGGTTTCCGCCGGGAGCCTAGCCGTCGCGCTACGGCGAATTGGACGTGAGAACCATGCGTCCAGTGGGGAGTCGGCTACGTCTTGCGCGAAATCTTGCGCACGATCGGGATTTGATGTTTCATCAGCGATGCGCGGCTGCGTATTCGAGAAAAATTTATGGTGACGATCGCGACCTTCAATGAACCGGCCAAAGCGCGCCAGCTGAAACGACGTTTTAACGATGTCGGCATCCAAGCCGACATTCACAACGAGGCGCAGCTGCAACAGGTCGGATTCATGTCTCGTCCGCAGGCGAATGCGAAAGTCATGGTCGAAGACGCCGATTTTGAAAAGGCCCTGGACCTCATGGTGGAATGGGAGGCTACTGACCCGGACATTTCCGCTGCCTTAATTCGATGTCCGCAATGCAGCTCTTCCAATATCGAATATCCGCAGATGACCCGAAAATTTATGACACCGGCGCTGGTTGCCTTGCTTTGCGCCATGAAAATTATCCCCAAGGAGTTTTACTGCCAGGACTGTCATTTTACCTGGAGCAACAGCGAAGAGCCCACGATTGGCAGGCTCTGGCATCGCTTCTTTCCCGGCGGCGAATCAAGCACGGAAGCCTCGTAACCACCCATTGGTCTGCGGGCGCTTAAGTCGTCGCACACGATTGTTCTTTTGATGGATTCTTTTTGTAGCGTCTTGTCCACCCACAGGAACGCCGATTTTCGACTGTCACCCAGAGGCGCAGAGGTGTGCTCATGAGATGGCTTTTCGTCCTCGTACTTGCCCTGGCGATCTTCGGGGGCGCCGCCTGGTTCGGCTACAACACGTTTGTCAAAGAGGAAATCGCCGTGAAAAAGGAACAGCGTGGCGAAGTGACTCCGCCACCGGCGCCGGACATAAGCCTGCCGGAATTCCAGGCAGCCGCGCAGCTCCGACAGGAAGGTAAGTTGACCGAGGCGCGCGATGCGCTCATCGCGTTCATCCAAAAATATCCCTCCGGAAAACACATCGACGAAGCACGCGATATGCTCGGCGAGCTGAATGTTGACATCCTGCTATCGCGCCATCCCTCTCCGGAAAAGATCGAATACATTGTAAAATCCGGAGACGTTCTGGCGAAAATTTCGCGCAAGCTCAAAACGACACCGGAGCTCATTATGCGCATGAACAACATGAGTGGGACCATGTTGCACATCGGCGAGAAGCTGCTGATTTCCCATCCGGAGTTCTCGATGGTCATTCAACGCAAGGCCAATATGGTTACGCTTTTGAACCACGGCGCGTTCTTCAAGCAGTATCATGTCCGCGAAGCAAAGTTACCGCCCAAACAGCCGTCGAAGATCACAGCAAAGGTGGCGGAGACAATGGCTTGGAAAGATGGAAAACGCGTGGGCTTGGGTAGCAAGGAATACCTTGCGAGCACCAAATGGATCCGGATTGCCGGCGCCTCGGGTTACACTCTTTATTCGATGCCCGATGGAGCCCATCCAAATCTCGGCCAGCCGCCACCGCCGATCGGGCTTGGCCTTGCGGCCACCGATCTGGAAGAACTCGGCAGCCTTGTGAACAAGCAGACGCCGGTCACCATTATTGATTAATATCGAACCGTGGTTCGTCGACGCGCCCGCGCGACGCGCTTACTTGACGCCTTGACGGTTCAACCTTAACCCTTTGACGCTTTATCGCATTACCGCTCATGGAATGGCACCCGCTGGATTTTGAAAGGCCGATCTTCGATCTCGAACGGCGGTTGGAAGACTTGAGAGATCATTCCGACAAGCACGACGTTGATCTCGATCCGGCAATAAAAGAGCTGGAGACAAAGCTTCGGGAAACCTGTCGCCGGATTTACGGCAATCTGACGGCGTGGGAACGCGTCCAAATCGCGCGACACACACAGCGGCCATTTGCTCTCGATTACATCGAGCGATGTTTTACAAACTGGGTTGAATTGCACGGCGATCGCCACTTTGCCGACGATCGCGCCATGCCGTGTGGTTTGGCGATGCTCGACGGCCAGCCTTGCGTCGTCATCACCCACCAGAAAGGACGCAACACTAAACAAAACCTCATGCGCAACTTTGGCTGCGCCCATCCCGAGGGATATCGCAAGGCGTTGCGCCTGATGCGACTTGGCGAGAAATTTGGCATCCCGGTGATTTCGTTAATCGATACCCCTGGCGCTTTTCCCGGCATCGGATCGGAGGAGCGCCACATTTCGGAAGCGATTGCGGTGAATCTTCGTGAAATGATGAAACTACGCGCGCCAATCGTTGCGGCAGTGATCGGGGAGGGCGGATCGGGCGGTGCCCTTGGCATTGGGGTTGCAGATCACGTGATGATCCTGGAAAACGCATATTACTCTGTCATCAGCCCAGAGGCGTGTTCGGCAATTTTATGGCGAGATCGGCGGCATGCTGCCGAAGCGGCTGAAGCGCTGAAGTTGACCGCGCAGGATCTGTTGAAACTCGAAGTCGTGGACGAGATTATCTCCGAGCCGGAGGGCGGCGCGCACCGGGATTATGATTTCGTCGCCGCAAACCTCGGCACAGCGCTGCGTCAGACTTTGCAGCGCCTTTCCAAGGTTGCAATTCCCGAACTGTTGGAAAAAAGGTATCAAAAGTTTCGGCGTTTGGGTGTTTTCGCAGGAGAGAAAAGCGTCAACGCTTCCCATCCGCTCTTGATGTGATGTTCGGCAGTTTGGGGAAAACAGCGGGTATTTGCTGGCTCACTGCAGTGGCTACTGCGACAGCGGCGCAAGCCACCGTCGCCGAGTCGAATTTCCGTTTCGATCGCGACACGTTTGATTTCGCCAATCAAACCGTATTCGAATATCACGAAGGCCATGCTTCTTTGCGCAGAGGCTCGGCAGTGAAGAAGGATGCTTACAATCGCCATTGTTTCGTGATGTGCCGGACAGCCACGCAATTTAAGAAATTCGCGCGGTTCGAGCCGCAAAGTACTCGCCTGGATGACGCGTCGCTGGCGGCTCGCATTCGCGCTGTGACACGCCAGGCGGCTTGGGCAGAGCCGTTGTCGGAAAATCAACGAATTATCTTTCCGGGATACAGAGACTTGAAGGAAATGAGCAAGGCCCATCGCGAGCTCGTGCAACTAAATATCGGTCATGGTTGGCCCAGTTACTTTCGGATCAGCAATGCCCGGATGATGTTTCAAGACGGTACCGGCTACCAGGAAAAAACTCACGCTCGGTTGAATGCGGCGTTGGCGCGCGGCGAGTTATTCATCGCATTTCTTACAACTTATCCCCGGTTCACCATCAATCACTCCGTGTTGATCTATAAGCGAAAATCGTTTTCTCCCAATCCCGGTGTGGAACGCTATTTAGTTTACGATCCGAACCATCCAGAATCGCCTCGCGAGCTTACCTGGTCTCCGCACACCCGCAGTTTCTCGTACCAGAAAGACTGGGACTTTGTCGGCGGCTTCGTTCGCGTGTATCAGGTTTACGGCAAGCCGCTGCAGTGAGGGCGATTGTCTTGGAAGAGTAAGATGCCAGAGAATCCGCCGCCGAAGCCAAGCCCGCCCGCACCTGCGCCGCCTCCGGAACCGCTGCCGCCGAACCCTGCACCGGTGCCGCCGGTCGAAAGGTAGGAAGCACCAAAGTCCAGGCTCCAACAACTCATGGAAGAGCCAATCAGAAATCTGCAAGCGCATGCATGTGGATTTAAAGCTTGGATAGCCGAGCTTCTTTGGAGTTTTGATGTTGGTTGGTCGAATTTTTATCTCATTGGCGGGAACAAAAATCGCAGCGCCGGTTCGACGCGTGCAGCCCACGCACCTTCGCTGTGATCGGCGCCCTGCACTTCCAAGTACTCGATATTCTTGTGCAGTTTCCAGCCCTTTTCTATCAGTCGATTGCACAGTTCGCGGGCTCGTTCCCAACCCGGCTCGGCGGTGCCGGTGTCCAGCCAGATCTTTAAGGGCGGTTTTTGCTCGATGGAATCCACGAGCCGGTAAACTGCGAAATCATCCCACCAAATTGAAGGCGACATCACCAGTACTCTGCGGAATATCTCCGGGTACAAGATGCCGATGGCAAGCGTGACCAGACCGCCAAGCGATGAGCCACCTAAAGCCGTGAATTCCGGCTCGGGCTTGGTCCGATATTTCCAGTCGATATAAGGCTTCAGCTCGTCCATCAGGAAGTGTCCATATTCAGGCGCGCGGCCTTTGCTGCGTCTCTTCCGTTTTGCATTCGTGTCGATGATCCCCGGCGTCGGCGCATATTCGTGAATGCGCTCCTCACCCACGTTTGCAACGGCCACGATAATGAGCGGCTCGATCAGATTGCTTCGAATGAGCCGTTCGGCTGTTTCGTCGACGCTCCATTCAATACCAGCAAACGAAGTCGCTGCGTCGAAAACGTTTTGGCCGTCGTTCAAATACAACACCGGATAACGTTGTCGCGAAAACCTCCGGTATCCCGGCGGCAGATAAACGAGCACGTCGCGCCGATTCCCCAGGATCACTGACGGAAATGCGCGGTGCCGTTTGATGTTGCCGGTCAGTGTGTGCTTGGGCATGAAAAACAAACCGACCTGTTTTGGCAGAATTTGCAAAATGAAACCGAATGTTCCGCTGCCAAAGATTTTGTGCTAATTCTGCCGTTCTATCTTCTGTTCCCTGAATGAATAAACGTTACATCAGATGTTACACGCCCTGGCTGAACCGTGAATTCGAAATGCTCCGTTTTCGGGAATGGCGGCGGTCTGCCGCTGACTCTTTTCCCGACATAGAGATGCGATCAGTGGAGCTGTTTCAACAGCTTGCCCCACTCGCATGCTGGACAAAGCCGTTAAAACGGCTTGATTGCGCCTGCTGTGGCAACCACCGGGCTGAAGCCCGGTGTTAATGATACTTCACGAACTCGTCTTCTGTATCTGCTACTCGAATCGAGTGAGGGAGCTGTAGTGCAGCAACTGTTCAGAGATTTCTCGACTTCGCCTCGGGATTCGCTCGAAATGACAGACGTTGTATGAAATTAGTGATCGCCGCTACGGGGGCCAGCGGCACAATTTATCTTCAGCGATTGCTTGAGCAGATCGATCGTGCCGCGCACGAGGTCCACGTCGTCATGAGCGGGCACGCTAACCAGGTCGCCAGGCAGGAGATCGATAATTTCGAGGTCCCGTCTGACGTCGTGCAACACGCTGAGAACGACATGAACGTGCCGTTCGTAAGCGGCTCGGCGCGGTTCGATGCAATGGTAATCGTTCCCTGCTCGATGGCCACGCTGGGACGGATCGCGTCCGGTGCGAGCGACAGCGCGCTGCTGCGCGCCGCCGATGTTTTCTTGAAGGAACGACGCAAACTGATTGTCGTCCCGCGCGAAACGCCGTGGAACCTGATTCACGCGCGCAATGTGGTGACGTTGCTCGAAGCCGGAGCAGTCGTTTTGCCGGCGATTCCCTCATTTTACAGCCGGCCATCGTCGCTCAACGCTGTCGTGGACACAGTCGTATGGCGCATTCTTGACCAGATAGGCCTGCCAAATCCCGCGGCATATCGCTGGGCAGAAAAAAGCGCCTCGGCGAAACGCAAGAAAAGTTGAAGATCGAAGGACGACTTGCGCGATGGCTGATCGCGTTGGGATTTGGATTGTTGCGGCTATGGGAGCGCACGCTGCGATATGAAGTGGACGATCGCGCCGATGTCGTCGGCAGGCCGGTGACGGAAAATCATATCGGGGCGCTCTGGCACAATCGTTTGCTGATCTTTCCATTCGTGTTGCGGCGGCTTTTTCCAAATCGCCATGGAGCAGCCCTGATCAGCGCCAGCCGCGATGGAGAGTTGTTAGCCGAAGTGGTTCAACGTTTCGGCTACGACGTTGTGCGTGGGTCGAGCTCGCGGCTCGGAGCGACAGCCATCCTTCAGCTTGCGCAGGTGCTCGCCTCCGGTCGCGATGTGGTAATCACTCCCGACGGTCCGCTTGGACCAATTTACGAACTCGGCCCGGGGATTGTTTTCCTCGCGCAAAAATCAGGCGCCGCTGTGGTGCCGATGAACCTGGAATATTCGCATTGCTGGCGGCTGGGAACCTGGGACCGCTTCATTGTGCCGCGACCATTCGCGAAAGTGCGCGTCATCATCAGTCGGCCGCACCAGGTCAAATCCACTATCACACCGGAGGAATTTGAATCTGAGCGCCTCGCGTTGCAGAACGCCATGATGACGCTGGTTGAAATGCGCTGAAGTGTTTAGGGTTCTTTAGATCGCGGAATGGATTAAACAGCCGCGTTTTCTCTCTGGCTGTCATCCTGAGCGGAGCGAAGGATCTCACACAAGTTGTTGCTCCCACATGGTACTCTGTGTAATCAGCGCTTCAATTGTGGGGTTCCTCGCTAGACTCGGAATGACGAAGAGTGCGCATTCAGTCACAAATTTTTAATACATGTCGAATCTGATCGATGGACGCGCGATTGCGGAAAAAGTGTACGTGGATCTTCGCCGCGAGATCACGGAGCTGAAGGAGAAAGGCGTCACGCCGGGACTCGCTGTAGTTCTCGTCGGAGACAATCCAGCGTCGCGCGCTTACGTCCGCTCGAAAGACAAAATGTGCCGTGAGCTCGGACTGCATTCGCTGAAGCTGGAGCTGCCAGCTTCGACCACGCAGATTGAACTGCTGACTCGCGTCGAACAATTGAATCGCGATGCAAGCATCCATGGAATTCTGGTGCAATCACCGCCGCCGCAGCACATCGATGAAGCGAAAATCGTGCGCGCTCTCGATCCGCGAAAGGACGTGGACGGTTTTCACCCCGAAAACGTGGCGAAGCTCGTGCTCGAGGATGCCAGCGGGTTTGTGCCGTGCACGCCGCTCGGCGTCCAACGTTTGCTCCTCGAAAGCAATGTAGAAATCAGCGGCGCGCACGTCGTAGTGCTTGGCCGCAGCATGATTGTTGGCAAGCCGCTGGCGCTTCTTCTGATGCAGAAGAACAAGCTCGGCAACGCCACAGTGACGGTCGTGCATTCGCGCAGCCGGGATCTCGCGCAGATCACGCGGTCAGCCGATATCCTCATCGCGGCGATCGGGCGCGCGGAATTTGTGAAGGCCGATCACGTCCGCGAAGGCGCGGTCGTCATCGATGTAGGAATCAACCGTGTGGAAGATGCAGCGAATACCCGCGGCTATCGGCTCGTCGGCGACGTCGCGTTTGACGAAGTCTCGAAAAAGGCGAGCGCGATTACGCCTGTGCCTGGTGGCGTTGGACCGATGACGATTGCGATGCTGATGGCGAATACGGTGAAAGCGGCGAGGCAGGCGCTGTAGCCACGTGCCTGTGGCACGTCTATGCCGCACGGCCCCACAGGCGTGGCTACAACTTCTGCGAGACAATTTTCGCGGTAAGCAGACGCAATATCGCTGGTTGAATATGAGCGGCGCGCACGAATACTGATCCGACTCGTGGCCATGAGACCGCTGTCCGCGCCAGGCGATTGATCCACAAACGTCCTCGGTACATTTCGGCATGAGAGCGACTGAATTCGTGCAATGCTGATTCCATGTTTTCGCCGCGGCGAATCTTCGTTGCCGCCTTTGCCGCCAGCTCTCCCGACCGGAGCGCGTAATAAATTCCTTCGCCGGTAAACGGCTCTACCACACGCGCTGCATCGCCGATAAACAAAAGATTCTCGTGAGCGCACGGAACAGACGCTCGCGTGAGCGGCGTGACGCTACGCCAGGATTGGTCGGCGGTGAGGCCGAACTGGCCTTCAGCCCATTCGCGCAGTTTGGAGATAGTGGGCGGCGTTCCCACAAGGCAAAGATTCAGTTCGGTGTCGTTTACTGGCGCCTGACCGGAATAACCCTCCGGAAGAAATTGCAGGACAATGCGCCTGCCAAAATTTGTCGGGAGCGGGATGTTCGCTTGTAGCGCGACACGCTCACGTTGGGGGCGCGGCAATAAATTGCGCAGGCGTGCGACCGTCGAGTTGCGTCCATCCGCGCCGACTAGCACGCGAGCAGAATAATTTTCACCGGCGGCAGTTTTGATTTGCCAGTTTCGGTTGTGATGCAATGCGGTGACGATTGTTTCCTCGCGAACATTGGCGCCGCAATCTCTGGCTCGCTGTAGCAAAAGATCGTCGAAGATACTCCGCTTGATGGCAATTTCGCAATCGTCGCCTGCTGGCAGCGCGATCTTGATTTTGCGGCCGCCGATTGCAACAAACTCAACGCGATCGAGCCGGGAATGCGGCAAACGTCGCACCCGTTCGGCAACGCCGAGACGCTCCAGCACCGGCCAGCAGGATGGATTTAGACAATCGCCGCAAACTTTTTCGCGAGGAAATTTTTCTCGTTCCAACACGAGCGTCTGCAGGCCGGCCAACGCACAAAATGCAGCGCAACTCGATCCGGCCGGGCCGGCGCCAACGATCACCGCGTCAAACATCTCCATTGTTGGCAACATCGTGATCGGTGATCCGTGACAGTGATCGCCTCAGACCGGTCACACATCACGCGTCACGGATCGCATGAGCCTCCACTACTCCAGCACAATGCTAATACGATGCTGGCGCGCAAGATGATCTCAGAGCACATTGACTTTGCATGGGCTGGTCTCTCCCCATTTTGCGTGTCGCCGGGATTCAAGTGCGGATTCACATAACGTTTTTACTTCTGATCGCCTGGCTGGCATTTGGTTATTACGCGCAAGGTGGTTCTGCCGCGGCGGCAAGCCGCGTGATATTTATTCTGCTCCTTTTTTTGTGCGTTGTGCTGCACGAATTTGGACATGCGTTCGCTGCAAAGGCATTCGGAATCAACACGCCAGACATTACATTGCTACCAATCGGCGGCGTGGCGCGACTGGAACGGATGCCGGAAGAGCCAGTGCAGGAATTGATCATCGCAGTCGCGGGGCCGCTGGTGAATGTGGTGATCGCGCTTGGCTTATTCGTAGCCGGCGGAGCGCAAGCTGTTTTCAATCCCACGGCGGTCGAGGCAGGCGGCCTTGTCGGACAATTGCTGACAATCAATATCATGCTGGTGCTTTTCAATTTGCTGCCGGCATTCCCAATGGATGGCGGTCGGGTTTTGCGCGCGTTGCTCGCCACTCGGATGAGCTACGCGCGCGCCACGCAGGTCGCCGCGACTGTCGGCCAGGGGTTTGCATTTATTTTTGGTTTCCTCGGTCTGTTTGGTCCCAATCCATTTTTGCTCTTCATCGCGCTGTTCGTTTATATCGGCGCATCGCAGGAAGCGGCCCTGGCGCAGATGAAAGATTTGTCACGTCGGTTCCCCGTCTCCAGTGCCATGGTGCGCGAGTTCCGCACGCTCGCCGAAGACGCCAGTCTACAGGACGCAGTGGACGCATTGCTTGCGACGTCGCAGCACGATTTTCCGGTCGTCAACGACGCCGGCAACGTGGCCGGGGTGCTCACGCGTCAAGATCTCATCGGCGCATTAAGGAAAAACGATCCGACCGTTACGGTCGGGGACGTGATGCGGCGCGACATTCCTACTGTGACAACGGGAACGCGCTTCGAAGATGCGTTCCGAATCATGCAGGAATGCAATTGCCCGGCTGTGCCGGTACTGGATAATATGAAGCGCCTAGTCGGTTTGCTCACGCCCGAGAACGTGACCGAATTAATGATGGTTCAATCAGCGATGCCGCGACAGCGGGTCTCGTGACGGCTTGGAGTTCCGCGTTTACGCGGCTCCAAGGGCAAAGCGCCTCACGGCGGAACTCCGAAACGCATGCGGTCGGTTTTTAACAGACTGCTCAGGAGCTGATGCGCATCGGCATCAGCACGTAGAGAAACGGCGTCTGAATTTTCAATACGCCCGGGCTCATCTCGTCGATCAGATCCAGAAAGACTTCGTCCTCAGCCAGGGCGCGCAGCGGAGCCATGAGAAACTCCGGATTAAATGCTATCGAAAAATCGCGTCCCTTATATGCGACTGCGAGCGACTCCTTTGCCTCTCCGACCTCCGGCGTGTTCGCTGTGATGTCGATGTTGTTCTTGCTGAAATTCAATTTGATCGAGTGCGACTTGTCGCTGGCCAGAAGCGAAACGCGCCGGAGCGAATTCAGAAATATTTCCCGTTCGAGTTTGATCCGCTCCTTCGCCTCGCTTGGAATGACCTGACGATAATTTGGATAATTGCCTTCGATCAACTTTGAGACGAGCAGCGTCTTGTTCAGATCGAACGCGATCTGACCGCTGCCCATACTCACTTTAACGTCGCCGTCATCCATAAGGAGCCGCTGCAATTCTGTCACCGCTTTGGTGGGAATAATGAGATCGGCTTCGTGGCTGCGCGGAAATTCCAATTCGATCTCCCCCATGGCCAGCCGACGCCCGTCGGTCGCCACCAGCGTCAGTTTGTTCTCCTTAAAACTGAATAGAACGCCGTTGAGCACATAACGTGTTTCGTCCGTTGATATCGCATACGAAGTCTTTCTCAAGCCATCGCGTAAATCCTTCTGCCGCATCGTCACGACTTTCGCGTCTTCGAATTTCGGCAGTGGCGGAAATTCATCCTGAGGCAGTCCGAGAATTTTAAAGAAACTCTGCCCGCTGCGGATTGAGGCGGCATTTTTTCCATCGACATCCACCTGAATTTCGTTCGAAGGCAATTCGCGAATAATGTTGAACAGCCGCCGCGCCGGCAGCGTAGTCGCTCCTTCCTTGTCCACGTGCGCTTCACAACTGCCGCGTACGCCGACATCAAGGTCCGTGGTCGTGAGGTGGATCTGGTCCTCTCCCGCTTCGAGCAAAACGTTGGAAAGAATCGGAAGCGTGGTGCGGGTGCTGACTACGTTTTGAACTTGTTGCAGACCTTCGAGCAGTTTGTCTTTCGTAACACTAAATTTCATGGTGGACAGCAGCGCTTAAGTTGTAAGTCGTGCGATTTTATTCGGCAACCGGAATCTCTCACTAATGCGGGGCAGATTTCTACGAGCGGAATTACCTGTTTTGATCTTAAGAGGTACTCCGCAGTTGCAATCACTGCGGTTGCCTCTCCGTTGCGCGGAGAAGACTGCGAGCGCAAGGATCGAATTGTTCAACGCTGCAACGAGCTGTCAATGAATGATATGGTCTGGCGAATATTGTCCTGCTCGGACATGCGTCTCTTAACCAGTTTGCAGGCGTGCAACACTGTGCCGTGATCGCGGCCGCCAAAAGCGTCGCCAATTTCATTCAAGGACGCCTTGGTAAGCTCGCGCGCCAAGTACATCGCGACCTGTCGCGGAAAGGCGATACTGGCCGGACGCCGCTTACTTGTCATGTCGGCGACACGCACGTCAAAATGTTCTGCTACGCGCCGCTGAATCTGTTCAATCGTGATCGAGTGCCGCCCTTCCTCTTGCAAAATGTCCTTAAGCAAATGTTCGATTGCTTCCTGCGTGAGTTCCTTTCCGCTGAGCGACGCAAAAGAGGCGACGCGCATGAGCGCGCCCTCCAACCGGCGCACATTCGTGCGAATGCGGCTGGCGAGGAACTGGAAGATTTCATCACCCAGTCGGATCTGCATGCTGTTCGCTTTCTTTCGCAGGATCGCGAGGCGCGTCTCGATATCTGGCGGCTGAAGCTCGGCCGTCAATCCCCATTCAAAGCGCGAAACGAGGCGGTGCTCCAGATTCGCAATTTCCGATGCCGGTCGGTCGCTCGATAGAACGATTTGCTTATGTCCATCGAAAAGCGTGTTGAACGTGTGAAAGAACTCCTCCTGGGAACGCTCTTTGCCGCCAAGAAATTGAATGTCATCAATCAAAAGAAGATCGGCCTGGCGATAACGTTTGCGAAACTTCACTAGGTTGCTGTGCTGGATCGCATCGATGAAGTCGTTAATGAAAAGCTCACTCGAGACGTAGATCACCTTCACATTTCTCTTTTTCGTCCAGACGTACTGACCGATGGCCTGCATCAAGTGCGTCTTTCCGAGGCCGACGCCGCCATAGATAAACAGCGGGTTGTATGTGCGCGCTGGCGTCTGCGCGACGGCCAGGCTTGCCGCGTGCGCAATCTCGTTGTTCGGCCCCACTACGAAAGATTCGAATGTGTTCCGCGGGTTCAGGCCGGGCACAGTTGTGCCTGGTTTTATATTGGCCGCTGATTCCTGCAAAACGTCTTTCAGCGGGGTTGAATCATCCAGTGCGATTTCTGTGTCGGATCCGGACGGCGAGCGGAACCTGACCGAGCGCGGGCTCCCAAAAGTGGTGACGATGGCAGTTTGTAGCGCCGGCATGTACTTACTCTCGATCCAAAATTGATAAATGTTGTTCGGAACGCCAAATGTCACCGATTTTTCCTTCGCCTCGATCAGTTCGACAGCTGAAAACCAGCGCTTGAAACTATCGGCGCTGATCTGCGGCTTAAGCGCAGTCGACAAGCGTTGCCATAGCTGCGCACATTTCTTGTCCATAGCAGACTTGTTAACAGTGTTACACGATTGCCACACGTGGCGGCGCCGCCGGAGATCGAAGGAGAAATCCGACGCCGGTTCGGGCCATTCGCCAGCGTGATTGCCGGGGAGACTTGCAGAAAAAATTTTTCAAAATGCGTAAATACGAGGGAAAACCCGCGCGAAGGCGCCCCGATATCGCTCTCGTCGCACCGGCGCACCTATGCGCAATCCAATGGCATTTCGGGGGGACTTTGTTCCTGTTCATTCTTGCTGATAAGAGTTTCTCAGACCTGTTCACAACTTATTCACATGCGCTTTATTCTCGTCCTCGCCAGAGGGCTTGAGAGTAGAAATTCGCGCCAAAATCGACAAGAAAAAAAATCGAACTTTATTTTTCATCGCGCACAAAATTTTCTTGACTACAAAAGTGAAACGCGCGTCGCCGAGAGATGAACAAAAAATGTCGAGTCGGAGCAATTTCAGCGCAATGTTGCCATCAACTTTTACCGTGCCGTCCCGCGAACCGATTGCTCTTACAGCGTATCGTATGCGCCACTGACGAGTTGACCGGAAGGGTGCGAGCGGGCAATTTTTCCGCCCGCACAGCGTCAGACGCTCGCTGCGAGAACGAGATGCAGTCAATGTCCGAGCAACTCACAAGGTGCCAGGCCAAGGGTGTCGCTAATTCGACCGGGCCAGCGATGCTCCGGATCGGCCTCGCGGCCGTTGCAGTTCCTTTTTTTCTCTTCGCCCTTTGTGCGCTCGCGGCCGACGAACTGGTGCCGCCATTCGGCTTTCGTTGGAACGACTCGATGGCGCGTGTGGAAGCGGTGCTGCACGGCGCCAAAGCTAAAATTACGTCGCGAGAAAAAAAACAGAACCGCGACGTCTGGACTGTGGAGGGGCTGATTCATCCAGGTTTGAAGCGCACCGTGTTTACGTTCAAGCAAAGGTCGCTTGTGGCAGTGGAACTCCAGTACGAATACCCCGATTGGTCCATCGAACGTTATAACCAGCGGATGGGAGAAATTCGAAAATACTTCGACGAAAAATATGGAACAGGAAAACTGGTCTCGCGCGCTCGCGACAACGACACCGAGGTGATCCAAACGCTGGTAGGTTATCAATGGCTCGTCGGCGGGACGATGCTTGAGTTATTCTATTTTTCGGCGCAACACGACAGCCTGGTTTTCCGCACAATTACCGTCGATTACAAAGCGCTTTAGGCGTTGCAGTCTGGAGGACGCGATCGACTCACCGTCGGAAGCTCGCAATGATTTTTCTAGTGTTAGCGGGCGCGACAAGTTATCACGTGCTCCTGCTTGATTGAGCCGAGGAGTTGCTATGCCGTCGCCTGAGGTCAGTGGATCACCTACTTCGACCATCGCCAACATTTTGGCAAAGCTTGGAAGCGATCCCAAGACCGGTTTGAATCTGGCTCAAGCACAGGAACGTCGCAGCAGGTATGGGCCAAACGCGCTGGCGGACGAGAAGAAAAGCGCGCTATCCGGTTTGCTGACGTATTTCTGGGGGCCTATCCCATGGATGATCGAGGCTGCCGCGTTGATGGCTCTAATCGTTCGAGACTGGGGCGATTTTACGATCATTGTCTCGTTGCTGTTGTTCAATGCGCTGCTGGGATTCTGGGAGGAACACGAAGCTTCGAATGCGCTCGATGCGTTGAAGAGCTCGCTGGCGTTGAAAGCGCGTGTGCTTCGCGGCGGAGTATGGCAGCAACTCGATGCTCAGCTACTTGTCCCTGGGGACATCATTCGTCTGTATCTCGGCGATGTTGTCCCGGCTGACTGTAAGCTCATCCAGGGCGATTACATCAGCATTGATCAATCGGCGCTTACAGGAGAATCACTGCCCGTCACGAAAAAGTCGGGCAAAGATGCGTACTCCGGCTCGATCGTTAAACAGGGTGAAATGGTCGCAGTAGTTACCGCCACCGGTCCGAACACGTTCTTTGGACGCACGGCCAAACTGGTGGCCACCGCCGGAAGCATTTCCCATTTCCAGAGAGCCGTAATGAAAATCGGGAACTTCCTGATCATTCTTGCGCTCGTGTTGGTCGTGATTCTTGTCGCCAGCCGTCTTTTTGATATGCGCGGCCACTACGATCGCGTGGTTCTGTTACGGCTTGCTGAAATTGTTCTGATCCTGTTGGTGGCATCAGTGCCCGTCGCAATGCCCGCCGTGCTTTCCGTCACAATGGCCTTGGGCGCGCGAATGCTCGCCAGGAGCAAGGCAATCGTTTCCCGGTTGGAATCGATTGAGGAGTTGGCGGGCGTCGATGTCCTTTGCTCCGACAAAACCGGCACACTGACACAGAACAAGCTGACGCTCGGTGAGGCTCAGCCCTGGGTTGGAACCGACGCAGCTAAATTGATTTTGATGGCATCGTTAGCTTCGCGCGCGGCGGACAACGATCCAATTGATCTCGCAGTACTTGCCGGCTTAACAAACCGCTCGATCCTAACGCGTTACCAGCAGGAAAAATACGTCCCGTTCGATCCTGTGAACAAACGAACGGAGGCAACAATCAGGGATGCCTCTGGCAGAATTTTTCGAGTTACTAAAGGTGCGCCTCAAGTGGTGCTCGCGCTGGCGAAGCTCTCCGGCTCAGATCTCAACAAAGCAAACGACGCAGTGAACACTTTGGCCGGTCACGGCTATCGCACCATTGCTGTGGCTGTCGCCGAACCGGATGGTCCATGGGTGTTCCAAGGCATCCTTCCGCTGCTTGATCCGCCCCGCCCGGATTCAAAGAGCACCATCGCGAAGGCTCGCGCCTACGGCATCAAAGTGAAGATGGTTACCGGCGACAACGTTGCGATTGCGCGGCAGATCGCATCCGAATTGGACCTGGGCGCCAACATCCAGCCGGCGACGGAGCTTTTTCCCGGCGACGTTGCCACCGGCCAAGTCCCCCTGGACGCTGCCGAGAAAATCGAAGAGGCCGACGGCTTCGCGCAGGTGTTTCCAGAACATAAATACGCTATCGTAAAGATACTGCAGCAGACCGGCCACATCGTGGGAATGACCGGTGATGGCGTCAATGATGCTCCCGCGCTCAAGCAAGCCGATGTAGGCATTGCCGTTTCCGGAGCGACCGAAGCAGCTCGCGCGGCAGCAGCTTTGATTTTAACTGCGCCCGGCCTGTCGGTCATTGTCGAAGGTGTTGCAGAAGCGCGGCGTATCTTCGAGCGCATGATGAGCTATGTGCTGTACAGAATCGCGATGACAATCGCTATCATGACATTCGTTGTACTGGCGTCGATCTACTACCATTTCTTCCCGCTGACGGCGATCATGCTTATCGCGCTGGCTTTACTGGATGATGTGCCGATAATGACGATCGCCTTTGACAACGCGACTGTTCCGCCGAAGCCGGTAAAATGGGAACTAGATCGTGTGTTAGTCATTTCGTCAGCGCTGGGGTTACTCGGCGTTATTCAGAGCTTTGGTCTGCTCTATCTTGGTGACACTCTTCACCACCTTGATCATCCACAGCTACAAACAATGATGTTCCTGCAACTGGTCGCCGGCGGACACCTGTTGTTATTTGTGACTCGAACCCGCGGGCCGTTGTGGAAGCCGCCGTATCCGAGCGCCAAACTTTTTTTTGCGATCGTTGCGACTCAAATCGCCGCTGTGTTTATGTGCAGCCAAGGCTGGCTGGTGCCGTCCCTGCCTTGGAAGATCATCGGCCTGGTTTGGGGCTATAACGTTGTTTGGATGGTCGTACAGGACGTCGTCAAACTTGGGGTTTATGGCATTCTGGATCCGGTTCGCTCCTGGAAAGCATCGATGTTCCGGCCGATTCGGGCTACCATGAGCCCGCCCGAGCACGTACGATAACTTTCATGGGTAACTACCTGAAAAAGTTTCGTGTCAAACTGGGAGACGAGATCCGGCTCAAACATTTCGATCCCGGCTACCACGGTAAACATGAGTCGCATCAGTCAGCCTTACCGGAGATTGAGCAGAACCTGCACAAGATGGC
>DATBDJ010000027.1:0-20935 GCA_036269995.1 Candidatus Udaeobacter sp.
CATGCATGGCATGACGCACGCGGGCTTTATCTTCAGCGTAGAGCATCAGAAAGCCGCCGCCGCCGGCGCCGATTAATTTTCCACCGAGCGCGCCATTAGCCATCGCTAAATCATACCATTCGTTGATCCGCGCGTTGCTCATGGCAGCCGAGCGCTCCTTCTTTCGCTGCCAATGAACATCCAGCAGCCGCGCGAACTCGTGGAGATCGCCTCCTTCGAGCGCCCGCTGACTCTGCTGCCCCAAATCTTTAACGAAGTGCAGATTGTGCAACATGACAGTGTCGGAGCTCTTGCTCTTATCATCCTGTTCCTGCAAAATTTTAGACGCCGAACGCGAGTAACCCGTGAAGAACAGCAGCAGGTTGTCTTCGAGTTCGAGCAAAGCTTCTTCAGAGATCTTTAGTGGCGCTGCCTGGACCCGGTCATCCGGCAGAAAATGAAAACAAGTGATCCCGCCGTAGGCAGCAATGTATTGGTCCTGTTTACCGATGGGCTCGCCGAGTTTTTCCAGCTCGACGCAACACGCCTGCTCGGCAAGCTCAGACGGATGAACGAGATTTTTGCGCAGAGCGTGTAGGGCCTTGAGCAATCCTGTCGTAAAACTGCCAGAAGACCCGAGCCCCGTACCCGCCGGAATGTCTGCCATGCTGGCGATTTCGAGATTCCGTTCCTCCACACCAGCGAGCTTGAGCGCTTCGCGGATAATGGGGTGCTCAATCTGGTCGATCGTTTCAACTTCCTCCAGATGCGAGTACTTCAGCAAAAAACCGTCCACAAATCGCCGATGAACAGTGATGTACACATACTTGTCGATCGCGGCGGCAATAAGGAAGCCGCCATGCTCCCGGTAATACGAAGGCAGATCAGTCCCGCCGCCGCCGAGCGAGATTCGCAGTGGAGAACGGGTGATAATCATTACGCAGTTTCCAACGTGGAAAAACTAAAAGGGCTTGTCCAGCGGATATCGACAGCTACAGCATTGGCATGAGCTGCCGCCAGTTAACAAGAAAATGGCGGGCGGCTCGCCCGATGCGAAATGGTTTAGGCATAGTTGCCAGATGAAAGCAGACGTGACTGCGAATCGGAGGATTTTACGTTATACGATTTGCTGGGCGGGGGCCCTCGGCGTTGCCTTTCTTCTACAGGTCCTTGCCGCCTTTCGCGGCGGTTATGTCGGCCCTGACTACGATCGGCATCTGGACCGGCTTCTTAATTCGTCGAGTTTATTTGATTTCTCCACGAGCAACGCGCCTATCTACCTCTTGGTGGGGCACGTGTTGTTCAGGCTCATTGGAAGAAACGTTGGTTTTCCCGTTACCCTTGCAATCATCCAAGCAGCCGTCAACACGATGGCAATGTGGTGGTTCTTCCTCTTCACAGAACCCCGCTTTAGGTCACGGCTCGTTCATCTGGCCTTTGTCTTCTTTCTCGCTTTCCTACCGGTCCGCGTCATTCACTCCGTTACAACCGGAGACGACTGGCTGACAATTCCTGTGTTTGTGCTGTTGATTTACATTTTCGATAAGTTCTTGTCCGACACGACGTCAACTGTTAAAAATGCTGCAATTCTCGGGTTAACATTAGCCTTTGGGATTTGGAGTAAGTATAGTTTCGCGGCTCTGCTCCCCACGCTCTTACTGATTTTCGTGTTCCTCTGGTGGAAACGCTCCTGGAAGCTGAAACGGTTCGTGACGATTTGTGTGCTCAGCCTGGGTCTTTCTTCAGCCCTCCTGCTGACTACTTTTTGGGTGAGCCGCCAGTGGCAGCAAGCTAGCGGTCGAACAGTAAGATTCATTCCTCGAGGGGGTGCTCCGGGACAACCTGATATGAGCTGGAAAGACCTCTTTTCGGTCAAGGCCACAGACCTTCAACTTTTCAAGGCTCCTGAGTACTTTAGAAGAGATCGCGACCAGGATATTCGGGCGACGCATAAGCACAGCTACCTGGGATTGTCGCACCTCGCCACATTCACTGACACGATGAACCTGTTTCAGGAACTGCCCGGATCTCATAGTATCGACCGCAGGCTTATTCCGGATTTTAAAATCCGCCAGCCGTGGAAAACTGGGGTAATGGTCGCCTCGATTTCCTTGGGAACGCTCTGGACCCTCCTGGCTCTGCTAGGCACGCCCCTGATCTTTTTCGGAGCTCTCAAGCATCTCAGCGAAGATAAACTCGAGCGTGAAGATGTGGCGACACTTTTCGGAATTCCCTACTTCTTGCTTATGTTTCTGCCGATTCCTTTCGTTTATTCCGGTGCCGTCGGCGGAGCCTGGACACCACGTTACATCATGGTCCCGCTGCTCTGCTTTTTCTGGGCCGGATTTCTGTTGCTGGACCGAAGCATTGTGGTGAAGTGGCCAGCGGCGGCCATTGCCGTGCTGGCATTAGTTATCGTGCAGAGCGGAATCGAAATAGTGATGCTGGCATAAGATGTCTTTCTTTTATAACGAGGCTGGCAACCTCGCCTTCTTGGAAAACGCCGTGCCACTGTGCTCGCATTGCCAGACGAATATTCATGTTGCCGTCCCACAAGCAGGACACCGTTATAAGCGAATTGATTACGACGGAAATAATAACCAGCGCAATCAGCACACATCGCAAGTGAAAGGCAGGTCAAGAAATTACAAACGAGGCTTGTCCAACCGACATCGTGCCGCGCGACTCTGGAACGGGGGCGCTCGTTAAGCCGGATGAGCTACACGAGTACAAGCTGGATTGCGACCAGAATCTTGATTACTTTTTTGTATGACGTAAATGGACGAAGCTTACTCATTCCTTAGCTCGCGTAAGACGCGCATTCTGTGGGCGGTTGCGCTCGGCCTTTCTTTCGCCCTTTCTGTATTGGCATCGTTCCGTGGGGCGTACATTGGCCCAGATTACTTTATGCATTTCATGCGGCTCGTTACATGGGCGCAGATTTTTGATTTCTCTACAACCAGTCCACCGCTCTATTACTTGTTAGGTCACTGGCTGTTTCTAATTACCGGAAGCGGCAACACCTTTCCGATCACTCTCTCGGTCGTACAGGCGGCGATAAACACACTGGCGATGTGGTGGTTCTTTAAGGTCACGGAACCCCGCTTTCGTTCGAATCTGGTTCACTTGGCGCTGGTGTTCTTCCTGGCATTCCTGCCCGTTCGAGTCATCCATGCCGCTACAATTGGAACCGATAGCATGACAGTTCCGTTGTTTGTGCTCGTGCTTCTTCTAGTCAACAGATTTTTGTCTGAGAAAACAGCCGGTATGAAGAGCGCCGCATTTCTTGGTCTCGGCCTGGCTGTCGCGGTTTGGACGAAGTATAGTTTTATGGCCCTAATTCCCGCGGTGTTTCTCATTCTGCTTAGCATTTGGGCAGAACAGCGATGGAAATTTGAACGATTCCTGGCAATTTGCATCCTGGCCCTTCTGCTTCCCTCGGGGCTGGCGCTCCATAGCTTTTGGGCAAGCAGCCGTGTTCATGGCTACAACACTGAAAAACACTGGCTCGTCAAAGGTGAAGCACCTGACATGAATTATCGCGATCTTTTATTGGTCAAGCGCAGCGATATTCAGCTTTTCAAGGCACCGGAATATTTCAAATATGGAATTCAGCGCGGCCATACCTACAGCTACCTCGGACTAGTACATCTGGGCATTTTCACAGATACGATGAACCTGTTTCAGGTTCTAACAGTTCCTCAGAACTTTGGAGCGGTCCTAATTCCTGATCAAAAGGCGAGACGACCTTGGAAGACGCCCATCATGCAAGCTGCCATGGTTTTGGGAGTGGTTTGGACCGTGCTTGTTCTGATAGCCTTGCCATGGAGCCTTTTTCGGGCGTTTCGAAATCTCCTCAAACGAAAGCTCAGAGAGGAGGATGTTACCGCCATTCTCGGAATAGCTTTCTTCCTGATCGTGTTTGTTCTAATTCCGTTCGTCCATTACGGTGGGCTCTTCGGATACTGGACACCTCGGCTCATATTGCCCGCTCTACTTTCGTTTTACCTGGCAGAGTTTCTTTTTATTGATGACAAAATCGTCCGGGGAGCGAGAGCTATGGCGTGGACAGTTCTGCTCTTGGTCTTCGTCCAATGCGGGATCGAAGCTGTTATGCTGACCTGAGAAATTGGACAGTTACTTGCTGTTCTGTCCGAGGTTCCAGAAGGTGCGGGTCTCGATTGGAAGATTTGTGTCTCGTGCCAGCCAAAAAGCAGTGGCAAGGGTGTTAATTATTATGCTAAGGGCAACCAAGGCGAGGATTGCATACCGCATGTGGATAAGAACCATCCCGCTTTTTCGCAGAAAGACTATGAAGCAGAAAATAAGAAACGGAAAAATTTCCGCAGTGTAACGCTGGGCAAGACCCATGAAAGACAAAATGATAATGACTTGGCCAAGAAGGGCGATAGCGATTCCACGGTCCAGCCAATCGGTGCTTGGACGTCGGACAAGCAATATAACTCCGATGCTTGCGCCTAGCAGCACCCAGGACGACGACCAAAGTATCGACAGATGTGTCTCGCTAAAGGGCATCACATATAGATTCGGATGATTGAAGTAGCGCCACATGACCCTGACAAACGGGAAGTTGTTCTGTAGCTCTGGGGATCGCAAAAAGAAATAATCCGCGAAGCTATAAGGCACACGCTGGAGGTGAAACAGACCGTGCTTAATTGCAAAATCCCGCTGCTCGGGATTGGTCGAATACCGAAGAGGCATCCCACTGAACTCGCCGAACCGGGCGTAGGTCAAAATCAGATAGAAAATGAATGCCGCTCCGAGCGGAAGAAAAAGCGCAGCGAGATTACGTGTTGGGCGCCTTCGAAATACACAAAAGGCAAGCATTGGCGCAATTAGAAGAAAAGGCGCACCGAAGGTGGGCCGAGAAAGCAGCGCTGCGCCAGCGCAAAAGGAGAACCCAAGCACCGAACCAGTCAAAACTGTGCCGTCTGCTTCTCGAGACCTCAGAGCAAAATAGAGAGCGGCCAGGGACGAGGCAAATCCCCAGAGAATCGCCTCGTTATAGATGGTAGGGCTTCCTACAAGAAACAAGAGAGGCGAACCCAATACTAGTCCTGCCAGGCACGCACTTCCTACCCATTTCCGCCACCGCATGGACAGGGAAGAAGACAACAACGCCATGCGAAGGAGTCCGGAAAATGCCGCCAGCCCGACAATTCCCGCACAGAAGCCACAAAGTCGCGACCACGCTCCCCTTCCGATGGGATAAACATAATTCAGTGGGATCCGCACGAAAGCCGGAAACGAGCCGAAATAAATACGCGGCTTACCGTTTACAATGATCGTTTCCCATCGACTCGCCGCCGTATCAACGTCAACATTTCCCCGAAGAAAATGCTCCGCCTGCGAATCATAGGCATCGCCCAAAACCTCCTTAACGAAAAGTTTGTGACCGCCCGTGGTTGCAACGATCCAAAGAATTACAGTAAGTACAAAGGCGACTGGCAGGAGGTTCGGCGCTCGATTTTCTTCGGTGATCGAAGGCGATGCCGGAATCATACGCGGATCATATTTGTCGAACGGAATTCATAAACCGCCAAGCTATAAGAGAGATGATGAATAGCAACGTTTCCGCCGGAGTGAGGCAGCGAGGATTTAGAGCTTTTTCAATTCGAGAGGAAAGGCAAAAGCTTTTTTCTCAGTGTGACGATGCGCTTGCGTTAGGAGTGTTTGCAGCGTCGGCAGCGGACGAGCGACCATGAAGATCTGGTACGCGAACAAGCCGCGCGAGATCTTGATCAAGAATAGCTGCATTTTCATCAACGCTCTTTGCCAGAACGAACGTTCCAAAAAGAGAGGAATTGGAAAGGGGATGCCTCTTTCCTTTTCGACGACAAAGCCGGTTTCCTTTAAAAGGCGACGCGCAGACGAAAAGGTGAACAAACGTGTGTGCGTTAGATCCAGAATTCCTCGCTTGTTATAGTTGAACTGACCAAGCAGAAGCATAAATCGCGTGACGAAAAAACCAATATTGCCGGTGGAAATAACAATTTTCGCCGAGAGGTTCGCCTGTGTCCCCCGGCGTAATTCGTCGCAAAATTTTTCTGGCGAATTTAAGTGTTCAAGGATGTCGAGCAAGAGAACGACTTGAACGTCGCCTAAGGCGCGCGGAAAAGGATTCGTGTTCAGATCCGTTCGGAAAAATTCGTCAAACCGAGAGGTGTCGGCTGGCATGTACTGATCGACGCCGATGACATGGCAGCTCTTGGCACGTAACGGTCTGGACAGGTGACCCGGTCCGCAGCCCACATCTAAAACCTTCGTGCCATCTGGTCCTTCCTCGAGTGCGGCGGAATGAGTGCTGGCGAAATCAACCTTTCGTAAATAATGCTTATTGTCGGAACTCACAGACTCGATGTCGAAATTCCGCCGATAAACCATCCCGTAGTCTTGTAGCATCGCGACAGTCGAAGCGTTGACAACGTCCCTGGCATAGCGGATGCCGTTTACGCGGCATATTTCTTCGCCATAGTGCGTGGGGATGGGAATCTCGACTATGCGCGATTGAGCCCTCAGGCATTGGATAATAATTTCTGTATCAAAGTGAAACGCGTTCGAGTTTAGATCAAATGGAATGCGAAGTAGTAGATCGACCGCGTACGCTCTATAACCTGTGTGGAACTCGCTTAGTGAGGATTTGAGGACGAGATTTTGATACCAGGTCAAAAGCATATTCCCGACAAATTTGTAAAGGGGCATGCCGCCCTTCAGAGCGTTCTTTGCCACCAGCATCCGAGAGCCAAGCACGACGTCTGCCGCTCCGCGTGCAATTGGGTTAAGTAATTCCGGCAATATCTCCGGTGCATATTGGCCATCGCCATGCAACAGCGCGACGATGTCGAATCCATTCTTAATCGCGTAGTGGTAGCCGATCTTTTGGTTTCCGCCATAGCCTTGGTTGACCGGGTTGACGAGGACCGTCAGGCGATGCCGGTAGTTACCTAGGCGACGGAGTTCTTCGGACAGCGCATACGTGGCATCGCTCGAGCAATCATCGATTATCAAGACCTCGGTCTCGTAATCCGCCAACTCTGGAATGCGATGTAGCAGCTCAACAATCGTAGTTTCAGCGTGGTACGCGACCACGAAGATGAGAACGCGGGGCTTGTGGTCACTGGTCATGATTGGTCACTCCAGAAAAGCATCCAAATGCCTTGAGCCGGCGGCGATTTGCTTGCTACCGGCTCGAACCAGGTTATCGATCCCATACAGCTCGACTGTGGGATCAAGGCCTAGAAGCTTGTCAGAGACGCCTGTAACGCCGCAGAATCCAGTGATAAAAACTTTCATAGCCGTGATGGCAGTTTCGATGGTCTTCCGAGAAACTCCTCCCACTTCGCTCGCGTTTCTTTTGGAACATTCAAGTCGGCATCCACTAACCAGCACACCGTGGCAAGCGAATTTATAAGTACTGACACCGCAACCAACGTGACAAGCACATACCGCAGCTGGAAGGCTGCCCGGCTACTTCGCAGAAAAAATACGAAAGTGAAAATCAGAAATGGAAAAAACTCGGCAAGGTAACGCTGAGCCAGTCCCATGAAACACAGAATCAGCACGCACTGGAGCAAAAATATCGCGGCAATCGACCGATCCACCCACTCCGAATCTCGCGGTCGTAACAAAATAGCAACACCGATGGCACTGCCGAGCAGCACCCACGATGAGCACCATACCAACGAGGAGTATGTCTCGGTAAACCGCATAACAAAAAGCGTCGGGTGATCGTACCACTGTCGGTCGCTGTTTACAAAAGGAGGATCGCGCTGGAATTCGGGGCGACGCAGGAAAAAATAATCCGCGAAGCTATAAGGTACGCGCTCAAGACGGAATAGGCCGTGCTTCACCGCGAACTCCTGCTGCTCCGGATTTGTGGAGTAACGCATAGGCATACCATTTAAATCACCGAATTTCGCGTAAGTCAGAAACAGATAAAAGAGCAAAGCCGCGCCGATCGGAAGAAACAGCGCCGCGAAATTACGTATTGGATTCCTGTGGAACAAACGAGGCGCCAGAAGCGGTGTTATCAGCAGTAATGGGGCGCCAAACGTTGCCCGAGAGAGCAAAGCTGCGCCAGCGCTCAACGAAAAACCGACTAGACACCACGTTAATACAACGCCTTCGGCTGTTCGACATCGCAAGGCAAAATAAAGCGCAGCAATTGCCCAGCCGAGTCCCCACACAATTGCTTCGTCATAGATTGAAAGATTTCCCAGAAGTAGCAGCAACGGGGAACCCAGGCCGAATCCAATCAGACAGGCATTTGCCAGCACAGTCTTCCAGCGACTCGACAACGGCGACACGCATAAGGCGATTCGTAGAATTCCAGCGAACGCAGTTAAGGCGATCATTCCTGCGCAAAAGCCTGAGATGCGCGACCAGTAGCCTCGCCCGCCCGGATAAATGATGTTTAACGGGATTCTTAGCAAGGCTGGGAATGGTCCGAAATACATGCGGGTGGCATCGCCTACGACGAGGGCTTCGTGGCGGATCGCCTCATCATCAACTCCGACATCGCCTCGCAAGAAATGTTCCGCCTGTGAGTCGTACGCCTCGCTCAGTACTTCGTTGACAAAAACCTGCTGACCGCCGGTCGTCGTGAACATCCATAAAACAACCCCCAGAACGAGAGTGGCCCGCAAAAGGTTCGGCGCGCGCTGTTCTTCAGTCATCTGCCCAGGAGTTAATGTATGGAAGCCACAATACGAATCGGACCAACAAACCGCGGCGGATCAATGCACTAGTTCTGCTGCGCGAAGTGGGCTTTCGTCGCTGCAACGAACAGGTTCAATCCAAACTTGTGATATCTCAGGTGGATCTGACTTGGTTTGAAGCCCGCACGAACGAGCATCGGCCAGAGATCGCGTTTGGCGTAGTACATTTTGTGATCGTCGATCTCAACCTTCGGACTTAAACCCAGCCGGAATGCCGACAACTCAAGGAAGCGCTTTCCCGTCCAGGTCGGCACATTGATCAGAAGCAATCCGGACGGCTTCAGCCGACGCCATACAGAGTCGAGAACGACCTGCGGGTGCACCAGGTGCTCTAACACAGAAATCAGCATCACTACGTCAAACACTTGGCCGTCGAGCGTCGGCAGCACGTCCTCAATCGCTCCTTCATAAAAAGCGAATCTGTTTCGGGTCCGCAATTCCGGCGCGATTTGGAAGTCTACTCCGACGCCTCGCTTCAAGCTCGGCTCGAGTGCCATCAACTGAGCCGCGCGGTAGCCGCAGCCAAGTTCCAGCACCTCCAAGTCATTTCGCTTTGGCAGATGCCGACGAATTGCTCGTTGCGAGAGCCACACTCCCGCTTTGTCGACGAGCGTCAATCGGTGCTGCCCAAAGCTTTCGTGCGCCCGCAGACTCACTGCCGGGAGGTGGGGATGACGCGCTTTGCCATTTCCATCAGCAGCGTGAAACAGAATGTCTGAAACCCAAGAATAACAAGCAGAAGACCGAGAATCGCCGGATGTGAGATCGCTTCCAGTTGCAGGCCGTGTTTCAAATAGTGGTAGGTCAGGTTGCAAAGGAGCACCAGCCCGGCCACCGCCAGCCCAGCTGACGCGATCATGCCGCGATCGTAGGTAAACACTCTTTGCATCCGCTCAACGAACCGGGGACACAATCCATGCATCACACGCGCCAGGATACCGATCTGGATCGAGCTATAACCAAGAGTCGTACATGTCACTCCGAGAAGCATCCAGTACAAGCTAAAGCCAATTTTTCCAATCCTCACCGGCCCAGCCGCAAGGCCAAGCGAAAGCACTAATCCAATCGCTATGAGTGCGATCCCGGGATTGAGCAGGAATGAATCTGCGGCGTAAACCAGCATCACCTTCAAGTTTACCCAGCCGGCTAACCATGGCGATACCCACCCGACGCGGCGGTGATGGCTGAATCGCCCCGCGCGATCCTTGTAAAACTTAATCGGCACTTCGGAACTGACCAGATTCAGTCGTGCAGCTTTCAGCACCATCTCGCTGGCATATTCCCAGCCTCGCGACGTGATGTTGATTTTGTCCAATGCTTCGCGGGTCACTCCGCGAATGCCGCAATGGATATCCGAAAAGTTGCTGCGATAGATGCGATTGAGAATCCAATTCGTAAACGGCGTGCCGAAGTATTGATGCAATTTGGGCATCGCCCCTTTTTCAATGCTGCCTCGAAAGCGGCTGCCCATGATGAACTCCGCTCCTTTTCGAAATTCCTCTACGAACGGGGCGATTTCACGAAAGTCGTACGTCAAGTCGGCGTCCCCCATTAGAATCCATTTCCCGCGGATGTACGGAATCGAATCGAGGTACGCGCTGCCGACTCCCCGCTTCGGAACGCGAAGGACCTCGCCGCCATGTTCGAGCACAATGTTCGGCGTGTTGTCAGTCGAGCTATCGACAATCAGGATTTGTGCGCTCACACCGGCGCGCTTGATGCCCTCAATGCACCACTCCATAAATTCGCCTACGGTGATTTCTTCGTTCATCGCAGGGATCACAATGCTCAAATCTACTGCTCCAAGGCTGGCGTTCTCGGGCAGAAGATGCTCGAACCGGTCCGTCGGAGCAGCTGTGGACGCCGAGCCAAACTGACTTGCGACAGAATCGTTAGTGATCACTTCCATTGTGTGGTAAAAGAATCCCTCAAAGCTCAGGCTTGATAGCTGGAAAACGCGCTCAATATTGACATCGGCCGTGACTTTCCGCTGAAACGAATTCTTGGCAAACCCGTTTGCTGATTGTTTAGCACCGCACAGCAACATTCAACGGAAAACACGCCATTCGGCAGCCGTTGATTCATACTTGCGTGGCGCATTGGAACCGCCTATTACCATTACCCTCATGGTTCATCATATCGTTCTCTACAAACTCAATTCCGAGGTCACCCCCGCCCGTGTGGAAGAGATGATGATGAACGCCCGTATGCAGCTGCTCAAAATTTCCGAAGTTCTAAGCATCAAATGCGGGAAGCGGATCGATCCTGAAATGGACTGGCCATTCTTCATAGCCATCGATTTCGAGTCGATGGATAAGTACGGAATCTTCCGCGAAGATCCAATCTTCGTGAAGTTCAACGAGGAAATCATCAAGCCAAATATAGAGGATTCGCTGGTGCTCGATTTCGAGATGGATCCGGGCAAGGACGTGCAGTTTTCCTAGCGCCAGAAACGCCCGACATTCAACATTCAAACACGAACGTCCAAATGGAGCCGCTGAGCGGTGGCCGTTGGGCGTTGAATCGGCCGAGCAATTACCAATCGATTGCTATTCCCTCGGCTCGCGGGTAATCATCGATTTCGATGCGCCTCGGCTACCTTTATTCCCGGTACCCCGTTATTTCGCAAACGTTTTGCGATGCGGAGATGCTGGCGCTGGAACGGCTGGGATTCGGACTGACGATCGGATCGATTCATCCGCCGCTCACCAGCTTGCGCCATGAACACATCGCACGTCTGCGTGCGCCGATTCATTATGCGCCGCCGCAAGAGATTCTGAGAATCTCAGAACACAACGCGAAAACTGCTGGCACATGGCCGCGTGATCTCGTTCAGCGGCACGAGCGGAAATACGGCGCCGACGTGAAGGCACAACAGCGCGCGCGCAATGCTCTTTATTTCGCAGACTTCTTCACGCGCGAAAACGTCGACCATGTGCATGTTCATTTTGCCAATCGCGCAGCGCACACAGCGATTTTTCTGAAAGAGATTTCCGGCATCCCATTCAGTGTCACCGCGCATGGCCAGGATTTTATGAAGGACCTCGGCAGCGACGATCTTCTTCGCGAAATCTGCGCCGCCGCGGAGTTCGTTGCCGCGGAGACCGATTACAGTCGCGATCTTCTCCGCAAGCGCTGCCCGGATTCCGCAGCGAAAATTCATCGCGTTTATAATGGGATCGATCTGGAACGGTTTCCAACGGCTTCTTCGGCCGCAAACAGTACGATTCCACGAATCGTCAGCGTTGGCCGGCTGGTCGCATTTAAAGGCTTTGAACATCTGATCGACGCTTGCGCGAAACTTGCCGGGCGAGGATTAGAGTTCGCCTGCGACATCGTCGGCGACGGGCCGCTGCGGGAAATTCTTCAGGCAAAAATCCAAACGATGAGCTTGGGTGCTCGGATCAAATTGCTTGGTTCGATGTCGCAACGAGCAGTGTTGGAGAAGCTGGAAGGTGCGGACATCTTCGCGCTCGCTTCGACAAGCGACGCCGAGGGTGCTACGGACGTTTTCCCGACTGTGATCCTTGAAGCGATGGCTTCGGCGCGACCAGTTGTTACCAGCCGTCTCGCTGGAATTCCTGAACTAGTGATGGATGGCGAAACTGGTGTGCTGGTTTCACCCGGCGACACTGGCGCCCTCGCGAACGCGCTTGAACAGTTGCTACGCAATGGCGAACTGCGAGTGCGTTACGCGCAAGCCGGACGTGCGCGGATTGAGCAGCAGTTTCGAATTGAAAACACGGTCGCACCATTGGTCGATTTGCTCGAGCAAACTTATAGCTGTCGCCGTGCGGGCGACGGAAGTGCTGCGCGTTCGCTCTCAATCTCGGCGGGCAAGTCGAATAACAGCGCCGCTTCGCACCTGCCCGCGCGCAGCTTCGGCGTGGCAACCAGTGAAGCGGCTACAGGGATTGCCTATCTAATCGACCGCTGGCCAGATAACGACTTGCCGCTTCTGGAACGTGAGCTCGAGGAGATGAAGCGGCGCAATGTAGCGGTTATACCGGTGGTATTCGAACTGGATTCAACCGTCCGGCTTAATCGCGCGGCGCACGTAATAGCACCCTCCCTGGAATTTTTGCCCGATGCAATGGTCCTTGAAGCAGAGTGGCGGGCAAACCCGGAGCTCGCACAACAATTAGAAGAGGAACGGGCACAGCAAAGCGTACGGGCGCCGAGTGCAATTTTTCTACGGCACGCGCGTTCTGCTGTGTGGTTGCGAAAACTGCTTCGCGAGAAAAACGTGTCGCACGTGCACGCGACGAGTTCGCGTGCGCTTGTGTGCGCGCTAATCTTGAAAAAACTTCTCGGCATAACCGTAAGCGCCACGATTGAGCCACGCTCGGAATTGTCTCGCGAATGGATTCACAGCGCGTTGTCACAATGTGTGGGAGGTCGCCTTGCGAATCGAAAATTGCTCGAACAACTCGGCAATTCATTCCTTTTTGATAAAACGACGTTCGGTTCTGCTCCCAGGAAAGCAGTCGGTTCAATTAGTCGAAAAATAGGGATGGATTTGAGCGCAGGCGCGCGTTTCTGGCAGCAATGGGCAGACTTGCTTTTGCGCTGGAGCTGTAGCGATCGAAAATCGACAATCGAAAATCAAAAATGAAGAAAGCCATTCTTCTGGCCGGTGGTGCCGGGACACGTCTCTTTCCATTGACGAAAATCGTCTGCAAGCAGCTTCTGCCGGTCTACGACAAGCCGATGATTTGTTATCCGCTGGCGACATTGATGCTCGGCGGATTGCGCGAGGTGCTGATTATCTCCACGCCAAAAGATTTGCCGATGTTGAAAGATTATCTCGGCGACGGCGCCCATCTCGGTATTCGCATCGAGTACGCCGCGCAGCCGAAGCCAGAGGGCATTGCCCAGGCGTTCGTGATTGGTGCAAAATTTGTGGGCGATTCAGGCGCTTCGCTGATCCTCGGCGACAACATTTTCTATGGCAAACTCGACTTTTATCGCGACGCGCTGGCGATCGACCGTGGTGCTTACATTTTCGGCTATCCAGTTCGCGATCCCGAACGCTACGGCGTAGTCGAGTTCGACGCAGAAGGCAAAGCCATCAGTCTCGAGGAAAAACCACAGCAACCAAAGAGCTCTTTTGCTGTTCCGGGGCTTTATGTTTACGACGATAGAGTGGTCGATCTTTGCCGGAGCTTGAGCCCATCGGCGCGCGGCGAACTGGAGATCACCGATTTGAATCTGGTTTACCTCGAACGCGGCGAACTGAACGTGAAACTGCTTAGCCGCGGCATGGCGTGGCTGGACACCGGAACAACGACGACGCTCCTGGAGGCGAGCAATTACATCGCCACCATCGAGCATCGGCAGGGTTTGAAAATCGCATGCCTAGAGGAAGTGGCGCTGCGAATGGGTTTCATTTCCCAATCCAATCTCGCGAAGATCATCGACGGCCTGCCAAAGAACGAATATCGCGAGTACCTCAAAATGGTGTGCGACGAAGCGCCAGGCTTCGGCCCGGAGTCGGTAGGTTAATCTGAAACCGCGAACATCTCACTAACACCGGCTTTTAAGCCGGTGCATCTCGAGAGTCATAAGTCTTCAGCCGTTTGAACGGCTTATCGATTTCACTCTGCTATGCAAGCGCATCGCAACGCGGCGGAGGGAAGCGATCCGCACAACGAATGCCAGTGGCTCGTCGATGCGAAGCTGTTGAAACGGCTGATTACAGGCGACCCATTCCGGCGCTCCTGGCTGAAGCCAAGTGTTAATGAAAGGCAGATTAGCGCGCGACGATCACTCGATTCCTGCAATTAGTGAATCGCTCGTTGAGCACCGTTTTTAAAACCAGTGTCAATATCGCTTCGGCTGCTCGCGCAAAAGATGATTCGTGTCCGCGAGCAATTTGGTCGTCGCATCTGGTTCGGCGGCGTCGTAATAGCCGCGGATCTGGCCATGCCGATCGACCAATACCATTCGCGTGCTGTGGACCGGAAGCCCCTCCGCCTCGCTGCCGTCGGACACCGCGAGCTTGAATCCGTCGTGCGACAGTTTGTAAATCGCAGACTTGGATCCTGTCAAAAAATCCCAGCGCCCGGGCGCAGCTTGCAACCGCTCCGCATAACCGCGAAGAACCGCCGGTGTATCTTTCTCCGGGTCGACGCTGAACGACACAAGATGCACATCGGTTTTGTCCAGCGGTTTTTGTAACTCGCTCATGCGGCCGCTGATCATCGGACACGGACCCGGACACGTCGTGTAAATGAAATCGGCAATCCATATTTTTCCGGTTAACTGCGCTGAACCAAATGCCTGTCCGTTTTGGTTGACGAGCTGAAAAAACGGGACGGTGCCATATGAAGAAACGCTGCGCTGCCGCAGCGCGTTGACTTCGAGTTGGCGCAGCCAAAGCAAGACTCCCAAGGTGATGAGCGGGATCAGTATTAGAGTGATCTTCCAGGCAACTCCGCCATGTGATGGCGCTACAGGCGCTGTCGTGGAATCCGCATTCATATCACGCTTACTACACTTGGTACGAAGTGCTTTTGGGGTGCGGCGCGTCTTCGGACCGCTTTTTTGAATTGATCGTTCACGTCATAAAGCGACGCGACGAGGCGTCGCACTCCCGAAGTTTCGCGAAATAATTCGATACGACGTGCTTAGCCACGTTCATGATTTGGTCAGCACGAGTGCCGCGAGTAATAGCGGAAGATAGACGATCGACGCAAAGAAAAGTGAACGCGCTGCGCTGGGCGTGCGCAGCCGCAGGAAACGCATCGCGACGGCAACAAAAAAACCTCCAAGCACGATCTCGGCGGCCATGTAACCAAAATTCACGATACCAAGAAACGCAGGCAACCCCGCTATCACGAGAAGCAGGATACAGAAAAATACGCTCTGGCTGGCGCTCCGTTCGCCCGTGCGATCATCAGTCGAAATCATGCAAAACCCCGCGCGTGAATAGTCGTCACGGTACATCCACGCAATTGCGAAGAAATGCGGCAATTGCCAGAGAAAAATGATCGCAAACAGACTCCACGCGCCGATGCCGATGTTTCCGCGCGCAGCCGCCCATCCGATCATCGGCGGAATCGCACCGGGAATGGCGCCAACGGCCGTATTCGCAGTGCTGGCGCGCTTCATGGGAGTGTAAGCAAGAATATAAATCGCGATCGTAACGGCGGTCAGCGAAGCGCTAAGGAAATTGCAAACAACCGCGAGATACAGGACGCCGAAAACGGACAAACCGATTCCGAAAACGAGCGCTTGCGCCGGAGGCATCCGTCCAGCAGGGACCGGACGCGTTTTGGTGCGACGCATTAGTGCGTCCGCTGTGCGTTCCCACCATTGATTGAGCGCAGCTGCGCCCGCTGCTGCTGCCGCGGTTCCAAAAACAACATGAGCCAGCGCCATGTAATCGACTGCCCCTTCCGATCCGACATAAAAACCAACCGCTGTCGTGAGCAGAACCAGAAGCGTCAATCGCGCTTTAACCAACTCCGCCAGATCACCTACGAGATTGCGACGCGAAGACACTACAGTCGCATTTTCAAGAGCGGCCGTTTTCATGCAGTGACTGGTAGGGCGCCACCGCCGGGAGCGCGGCGTCGCAAGGCCGCCATGCCTCGCCAGCAAATCGCAGAGATGCTCACACCGAAAGATAGCATGACGGCGCCGAGGGCGACATGCGCCGTCGCCACGTCAGCGGCTTTGTTGCTCCAGATAACCCACGCGCCAAGCGTAATCTGGCAAATGACCAGCGCCACCCAGAACGCCGATAATCGCTTCAGCGCGTTGAAATCGCGTGCATCTCTGCAGGCCCGAACACAAAACGCAATAACCCCGATGCCAATGATTAACGCGAGAAATCGATGGGTCATTTGCAACCATATCTGGAACGCATTCACGCTGGACAAGCCGTCGTCATCGCGCCAGGTGTTAATTTTTGCCAGCGCAGCTGCGCTGGTATCCGGAATCCATGCGCCATTCGCCGTCGGAAAATCCAGGATGGCGAGGTCGCGATGTTCATGACGCATCGTCGCGCCGAGTGCAAGCTGCACGTAAATCGCAACCGTTATCGCGAACGCGAGCAATTTGATTCGGTCGAATCGTTGCAAACCCATCGTTTGCGCTGCAACGGTCCGCCAAAAGTTCGTCGTCACCAGCGCAATGACTACGAGCAATCCGAGAAACGCCTGCGCAACGCAGGCATGAAAGATTCCGATTTCATCCTTCATCATCGTGACGCGAAGGCCGCCGAGAATTCCCTGCAAAATCACGCCGGCCAGCGCGATGACGCCGGCATTGCGCACCCATTGGCGATCTTCGCTCAGCCAAAGCCACACATTCAGGATGATCGTGAGAAGTCCCACCACCGAACCCAGCAGACGATGCGTGTGCTCGAATAAGATTCCGCCGACCCATTTCGAGACGGGAAACAAAAACATGTTGTAACCGAACGTGGTCGGCCAATCGGGAACGGCGAGTCCGACATTTTTGCTGGTAACCATTCCGCCGCTGCAAATCAGCAGAAGCGTGGCGATGCATGTAAGCCATGCGAATCGATTCAGCCATTTTGTCGACGCTCGCACAAAAGAGAATACGACGGAACGAACGGGTGAGACAAATCTCTGCGAAAGACGGCGCGGATTTCTTCGACATGTTAGCCGTCGCTCTGCAGGCGACGTGACAACAGTGCCGTTACTACATCAGCACACTGCTTCGCAGCGCCAAACGGCTACAGCTAAGGAGTAGGCGAGGCTGTGGCCGGCGCGTTCTGAAGCTGCTGTGCCGGATGCGGCGAAGCACCGGCGCCTTGCGCGTCAGCATTTGGAGGTTTGGGTGCACCGGGCGGTAAGATTGTGCCCGGCGTCGGATTACTCAGCGGCTCGTTCGGCGGGCGCTGCGTTGGCGGTGGCGGCGTTGCTTGTGATCCTCCGGAAAGTTCTGCGCGTTCCTTCAGCCAGGCTTCGTATTCCTGCGGTGTGTCGACCACCAGTGTGCCCTTCATGCTGTAGTGGCCAAGACCGCACAACTGGGCGCAAATTACTTCGTAGCTTCCAGTCTTAATCGGTGTGAACCAAATCGGAATGAGCGAGCCAGGAATGGCGTCGCCTCCGATGCGCATGGCGGGCACAAAGTAATCGTGGATGACATCCTTTGAGGAAAGCTCAGCGATCACCGGACGATTGAGCGGCACGTGAAGTTCGCCGCTTGTCACAATGTCATCTTTGCCGGCAGGATCATTGGGATCGATGCCCAATGGATTAGTGTTACTCACGAACCCCACATCACGCCGCCCAAATGCTCCGTCCGGCCCAGGCAAGTGATAGTTAAAACTGAATTGTTGCGCGACGACGTGCACGAGAAGCGCTTCTTTGCCTGGCGGAAATTGATTCACGCGTTTTGCCCAAAGCGGGATCGCGAAGCCGAGCAGAAGCACTGCTTCGATCAGCACAACGGAGAATTCCAGGTGCGTTGAAATACCGCTTCTCACACCGAGGTGATCTGCATTCGGCTGACGCCGTTTGCGAAAACGAATCAGCACGTAAACAAAAAACGTCGACCACCCTACAAAAAGCGCGCCCATAAACCAGTGGCAGAATTCGATGATGTGATCGATCTGATAGCCGTGAAACGAGGCGTTTGGCGGCTGGCCCAGAAATTCATTAATCAGCGCGAGGCTATTCATATTTGCTCAGGTCTTCCTCAGTAAGCTCCTGGTGCGGCGGCATCGGCGTCCTTCCATGCCGCCACAAGTGAAAACCGAATGCGCCGACGCCGCCCATCACTGAAAGCACCGCGCCGAATAGAAACCAGATCGCGACCGCCATATGCTCGCTCGATTTTCCATCTTTCGCGCCATAGCAGAACGGGCAGGCGAATGCTTCCTGCGCGGCAAACAGGATGGATAAGAACGCAACTAAAATGAGCTTCGAAGATTTTGGACGAAGCGCCTTAGGAGTGCGGGGCGTCTTCGCACCGCTTTTCAGGCGCGATGGCAAAAGCGACGCGGGGCCGCGGTCGCACTCCCAAAGCTGTCGCAAAAACAAGAGGGAGCGTTTCATGTGATGATTCGCAGCCGTTTCATTTTCCTGTAGAACCAGACACCGTAAACCATCAGCACAATCGCAGCGCCAAATGACGCGACTGCGCCGGCCAGATAAATCGGCGCGCCTTCAACGAGGTTCACCCACACGCACCACACCGCGACTCCCAGCGCCAGCAGCGTCGAGAATATGATGAAAACAATATGGAAAGCTTTCAGCGACATTTACCGAAAAATTGGATAGTCGTACCACGCCAACAGCGTTAGCCAGAAGAGCCCGAGCACAAAAAATCCGGTGAAAACCAGAATGCGATAAATCAGTCGTTTTTCCGCAGCCAGGTGCATGAACACTGCGGCGACCGCGCCCGCTTTCAACGTCGCCACCAGCATGGCGATCCCGATGTTCATTTTCCGCGTCCCGAAATCGACATAGGAAAGCGCAACGGTAATCGCAGTAAACGTGAGCAGCAGCGCGCCGACCATCAGATAACCTCTGACGTGCTTCTGTATGCCGTGCGCGTATTCCTCGTATTCCTTCGAGTCTTGGGAAATATCAGGCGGATTGTTCATGGCCGTGATGTCATTCTGAGCCTAGCGAAGAATCTCTGATCATTTCTGGAATGGTCCACATCCAACAGACTGAGATGTTTCCCTTCGGCTATCCATTCGTTCTAAAGGAGGTAAAAGAGCGGGAACACAAATATCCAAACCAAATCGACAAAGTGCCAGAAAAGCCCCGAAACCTCGACGCGATTAGCAAGGTGTTCGGGATTGCGCTGGTACAGGCGTTTACTAACCGGTAGCCACATATAGATGAAAACGAGCACGCCGCCGAGGACGTGCAGACCGTGCAGACCTGTGATCGTAAAGTAGCTGGCAAAATAGGCATTGTGTGTTGGCAAAAACATCGTCGCGCGCTGGACGTCTTCTTTCTCGATTGTGGCGATTTTCTCCGTGACCGGCAGCGGGAAGAAGTGCGGCCGATCCATCGATGGATTATCAGGCTCGGCATTGACCGGATCGAGTGCCACTTCGTATTCTTTTGCATTCTGGCTGTGCAGGTGACCAGTGATCTCGATCCGCGGTTCCATTCCTTTTTCAGCCCGGCGCTCATTCCCCAGGTATTTTTCGTATTTCCCCAGCGCTTCCGGTTTAATGTAAATGCCGAAGTGCTCGAATTTCTGCGGCCATTCGTAAGCGAGCTTGACCGTTAAAAAAATGACGCCGCATAAAATGGTGATGAGCATGTACCACCAGTAAGCGCGATATCTTCTCATCTTCAGCGACGCCCATGCCAGTACAACCGTCACCGAAGACATGATCAAAATCGCGGTGTTCATTGTCCCGACAGGAACATTCAGTAATCCGTGCGGCCACATGCCAGGCGCCGAATCGAGCCGCAAAAAAATGTAGGCCGAAAACAGCCCACCGAAGAGCATCACTTCAGACGCAAGGAAAAGCCAGATGCCGATCTTGGCGTTCCAAAGCCCCGTATCCGGACGGGTCGAGATTGTATATGGAATTTCCATCGGATCGCTTAGACAAGCACCGGCTCGGCGGGAGGCTTGCGGCGTGTGCGCTCGGCGGGTTCCACTGGTTCGTTTTGCATCGTGTAATCGCGTTCGCTGCCGGGGAGGCTGTATTCATAAGGCCCACGATAAGCGACGGGCGTATGAATGAAGTTTCCGTGCGGCGGCGGCGAAGGTGCAGTCCACTCCAGCGTCGTGGCTTCCCACGGATTGTCGTTCACCTTTTCACCACGCCAGATGCTCCAGAAGAAGTTGATAATAAACGGGACTTGGGCGAGACCCATGATCCAAGCCGCCCACGAAATTGGCTGGTTCCATTGAAACCCGGTCAGTCCCCAAATGGTGTGTTCATTGGAAACAGTCCATCCTTGGCCGCCATCGTACCATCGCCGATGCATCCCGGCCATTCCCTGCAGGAACATCGGAAGAAAAATCACGTTCATGCAGATGAGGGTCGGCCAGAAATGCACCTGGCCCCAGAAGTCGTTCATTTTTCGACCGGTCGCTTTCGGGAACCAGTAATAAATCCCGGCGAAAAGCCCGAAGATTGTCCCCGGCGCAACGATGTAATGGAAATGCGCGATGATGTAGTAGGTGTCATGCAGATAAAGGTCGGCTGAATTGAATGCCAGCGGAATGCCGGTAAGACCGCCGATTCCAAACATCGGGAG
>DATBDJ010000028.1:0-4029 GCA_036269995.1 Candidatus Udaeobacter sp.
GTGTGATCGAGAAAGTATTGGTGGCTGCGGATGACGTAAGAGGCGCGATGCTGAACTTCCTCTTCTGAATAACCCGTCGGATATGAATCGTATTTTGAATGCGCGACGATCCGGATATTATCCGCGAGCGTCGGCTTCAAATTTTCAAACTGCCATTCGTAGTGCGTGTCGCTCACTTTCTTGAAGCGCTTCTTGGGGTTTTTGATCGAGACGTCTTCGGGCTCAGGGTGCAAGATGTTGATCTCGATTTTCCCTTTGCCAATTGGCCCTTTCCAAGTCGCGGCAGGCGAAAGGGAATATGCGAATGTTGCGTCGCTTATGTGAGAGTCATCTGAAACAGATTCGTCATTTTCCGCGTACCGCGCCCGATAATGAATCGTCACCTCACGCGTTTGATTTCGCTCAAAGGGAATGACCGATTTCTTCCATGACTTAATCGTGGAGACGTTTTGTTGCCAGAACTGCCCGGAAGTAGTTTCGCTTTTTTCTTCCTTTGGTCCGGACACATCCGTCCATTTCAATTCTGTTCCGTCAACGCTGATTTGATACTGATCGATATCGGTTTTCTCCTGGACATCGATGTCGGGATTTCTTCCCCAGCGCTCAACCGGAAAAAAGAAATCTTGCTCCGCCCTCTGTCCGGTGTCGTGCATGCGGTAACGCACATCCACGTCTGCGTGCTCCGGATGGAGATCGATCTTCAACGCTTCGTTTTCGATCGCGACATCGGTATGCTGGTGTTTCGTCGAGGCGCTAGCGCTGCCGGTTCCAAGCACACCGGTCTGCCAGGCGCCGCCATTGGCAAATAGTGTGTACATTCCAAGAACCAGCGACGCTATGACGAGCAATGTTTCTTTCATTGCGACATTTTTTACCATGTCGTCGCGGCATTTGACGAAGCGATAATCTCCTGGCGTTGGTTTTCGATTTCAGAGGCAGGATGCGTGAAGCGTTCGTGTGCCTAGTGAATGCGAGCGCTACCTGAGACGATGCATGCTTGATGTTGGCGCGAGTTTTTCTTTCTATGGAATCGTGAGTCCCCCGAAGGATGACATGACTTCACTGTCCGCGATTGATTCGGCAACTCCAGGACAGCATGGCGGGGTCGCATTCATGACCACGCATTGGAGTGTTGTGCTGGAGGCACAGGGCGAATCGCCTGCTGCACAAGAAGCGCTCGAAAAACTTTGCCGCACCTACTGGCGACCGATTTTTGCGTTTCTGCGACGACAAGGGCTTCGGCCGGACGAGGCAGAGGACATCACCCAGGGGTTTTTTGCAGAGCTATTGGAGCGCAGAAGTCTCGAAGCGGTGCGTAAGGAAAAGGGACGACTTCGTTCATTTCTGCTTGGGGGACTAAAATATTTTCTAGCCAACGAAGGGCGGCGGGCAATGGCGATCAAGCGGGGGAAGGGACAACAGCTTATTCCATTGGATGAACTGCATGCTGACGATCGGATCGAAATCGAACCAGCGGATCCAATGACGGCCGAAATGATTTACGAGCGCCGCTGGGCTTTGACGGTTTTGGAGCGCGTGCTTAGCCGATTAAAAGATGAATATTTCGCAGCGGATAACGCCGCACTGTTTGATTCGTTGAAGCAATTGCTACCGGATGAGCCGGGTTCACCCTCACAGGCAGAGATCGCTGTGCGCTTGGGAATGAGCGAGAATGCGGTCCGGCAGGCGTTTTACAGATTCCGGCTGCGTTACCAAGCATTATTGCGAGAGGAGATTGCCAATACCGTTGCTACATCCGGCGACATCGAGGACGAGCTGCGCCATCTCATTGCAGTACTGGAAGCGTAACGCATGGCAAAATTTTACGGAGTACAAACGGGGAGTGTCGAAGGCTCTCCGTCAATGATCAGGGTGATCAGAATTTGCCGGAAATGCGGCGCCAGGATTTTTTCCGACGTGCCGGAAGGGCTTTGCCCCAGATGTGTGCTGAAAAGTGCGCTTGGCAATTTCCCGGACGCGGCTGTAGCCGAGGGCGTCGATCTCGGCCGCTCGGACACACCTTCAGCTGCTGATGACAATGGAGCGCCTAACAACAAGAAATCCGTGAGCGCGGCAGAGATGCTCGGCGAACTCGGCGATTACGAATTGTTGGAGGAAATTGGCCGCGGCGGTCAGGGCGTAGTATTCCGCGCAAGGCAAAAGAGCCTCAATCGTACGGTTGCCTTAAAGGTCATCAATCTTGGTCAATGGGCGAGCAAAGCCCATCTGAAACGCTTTCGCCGGGAAGCCGAAGCAGCTGCAAGCCTCGATCACCCAAGCATCGTTCCGATTTACGAAGTCGGCGAACGCGACGGCTCCTGCTACTTCAGCATGAAGTTCGTCGAGGGCGGACAGCTTGATGAAGTCGTCACGCGCACGCCGATGTCGATCCGGCGGGCGGTGGAACTGACCACGAAGGTCGCTCGCACTGTTCACTACGCGCATGAACACGGAATTCTGCACCGTGATATTAAGCCAGGTAACATTCTGCTGGATGCAAAAGGGGAACCGCATCTTACCGATTTCGGACTGGCCCGATTAGTCGAATCTGAAAGCAGTGTCACGCACACGTTGGACGTTTTGGGCACGCCCAGTTACATGGCGCCAGAGCAAGCAGTGGGAAACAACGCGGCTGTCAGCAGCGTCACAGATGTCTATGGAATTGGCGCAGTGCTTTACCAACTGCTAACGGGTCAACCGCCGTTTGCTGGCGGTGCAACTTATGAAACGATCAAGTTACTGTTGGACACCGAGCCGAAGAAACCGCGCCTCTTAAATCCAAAAATAGATCGCGATCTCTCCACAATTTGTCTCAAGTGTCTCGAGAAAGATCCAAAGCGCCGCTACCCATCCGCTCTCGCGCTGGCCGAAGATCTCGAACGGTGGCTAAAACATGAACCGATTCAGGCGCGGCACACTGGAGTTTTCGCGCGAGGGAAGAAATGGCTGCAACGCAATCCAACCAGCGCGCTACTTGCGGCTTCCCTGATCGCACTGGTGGCAGCTTCGGGCTGGATCGTTTGGAAAAGTGAATTGATCCGGCAACCGCTAACAAACGGGATCGCCGTTCTGCCGTTTGAAAGTCTGGGTGAGCAGAAAGAACAGACCGCGTTTGCTGATGGTGTGCAGGACGACATTTTGACCAAGCTGGCGAAAATCGGCGATCTCAAAGTCATCAGCCGCAACAGCGTGATGGAGTATCGCGGCAAACGAAATGTGCGCCAGATCGGCGATGCGCTTCGCGTGTCTCACGTGCTGGAGGGAAGCGCACGCAGGAGCGGTGACCGGATTCACTTGAATGCGCAGTTGATCGATACGCGCACGGACACGCACGTCTGGGCCGAAGAATACGACCGCGATTTGAATGATTTGTTCGCCATTGAAACGGAAGTGGCGCAATCAATCGCGAATCGTCTTAGAGCGAAAGTTTCAGCTGGCGAAAAGATGGCCATGCAAGAATGGCCAACTAAAGACCTTGTTGCCTATGATTCTTATGTCCGCGCTGTCTCCATAATTTACAACGCCCAGATACCCAGTCAGATGGATTTGGTGAATCTTTCCGAGGCTGTGGACCTGCTTAACGCGGCAGTTGCTCGTGATCCCAACTTCTTTCTCGCCTATTGCCAGCTAGCCTTTGCGCACGATTTGATTTATCAGCAAGAGATTGACCACACTCCGGCGCGCCTGGCCCTGACAAAGTCGGCCATAGATTCTGCATTTCGGTTGAGGCCGGCTTCGGCAGAAGCACACCTGGCGCTGAGCTGGAATCTTTACTGGGGACATGCCGATTTCGAGCGCGCCCGCGCCGAACTTGCTCGTGCTAAACAGCATCTACCCAATAACCCGCGAGCTTTTGAGTTGGCTGGATTGATTGACCGGCGACAGGGTCGCTGGGCTGACGCCACCCAGAATCTCGAGCGCGCGTGTGAGCTCGATCCTCGAAATCTCCCTTACCACATTACCCTCGCAACGACCTACCTCCGGTTGCACGACTATGACCAAGAGGTCAAAGTTATGGATCATATTATT
>DATBDJ010000029.1:0-17910 GCA_036269995.1 Candidatus Udaeobacter sp.
TCGCTCGGGATGACCATGGTTTATTGATCGAATGCATCAAATTGCTCTCGCGTAATCGCGCGGAAGCGCACACGATCGCCCGCACGCAAAAGCGTAGGCGGATCTTTCGCCGAACTGAAAAGTTTTAGCGGCGTGCGTCCAATAAGATTCCAGCCGCCAGGCGAGCGCAAAGGATAAATTCCCGTTTGCGCGCCACCGATCCCGACAGACCCGGGAGCGATTTCCTTTCGCGGCGTTGATCGACGTGGCGTGACTATTTGTTTCGGCAAGCCTGCCAAAAACGGAAAACCCGGAACGAACCCAATGCAGGCCACTCGGTATTCAGCCGCGCAGTGAAGCTCAATCACTTGCTCTGTCGAAATCTGGGCATGACGCGCGACGTCTTCCAGATCGGGCGCGAATTCTGAATCGTAGCAAATTGGGATTTCAACAGTTCGCGACGGCAAGCGGCGGCGCCTGGGGCCACGGGTTGTAGCAGAGCGAATTCGCGTAGCCAGCCAACCGAATATCTCATTTGATGTTCCGCTTGCTTTGGCCACGTCGACCGGATCAAAAAAAACTGCAACGCTGGTGTAAGCCGGCGCGAGATCAATCACACCCGGGATTGCGGCGCTTCGAAGCCGCTGAAATGCGCGAAGCACTTCGTCCTGCGTCTCCTCGGGCGCATTCTCAAATTGCTCGCGGACCCGCACGATCAGTGCGGAATCGCCGAGGGGAACAATTTCCATCAAGCCTCAGAATTGATTTGAAGGCACAAGCCGATTTTCGCAGCGCTATTAAGACGACACATCTTGAGCCGCGGGATTTTGGGGTGAAACAGCTTCGGCAACGTTTTCGACGTGCTCTTTAATCTCATGCACTTTCGGATGCACATCGCGGATCAAGTCATGTTCCTCCCGGGAAAGCCCCTCGATGCGCGTTGTCATATCGTGGAGTTCTTTCAACAGGGCATCCTGCCGCGATGAGATGCGATGCATCCACCAAAAACAGACGCACCAGCAAAGCAGACCGGTCCATGTGAGCACAAACATGGTCATATCATTGCGCCCGCTTCGCTTCGATCTCGATGTTGATCGCAACCGTTTGGCTGATGCCGGACACTGCCTCGGCCCCCTGCGCAAACATCAGATTGAAATCGCGTCGCATGATAGGCTCGGTCGTCACGGCCCAGCGCGTCCGGGCTGTCTCATTCGCAGGGGTCACCAGCTTCACATGAAGTGTGATCGGTCTCGTCACTCCATGCATCGTGAAGTCGCCAACAATGTCGCCACTTTGCGGCCCCGTGCGTTTCACGCTTCGGCTCTTGAAAATGATCTGCGGAAACTTTTCTACGTTGAAGAATTCCGGGCTGCGCAGGTGGTCGTCCCTTTTCCTGATCTGCGTGTCGATACTGCGCACATCGATCTGCGCCATGACCGAGGAATTCTCTGGACGTTCCCGATCGACATCGATCTTGCCGCTGAATCGCGTGAATTTTCCGTGGGTCGTACCCAGGAATTGATGCACGCTGAACCCAATGGTTGAGCCCGACGCATCAAACTTGTAGGTCTCATTGGCAAATGCGGCGGAACTCAGGCCTGCAAAAACCAAAGCCACGACAACGATGCGTATTGTCATTTTGAATTCTCCCGGTTTTTCGCCTCCGCCGCCAATGTTTTCAAAAGCGGCGTACGAGAAAGGGGGAGTCGGCCGAACAAATTCCCCAGTGCAAACGCAGAGCTGTACCGGACGCTGGTAGCGTCGCGTGGGAAGCCAACGGCTTCCTCTACAAATTTCACATCGTGCACGCCAGCGATGCGCGCCAGCTCCGTCTCAAAATGTGCGACCGCGCGCGCAGTCGAGTTGTTCGTATCAAGATAACCGAACGCCCGTCGCAATAGTCCGAACAATTCCGGTTCGGAATGATCGCGCTCAGTGCAAATCTCAATGAGCTCAACAAAATACGCTGCAGTGTGCGTGCGCAGATAATTACTGCGAATCCCGGGGAAGGGATTTTTGAGCACCACTTCCGTGAGCGTATGCAGGTCCGACCGTCTGCTGCGCGCGATTTGAATTTCTGCTTCGAAGAACAAGTCTAGCTTTCCGGTAAACGTGCTTTTCGCGCGTCGCGCGCCCTTGGCGACCGTTTGAATGCAGCCGAGCGATTCAGTGCACCACGAGACGATCAGACTCGTGTCGCTGAATTTGCGCTTCCGCAAGAGGATGGCAGCCGTGGTTTCCACAGTCCGAAATTAGCACATCGCGCCAATTGTAGAGGTGCTTGTGTCCGGCACCTTGGCCATTGAACTCGGCGTCTGACACAAACGCCGCTACAACAATCAGCGGTTCAAAGAACCGCTTGATTTTGCAATCGCCGGTTCGCCAGCCATGATGAATGGTGCCAATCGGGAACACTGAAACCGCGCGCGTCCCGGAGGACCTCAGCGGCCGGGAGCGCCGCATCCCTGTAGGCGGTATCACGTGGCGTCATACGTTTCGCGCGCTACGTCATCGCAATTACCGGCTGTTCTTCTGGGGTCAGCTTGTGTCGCTGATCGGCACCTGGATGCAACAGACTGCAATGAGCTGGTACGTTTACCAGATCACAAATTCGAAATTGCTGCTCGGTCTTGTTTCTGCCGTCGGCTCCGCGCCAATGGTGTTCTCGTCGATCTGGGGCGGCGCACTCGCCGATTTGTACCCGAAACGCTCCATTCTCGTGATGACACAAGCCGCGCAAATGCTTTGTGCGTTTTCGCTCGCGGCAGGCGTTTGGCTGGGTTTTGCCACGCCTTGGTTCATAATGATCATCGCAGCGTTCAACGGCATGGCGATGGGATTCGATATGCCCGCGCGTCAGGCGTTCACGGTGGAAATGACAAGCCGCGAAGATTTGCTGAACGCAATCTCACTCAACAGTTCCATCGTGAATGGGGCGCGCGTGGTCGGTCCGTCTGTGGCCGGCTTGATGATCGCAGCCGTGGGCGTGGTAATGTGCTTTTTCCTCAACGGACTGAGTTTCATCGCGGTAATTGCTGGTTTGATCATGATGCGTCTGCCGCGATTGGAGCGGAAAATCCAGATCGCCTCTGCGGGCGAGCACGCGTGGGAGGGCATCGTGTATTCGCTGCGACATCCGCGTGTCCGCACAATTTTGCTTCTGTTTCTGGCCGTCGGCGTTTTCGGCTGGTCGTATGCGGTGCTAATGCCAGCATTCGCACGGGACGTGCTTGGTCGCGGCGCGAACGGTTACGGCATCCTGATGTCAGCGAGCGGAACCGGCGCGTTCGTGGGAGCTCTGCTCGTTGCGACGTTTGGGCATCTTTTCACCCCTCGCAAACTCGCGCTCGGCGGTGTCTGGCTCTTTTCAGCGGCACTGCTCGCATTCTCATTCACGAAAAATTTTACGCTCGCGCTTCTGTTTCTCTTCGTCGCCGGATTCGGCATGCTCCTGTTTTTCTCCACGTCAAACACAGTCTTGCAAACGATTGTTCCCGATGAAATGCGCGGCCGCGTCATGGGCATTTGGTCGCTCGTGTTCGGCGCCATGATTCCACTTGGAAGTCTGGAAGCTGGAGCGGTCGCGCACTGGGTAGGCACGCCTGTCGCTCTCGCGTTCGGCGCGATTATTTGCGCAGTGTCGGCGCTAGTGACGTTGTTCGTGATTCAGCGACGCGACGCGCAGAATGCGAAATGATTTAAGGAATTGTTTTCGGCGTTCGCCGCGGCGGACGCCGCTACAAATCACCGGTTCATGATGTGCAGCGCGCGCTTCTCCACGTTGAGCGCGGCTTCCCTGACGGCTTCGCTCAAGGTGGGATGAGAATGAGTGGTGCGACCGATGTCTTCGGAACTGCCGCCGAATTCGATGACGGAAACGGCTTCGGCGATTAGCTCGGAAGCGGCGTGGTGCAAAATGTGCGCGCCGAGGACGCGATCGGTTTTGGCTTCAGCGACGAACTTGACCATCCCTTCCACGTCATCGACCGAAAGCGCGCGGCTATTGGCACGGAAAGGAAACTTGCCGATCCTTACCTCGATTCCCTGCTCTTTCGCCTGGTCTTCGGTGAGACCGACGCCGGCGAGCTCGGGATTCGTGTAAATGATGCCGGCTATTGCCTGGTAGTTTACGTGGCCTGCTTTGCCCGCAATGATTTCAATGCAGGCCATTCCTTCATCTTCGGCCTTGTGCGCGAGCATCGGGCCCGCAATTACATCGCCAATGGCGTAAATGCCTTCGACGTTTGTGCGGTAATGTTCGTCCACTTTGATGCGTTTTTTTTCATCCAACTCGACGCGCACTTTTTCCGCGCCCAAACCGTCCGAGAACGGTCGGCGCCCCACTGACACGAGAACTTTGTCCGCCTCAAATTTCAGTTCCTGGTCGCCTTTGGTTGCTATGGCGGTCGCCCGCCCGTTATCGATCTTCACCGCTGTAACCTTCGCTTCGAGATGAAAGGTCATGCCTTGTGCGGTGAGCAAACGTTGGAGAAGGTTCGAGAGCTCGAGATCGAATCCTAATGCGATGCGCGGCAGAAATTCCAAAATTGTTACTTCCGAACCGAGCCGGTTCCAAACCGAACCCAGCTCCAAGCCGACCGCGCCCGCGCCGATCACGATGAGCTTCTTTGGAGCCTCGCTGAACTCAAGCGCTTCCGTGCTGCTAACGATTGTTTTTCCATCAAATTTCGCGAACGGCAGTTCCATCGGCGCGCTGCCAGTGGCGATGACGATATTTTTCGTCTCGATCTCCTGCGCCTGGCCATTGGAAGATTTTACCGAAACTTTTCCGGGCGCAGAGATGGTGCCCATGCCTTCAAAGACCGTCACCTTGTTGGTCTTCATCAGCGACCTCACACCAGTGTTGAACGTTTTGACGACCTTCGCCTTTCGCTCCTGCATTTTCGCGAGATCGGCGCGTGCGCCGTCGACGATGATGCCGTGTTTGGCCGCCTCTTTTTTGACAAACATCAAATGATCGGTCGAAGTGAGAAGCGCCTTGCTCGGGATGCATCCAACGTTGAGGCATGTGCCGCCCAGTTCCTTGTCTTTCTCGACAAGGGCGGTTTTCAGCCCCAGCTGGCCGGAACGGATCGCCGCAATGTAACCGCCGGGCCCGGAGCCGATGATAACAACGTCAAATTTTTCCATACCGTATTGTGAAATGATCAGAGATGTTTCGCTGCGCTCAACATGACAATCAGCACAGGATTCGGTGTCATCCTGAGCGAAGCGAAGAATCTCGGATCATTTCTTCTGTCTGCCAAAGCCGATCATAGAGCTTGGGCTGCTGTTCCCAATCGTCACTAAGATCGAACCATCGTGGGTTCGTTTGTTCCATAAGTGAAATTTTTCTGCTGCGGCGCCAGCCCTTGAGTCTCTTCTCGCACGCGATCGCGTCGTTTACGTTGCGAAAGGTTCGAGCCAAACGAGCCGGTTCAACCGATAGCGCTTGGCGAAACCATTCACTTCGCCGCATCTATGCTGGTCTAACCGTCGCGCAATATTATTCGTGATCCCGATGTACAACGTAGTGCAATGTTTATTCGTGAGAATACACCCAGTAGTCGTGATCGCGCACGCCAGCAGAAATAATCAGAGATGTTTCGCTTCACTCAACGTGACAAAAACGAAGTTCAAAAATCGAGCGGCAACCTTTTCGGGTCTTCGATGCACTCCTTCACCTTGATGAGAAAGGTGACTCCTTCTTTTCCATCGATGGCACGATGATCATAACTCAACGCGAGATACATCATTGGGCGGACTTCCACCTTCCCGTCCATCGCCATCGGGCGCGGCATGATCTTGTGGATGCCTAGAATGCCGCTCTGCGGCGGATTCAAAATCGGCGTGGCAAAAAGCGATCCATACACGCCGCCGTTTGTAATTGTGAACGTGCCACCCTGCAGATCTTCAATCTTCAGTTTGCCGTCACGCGCTCGCGCCGCGTAATCGGCGATGTCGCGTTCGAGTTGCGCAAAGCTTTTCTTATCGGCGTCCCGCACAACCGGCACAACGAGTCCGCGTTCGGTTCCGACTGCCACGCCGATGTCGTAAAAGTTATTCTGAATGAAATCGTCGTCTTCTATGCGGCCGTTGACCACCGGCACCGCTTTCAGCGCGTCGACGCAGGCTTTAATAAAGAAAGACATCAGACCCAGTTTGATGCCGTTTTTCTTCGTGAACTCATCCTGCGCTTTGCGGCGCAACTCCTGCACGGCGCTCATATCGCATTCGTTAAAGGTCGTGAGAATCGCTGCGGTGTGCTGCGCCATTACCAGTTGCTGTGCAATTTTGCGGCGCAACGGCGACATCCTTTTACGGATGAATCGGCCATCTGCTGATGGTTCACCTGCTGCGGGTGGCGGCGCTGTCGTTCGGGGGAAGCTAACAGCTTGCCCTACAGGTTCAGCCTTGCTGCCCTGCTCAGCGGCTTTGAGGGCATCGCCTTTCGTCATGCGACCGCCCGGCCCGGTGCCACGAATTTTCTCCGGCTGAAGTTTGTCTTCTTCGACAATGCGGCGCACTGCTGGCGAGAGAGCTGTAGCCGGAGGCGTTGACCCCGGCCCACCGCGCTCGACGTCCGTGGCTACAGCAGCGGGCTCTTGTTCCCGCGCTGGTTCTTTCTTCTTTTCCTCAGGTGCTTTCTTTTTTGGTTTTTCTTCTTTCTTTGCTCCCGCGGACTTTGAATCATCAATCGTCGCAACCAGTTCGCCGATCTTTACTTCCCGGCCCTCGGGCACTTTCGTTTCCAGCACACCGGCTTTTTCAGCGACGATCTCGGTGGAAACCTTGTCGGTTTCGAGCGTAAAGAGCGGTTCGCCTTCGTTGACGAATTCGCCAGATTTCTTGTGCCAAACGGAAACAATACCGCTGGTGATGGATTCACCGACGGCAGGAATTTTGACTTCGATAGCCATGCGCGAGAATTATCCCGCGTCGGCGGGACCAATCGAGCGTCGCGTTCGAGAGACGTTTCGTCAACAATCGCTGGTCGGCGCACTCGGGGTTCGCGATACGAACAGATCGTAGGAGCATGGCGAATTTGAACCAATCAGGTGAGGAGACGCGGCGCATTTTCGTGCTTGCCGACACGCACAATCGTTTACCGCAAAACGTGATCGACATGGCGGAAAGCGCGGATGAAATCTGGCACCTCGGTGACGTTTGCAGCGAGAACATCCTTGACGAGCTACGCGCCGTCGGGCCAGAAGTCACCATCGTTAGAGGAAACTGCGACAGTAACGGCGATTGGCCGCTGGTTGTCGATCTGTTCCGTGGTGGCTTGAAATTTTGCCTGCAACATATACCGCCTGATCACTCCCCGAGCGATGTTGATGTTGTGCTGCATGGACACACGCACATCCCGCGACACGAGAAACGCGGAACCGTGTTGTTTCTCAACCCCGGGTGCGTAACGCGCGCCAATCAAGGCGCCCCTCCCAGCGTAGCGTGGCTGCAAATTTCTGACGCGAAGTTGGAGTGGAAACTCGTTCCGCTTCGCTGACACGCACCACCGCCAAAGATTACTGCGTCGCCAGCCGCAGTCCTGCTGCCTGCTGATTAAGCCCACAGCCAAGCACGATCGCTCTGCGCGCGCCTGGCACAGGCGTTCGCGAATACGAAAGCCGGAGTGAAGTGTCGGAGCCGGCATGCAGCACAGGTGGTAACTCCGCGGCACGTAAGGCCTGCGCCGCGATAATCACCTGCCACAATCCAGAAGCACCAACGCTCTCGCCCAAGGCAGGTTTACCAGTGTAAACAAATGCGTCTGGAACAACTGCGTTCAGTGTGCGGGATTCTGCGCGATCGACAAAAGTTCCGTTCGCACTCGCGATAACCAGGTCGACTTGCACATCAGCAAGATCCCGCACGATCCGGTGCAAAACTTCCTCCGCTTTTGCGCGTTTTGTAAAACAGCCGCCCGCGTGCGCGACCTCGATGGTGAAGGGACCCTCGCGCGCGACAAGGATTGCGCCCGCACCCTCACTCAAGATCATGCCGTGTTGTTGCTCGCCGAATGGCTCGATCGGAGGGGTCGAACGTAACAAGCGCCACCGCCAGTACGCATCGCACAGCAGCCAATCGACCTCTTCGGTGCCAACCACAAGACAGCAGTCGAGCGCGTCGTCGCTCAGCAGGTCTTCGGCCATTTTGATCGCGGCGAGCCCAACTGCGCCATCGCCTACCAAAGTGTATGTCGCCCCAGTAATACCGAGAATCGCCGCAAGATGACTCGCAGGCGCATTGAAAACAGTTTCGGGAAACAGCAGCGGACTGGCCTTCTGCGCGCCGGTCTCAACGATGTCAGCGTAGAAACGTTTTGTATAAATCACTCCACCATTCGAAATGGCGAAGATCAGCGCGATCCGTTCAGCATTCCCCGCATCGATTTTGAATCCGCCAGCACGCAATGCATCCATGCCCGCTACTGCGGCAAATCGCGAAATCAGGCTGGCCCGGCGAAGTCGGGGATGTGCGAAACTTGAGGCTATCGATTCAGGTACACGGAACGCACGGTACGAACGACTACTGAACTTTTCCGACAAGGTGGTCGGGGATGCTTCGTCTCCTTGAAGCAAGCGCTCCCAGACTGAAGCAACGCCGGTGCCAAGGGGAGTCACCCACCCCATGCCGGCGATTGCGGCGCTCATGCTTCTGATGTTCGCACGAGAATCGAAGCGTTCGTGCCACCGAAGCCAAAGGAATTCGAAAGCGCTGAGCGTAAAAAAGCTGGTCGCGCCTCATTCGCTATGATGTTCAGATCGAGATCGTCATCCAAAGAGGTGAAATTGATGTTCGGAGGAAGGAGTTGATGCCGGAGTGCCAGTAAACAGACGACGGCTTCGATCGCGCCGGCCGCTCCCAAAGAATGTCCCATCATGCTTTTAGTCGAGCTCACCGGCACGCCGTCGAACACTTTATTGATGGCTTTCCCCTCGGCTGCGTCATTGAAGACGGTGGCGGTTCCATGGGCGTTGATATAATCGACTGCATCGGGCGCGACCCCGGCGCTCTCAAGCGCTCGCTCCATCGCCTGCTGCGCGCCCACACCCTCGGGGTTCGGCTGCGTGATGTGAAAATTGTCCGTGGAAATGCCGTAGCCGACAATTTCTCCCAACACAGGCCCGCCTCGTTCGCGAGCTAGATCGAGATCTTCCAACGCCAATAGCGCTGCGCCTTCTCCCAACACCATCCCAGTTCGGGTGCGATCGAACGGGCGGCATTTGTCCGACGTCGATGCTTGCAACGAATCGAAGCCGACAAAGACCATTTCGGATAGTGCGTCATAGCCTCCGGTCAATACACGCTGACAGCGACCTGATCGGACACATTCAAATGCATGACCGATCGCGTTGGTCCCAGAAGCACACGCGTTGGCGATGACCTGGCAAGGCGCGGAAATCCCGAAAGTCTCCTGAGCGTCGATTATCGGCTTTTGCGCCGGATAATTGGCGATCCACGTCGCCGCATGCCGCAAATCACCGGCCTCGCGTATCGAGCGGTAATAATTCTCGCCGTAAGACATGCCGCCGCTTGTTGTTCCAATCACCGTCATGTCCGGTGTGAATTGAGGCGCCTGCCTCAGAACTTCTTCCAACGCTTGAATCATCATGTGAGACGCGCGATGCAGTCGTCGTGAGCGAGGCCTATTGTCCCGAGCCACAAGCAAACGTTCATCGGAAATTTGCCCAGCGGTTTTGCATCGGCACTGCTCGACCGAAAAACGCGTGACCCGGCTGACACAATCCCGTGAGTGGCGCAGTGAATCCAGGGTTTCGGCCAATCCAAAACCGAGCGGGCTGACCACGCCTGCGGCGACAACTGCCACGCGCGTAGTGACCTTTTTGCCGTTCGCGCTGTCAGGTTTAGCCATAGTTGAAAGGCCGAATTGCTCTGCGAATTTTGTATTGCTTTCGTATTCGAACCAATTTACAAGTCACCCCAAAGGAGAAACGGAAGCCCGGAAGTTGGTGGATTGTCAGTTGAGTTTATTCAGCGACGATTTGAAATCCGATAAGCGGGAACAGTTACCAGGCTGCGTTTCCAGAATAAACTCGATGGGAACTAAATTATACGTAGGCAATCTCCCCTTCAACACCACGGAGAACGAACTGCAGGAGCTTTTCTCACAGGCTGGAGCTGTACAGGAAGTCACTCTGATGCAGGACAGATTCACCGGCAAGTCGCGCGGCTTTGCTTTCGTGACTATGGGTTCAGAAGAGGACGCTCAAAACGCGATCTCAAAGCTCAATGGCCAGGCAATCGAAGGCCGGCCGCTGACCGTCAATGAAGCACGCCCACGCGAAGCCCGGGGACCGGGCGGCGGCGGTGGACGTGGTGGTTACGGCGGCGGTGGTGGCGGTGGCGGTGGCGGCGGCTATGGCCGTCGGGATCGCAGTCAGCGCAGGGAATAGATTACAAAAGCGTCCCGAAAGGGTCGCCTCGGTTGCGAATCTTCGGCGGTAGAGCGGTTGAATGTTCCGCTACGGGTGCAAATGGGCAGGGCTGGATTCGAACCAGCGAAGGCGTAAAGCCAGCAGATTTACAGTCTGCCCCGTTTGGCCACTTCGGTACCTACCCTTTTCTGTAAAACGCAGCACGCGCCGGGCCAGCCAGCGCGCGTGAAGCGTCATTGTCGATCTTTATCCGAAAAATTCAACGACAGCGTTGACGACGTATCGCTGGGCGTCACGCGAAATCTCGGGATAGATCGGCAGCGCCAGGGTCTCATCGGCCGCTCGTTCGCTCTCCGGAAAGTCACCTTTTTTGTAGCCGAGATACGCAAAGCTCTTCTGTGCATGCAGCCCGAGCGGATAGTAAATCGCCGTGCCGATTTCGCGTTTGACCAGGTGGTCTCGCAAGGCATCGCGCGTCGGCGTGCGGATCACGTATTGATGGTAAACGTGATGATTGATTAGTCCGCGATCGCGATACGGCTCCGCTGGCAAAGTGATATGCTCAGTCAAGCCCGTACGCGTGAATTTCGCGCGATAAAAATCCGCGGCTGCCCGGCGCGCGGCTGCCCACTTCTCCAGGTACGGAAGTTTGACGCCAAGAATTGCCGCCTGGATCTCGTCCAGGCGAAAATTGCCTCCAATTACATGATGGAAATAGCGTGGTTCCATTCCGTGTTCTCTTAAACTCCGCAGGCTTTTTGCCAGCTTCTCCTGGCGGGAAACGATCATTCCGGCGTCACCTGCAGCTCCAAGATTCTTTGATGGATAAAAGCTGAAGAAGCCGACCTCGCCCATGGTTCCGGCCTTAGCGGGCGCATTTCGAAACTGATACTCCGCGCCAATTGCCTGCGCTGCGTCTTCGATTAAGTGAAGGTGGAACCGTTGCGCAATTTCATTCAGCGCCTCCATTTCACAGCACAGCCCGAATAAATGCACGGGCAGAATGGCACGGATTGTTTCGCCGGTTTGCGTTTTCCATGTGCCGTCGGCAGCAGGCTGAGAATTTCTCTCGATGCATTCCTGAACGGCAGACGGGCGAATATTATAGGTTTGAAGATCGATGTCGGCGAAAAGCGGTGTTGCACCCACGCGGGCGATGCACGCAGCTGTGGCAAAAAATGTGTAGGGCGTGGTAACAACGGCGTCGCCTTTGCCAATTCCAAGAGCCATCAGGATCGCCAGCAAAGCATCCGTTCCGGATGAAACGCCGACGGCATGAGGCGCTTTGCAGTACTCGCACATTGCCTTTTCGAACTTATCAACTTGCGGTCCCGAAATGAAACGATGGCTTGCGAGGACCTCCTCAATTGCCGCGCCGATCGATTCAGCCAAAGCAGCATATTGTTCGCCTAGATCGAGCAGCGGCACGCGCATGAGGGAGTAGCTTGGCAGTTTCGTCGTGCCATTCAAGACGGCACTATTGACGGGTTATTGAACCGCGCGTTCGCGCACGTTAGCCTTTGTGCATGGCGCTACTGCGCGGACTTTTTTGGGTCGCCTTGTTCTTTGTTCTCGCTTTCTGCTTTGTCGTGCTATTCGAGTACGGACCGCGCGATTTCGCCAACGGCGTTCAGAAGGAGTACGCGCGAGTGAAATCTTTCGTCATAAAAGAAACGGAAAAAATCAGTAAGCCGAAGAAGAACCACTGAGTTCTGTTCGGTTTGTTGCAAGGGTCTCTATCGGCAGAGGAGTAAAAAAGTCTTTCGCACTCTCGATGTGCAAAACCGGTTGGGCGAGATGTGCGGCCAGAACGCTGGTGTCCGGAGTCGGAGCGATGGCGCCTTGTGCGGCAATGTTGCACGCTGTCAGTTGCTCGATCACGCGTGAAAGTTTTTCACTCAAATTGCGATTGTTTGTGAATTGAACGGTGCAAACGCCGGGTCCAGTCGCTTCTACAAAAGGAGAAAGAGTAAATGCGTAGTGAAGTAACATTTCCTGAATCGATTTCTCCTGGCTGCAAGAACGAACTTTGATCACCACCTGTAAACATCGCGCCAGAGCCTGACTGGGTGTCATTCCCGTGCGAATGCCGAATTGTTCGGCCACGGCATTGAGTTGAATGATCAGCGGTTTTCTTTCCTGCTCCTCGATCAATGCTACCGGTTTTGCGCCCAGTTCCGGCTGATGCCGGGTAGCGGCCTGCAAATAGAAGTTCGGCAGATAGACCGTCGCAAACATTTCTCTAGCTGACCTCCGATTTCTGATTTCCGATCTCTGCCTGAAAACGAGATCGTTTCACGCCGATCCGGATCTGCGAAATGGCATTTTGTAACGTTTGGAGGTTCCACGAATTTTCGAGCACAAGTTTCAGTTGAGCGCTGGCAACCATTTCATACGGAGTCAGCACCAGACATGCCGTGGGAATTAGTTCCACCAGTCGCTGCAAGCGGTACCAGTTCGTTTGCGGAATTTTGCGCAATTCTTCTATCGAGTTCAGCACTAGATCGAGCATTAGCAGGGGAAAATTGCCGTCCCGCAAAAGCAGGTCAGCTGCTCTGATCGCTTCAGATGCTTTGCGACAACGCACCCAAAGCAAATGTCGTAGTGAGCAATCATCCAACCCACACGGATCGAACGAATCGCGCCCATCAATCAGCGCCAGAAAATAATTGTCGCGGTATGCGGTCTGGATGAGAGCGTGAATAAGCGAGGCGCTTCCAGCGCTTGTTCGTGGGCGTGTCAATTCGGTGAGCGCGCCTCGCGGTAATCCGTCGCCACTCGATCGATCAAGCAAAGGCAAACCGGTGATCAGCCGGGTTGTAGCCGTCGGTGGAGACTGAGGAAAACGCTCGGCCAGCAGTTTGCGGAGATCGATAATCTTACCTGTTCCTGGCATCGATCATAAGATTGCGCCGATTAATGATATGTTCAAGTGAACATTCACCTCGACGTGGATCGGGCACTCTGCCTTCGGACGTGTGAAGTTCTCGCTCTTTACTGCCGCTTTCTGCGCTGGTGCTTCCTAATCAGCGACACCATTACGCCTTGGATCTTAAGCTCGCGCGCCGGAACGAGATTGGGGTAGCGCGGGTTTTCCGCTTTGAGATACGGTCGTCCATGATCGACGACATAGCGTTTTAATGAGGTTTCCCCGTCGATCAACGCCGCAACGATGTCGCCGTTCTGCACTTCCTTCCTGTCTTCCAAAATCACAATGTCGCCATCAACAATGTGCGCCCCAATCATTGAGTCGCCCCGGACGCGCAGTGCAAAGGTGCCGCGGTTTTTCAGAACGTTGGCTGAATGCACATCGAGGGATACATGTCCTTCCACAATCTGCTCTGTCAGCGCCGACATCCCCGCCGGGATTTGCCCGTAGATCGGGATATCAGTAATCCTGACTTTCATCGCCGGCGTGATCAACGCCCGCGCTTTGCGCGCGTGCCGATCGAGAAAACCTTTTCGCTCCAGTGCGGCGATGTATTGCATCACGGATGTTTGACTGGCAAAGCCGAAATGGTTCTGAATCTCGCGCGTGCTGGGTGTAATCCCCTTCTCGCGTTGCTCACGCTGAATGAAATCAAGCATGCTTCTCTGCCGTTCGGTCAGCATCGTCAGACAATCATTCAAATCCGATGACAAGGCAAGTTCAAGTGAACAGATGCATTACCTTGCTGTCGTGCTGAGCGACGCGAAGAATCTCTGATCGCTTCTTTAATCGCGGTCAGATAACAGCCAGAGATGTTTCGCTTCGCTCAACATGACATGAGCGGGACGTGGAACGATTGCGAGCTCCCTCGCCTCGCCCGGCGCCACTTACAGCCGCACCAGATCGACAAGAAACTGGCACCAGAGATAGATCATCCCGCGCCACGAATATTTTACGTCGCCAGTCGCAGTTTGCTTGAGGACACCCTTGTGAATGTTGTGCGCAATCTGGTCGCGCAGATCCTTCTCCATCTCAGCTTCAATCTGTTCTTCGTTGAGAGGATCGATTTTCGCCGAATCAACTCCATTTCGGCGGAGAAAGTCGCGATGACTTTGGTACAGTTGCCAGAACGATCGATCCGGCCGCTGGCGGTTGATACGGAAAAGAGGTGTGAGCTTCAGCCCGTACGACAGCGGATAATTCCACGTCGTCCAAGCCATCCCGTCATTGGCACGCGATGAGATGCGTAAATAATAAAATGAAAAATCACGCTGCTCGTTCAGGCAGATCGCGGCCTGCGCTCGGTCCTCTTCCCTGTAAAACAACCGAAAAAATTGGCGGTAATCTTCCCAGTCCCAACCGGCGTCGCCAACGTGCACAAAGCCTTCATCCTCGATCTCGCGCGTAATTTCACTCAGCGCCGGAAAAGTGTCGGAGGACGGCGGACTTTTCGGCCGAAGTTGTTTTTCTTTCGGAAGGCGCAGCGCACGAATTCGGGTGAGAATTTCCAACCAGGGAAGAAAAAGCCAGCCCACCGCGGCGGCCACACCCCACATCCAGCTGCCGCTGATGAAATAAACCGCGAGAAAAGTGGCTGCGAGAATACCGAGTGCGCCAGCCTTTTGCGTATAGGAGTTTTGAAAACTGCGCAGCCCAACGCTGAGCACGGCCACGCCGAGTGTAAGAAAGACCCCGAAAAGCATCACGGCTTGATTTCGTACTCGTTCAGAAATTTTTCCAGCTGATCGGTATCGAAATTGGCCAGTACTTTGTCCCCCGCAACAAACGTCGGGACATACGTTTGCGCGGAAAGTCTCTTCATGTCCTCGTACGCCGCGCGATCTTTGCCCACGTCAATCTCGTGAAAGCGGTACCCTTTCTCACTCAGGTAATCCTTCGCATCAATGCACCACGAGCACCACTCGCGACTGTAGAGCTTTAATTCCATGGACAGTGCGGAATAAACAGGAGCCAAGTAACACGTCAATAGTCATGGTTTTGGAATTCCGAACCCATCACAAAGCTAATACGCTTTCGCCCACATTACGCGCCGCGCGCTCGGTTCACCGGTGAAAATGCATGGCCCAGGCTCTGATGCATCATCAAGCGGAATGACCCGAATAGTTACTTTCAGATCGTCCTTAATTTGTTGCTCGACGTCACGGGACCCGTTCCAGTGCGCCAGGGCAAAGCCGCCGTGGATATCGGGTTTCTCCTGACTTTTTGGCGTGAAGAAATCGTAGAATTCCTTTTTCGAATCGACGACGCGCGTATTCGCATCTCGAAAAGTTTTCGCGCGCGCATATAAGGAATCCTGAATGGAGGCAAGAAGCTCAGGTCCACGCGCGACGAATTCTTCCATCGGCATCGACTCTTTCGTTTTTACTGGCTGATCACGCCGGCTGACTTCCACCGAATTTTTTTCCAGATCGCGCGGCCCGATTTCGACGCGTAATGGGACGCCTTTCTTGATCCATTCCCAATTCTTTGTGCCGCCGCCGAGATCGCGGCGATCGACCACTGCCTCGATAAGCGCGTCGGCGTAGCGGGTCTCGCGCAAACGCGCAGCAAGTTTATCGCAGGCCTCCAACACCGTAGCGCGACTTTGCTCCTTCGGAGTAACTGGAATGATCACAATTTGCGTCGGGGCAATGCGCGGCGGCAGGACGGCTCCGTCGTCATCGCTATGCATCATCACAACCGTGCCGACAAGCCGTGTGGTTGTGCCCCAGCTCGTCGTCCACCCAAACTCCTGCTTGCCCTCGCGGTTTTGAAATTGAATGCCGCTCGCGCGCGCGAAGTTCTGCCCAAGAAAGTGCGAAGTTCCAGCCTGGATCGCTTTGCGGTCCTGCACCATTGCTTCAATCGTCAACGTCTGCACCGCGCCGGGGAACCGTTCACTTTCGGATTTTTCGCCGCTGAAAACGGGTAGCGCCAGATGATCGCGAGCAAAGCGCTCGTAGATGTCGAGAATCAACCGTGCTTCAGAGCGCGCTTCAGCCTCGGTCTCGTGGACGGTGTGCCCTTCCTGCCAAAGAAACTCGGTTGTCCGCAGAAACAAACGCGGCCGCATTTCCCAGCGGACGACGTTCGCCCATTGATTGATGAGAATTGGAAGGTCGCGATATGATTGCACCCATTTCGCATAACTCGCGCCGATGATCGTCTCAGAGGTGGGCCGGACCACAAGCGGTTCTGTCAAAGGACTCCCCGGCTTCAATTTTCCGTCAGCGTCTGCTTCGAGACGTGTGTGCGTGACAACAGCGCATTCCTTCGCGAATCCTTCGACGTGCTCTGCTTCCTTAGCGAAATAACTCAAGGGAATAAACAGCGGGAAATACGCGTTACGATGTCCCGTTGCTCGAATCATTCCATCTAGCTGCCGCTGCATGTTCTCCCAAATGCCGTATCCCCACGGCCGAATGACCATGCACCCGCGGACGTCCGACGGCTCGGCCAACTCCGCAGCACGAATGACCTGCTGATACCATTCCGGAAAGTCTTCATCCCGGCGCGGCGTTATGGCGGTCTTCGAGGTCGTGTTCGACATGGGCAGGCAATTAAGCGCGCAAAGGTAAGTTCGCCAGCGACCATTTCGATGATGACGGGACTTATGCGTCCTTTGTGACTCGCGTGTAATCGGCTACGATGGGTTGACAGGCCCTTGTGCTCCTCGTAGTTTCCGTGCTCTTTTTCTGCAGTGAAAACGTTTTCCGCCAAAGCCAGTGAAGTCCCACGCAAGTGGTGGGTCATCGATGCCACAGACCAGGTGCTGGGGCAGGTCGCGGTGAAAGCGGCAAATCTGTTGCGTGGAAAAGAAAAGGTTCTTTTCACGCCTCACGTGGATACCGGCGATTTTGTGATCGTGGTCAATGCAGAAAAAGTTCGACTGACCGGCAAAAAAGAAGAACAAAAGGCCTACATGAGTTTTTCAGGTTACGTCGGCGGACACAAATCCGAGAGTGCCCGGTCACGCCGAGCTCGGCATCCCGAGCTGCTGATCGAGCGTGCCGTGCGGGGAATGATTCCGCACAACCGGCTGGGCCGACATGTCTATCGGAAATTGAAAGTGTATCGAGGCGATGCGCATCCGCATGCGGCGCAGCAGCCACAGGCGGTGAAACTTGCCTCTAGAAAATCATAATCGTATGGCGCAAACAGAAGAATTCGTTGCCACAGGCCGCCGTAAAACGTCGGTAGCGCGTATTCGCATGACAGCGGGCAGCGGGAAAATCGACATTAACGGCCGCAGTTTCGAAGATTATTTCCCTACTGCGCCGTTACAAAACCTGGTACTCCAACCACTGCAAACTGCCAAGGCAGTGAATACCTATGATCTATGGATTAACGCCAGCGGCGGTGGTGCGATCGGCCAGGCGGGTGCGGCGCAGCTGGCCGTTGCACGAGCGCTCCTTCGCGTCGACGGCAATTTGCGAGGGGTGCTCAAAGCAGAGGGCCTGCTCCGGCGGGACCCTCGCATGAAAGAGCGAAAAAAGTCGGGACAGCCCGGCGCACGCAAACGTTTCCAGTTCTCGAAACGGTAATAGTCGCGGGACTTTGGTGTCTCGCGCAGCGGACAACGACAAACAGCGCCAGAAGCAA
>DATBDJ010000030.1:0-64329 GCA_036269995.1 Candidatus Udaeobacter sp.
CACATCAACTGCAACTGCTACAGCTACCGCGACTCCCACAGCAACAGCAACAGCTACCGCAACAGTAACAGCAACAGCAACAGCAACAGCAACAGCAACAGCAACAGCAACAGCAACAGCAACACCAACTCCGACACCGACACCTACGCCGCGGCCTGTTCCAACGCCGAGACCTCGTCCGACGCCCGCACCCCGCCCGTAACTTTCATCCGATTACTCAGCCGAGGAACATGGCGCTGGAATTGCCGATAAAGGTCGCTACCATTCTCTTGCTTCACTGCGCCTCCTTCGTAAGCGGCCTGAAGGAGCGGAAAATTACTCATGCCGATTCAATGCTCAACGCGGAAGTTCGCACCGCACAGTTGTTCCTCTGGCCGAAACGATTGGGATGTTCGGCTGTACACCACATGCAGTCGATGGAGTCGTCCGAGTTGTGTTCGGACTACCGGAAGCGCCCTCGCAAAGACCATCGCGGGGTTCGATCTACTTTCCGATGCGCTGCCATTCGGTCGCCTCTCGGTAGAGCGAGCCAAAGCAATCAGCAATGCAATCAGCCTTGCGAAATGTATTTTGCCTTCTTGGTTTGGGACTCCGTGCGTGCCCGCCATACCTCCATCGCCGAGACTGCGGTGCGCCCAAGCCAAGGAAGAAGAAGCAGAAACGTTATTACTATGGTTGCGCTGTCATGATCATTCATAGTTTTCGATTTTCCTTTCTTTGCTCACACAAGTAGTGCGTAAAGTCCGGCTCGAGGTTACGCGGAAAGTTAGTGGCGCTACTAAGCTCCCAGCGCCATTGCTAAATGTGACCAATTGTTGGTCGCGAGCGCATGATTCAGCTTAGGCGCTCGCAAACTGCAAGATCGACACGACGGCGCTGACTGCGAAGACGGCGTACACTAAGAACTCCAAGATGCGACGGCCGTTTTCTTCGGAGCGGACTAACATGGCGTAAGTAGATTCGAATTTATTCATAAGGATTTGGTTGATGCCTAGGCTTTATGCACATTGTGTGCCATCAAATGGGCAGCAATCATAAGTTCCTTGCGCCGCAAGGATTAGGCCGTGCTGTTCATATAGAGGCGCCTTGTAATTGCTCCGCATCTGGGAACTCACCGTCTCGTTTTTGGGACAACCAGCGACTCGTTCAACTCTCGCAACCGTTTCGTGGGGCAACTTGGTCATCATCTCTAAGAACAAATTCTTTGGTCTCGACGATAACGTCCGGCGGCCGCCGGAATCTTTAGTTTTCGGGGATTTGCCGCGCTCGGTTTTGACGCTGCGCACGTGGGTCAATGTCGCCGCGATGATAGCTAATGGCGCAAAATAGAATTCATATCCCGCGGCTTCAGCCGCTGTAGTCGGTGAAATTGTGCGGCAGCTTTGAATCTGGCTTATCGTAATCGATCGTGTTTTTGCTGGTCGAGCGCGAGCGTCTTGGTTACGCTGTGCCTTCAGAATTTAAGCCAATGAAACCAAACGCAGTTGTCATCGAACTGCCGCGGACGAATTCGCGAGTCTTTGCGCACACGCGTTTTGACATGATTCCTGTCTTCGCCGCGCTTTGTCACGGCACTTATTTCTTCGGGATGTTTTATCTTTTCCCGCGAGTTCCAATTTGGGTGATGCTTATTCTTGGTTTCATCTATTCGGTCAGCATTTCGTGGAATATCAACGGCGTCTCCCACAATTTTATCCACAACCCGTATTTCAGATCATCGTTGCTCAATCGCCTGTTCAGCATTTTTGAATCGGTCATCGTCGGCTTCAGCCAGGTTTTTTACGAATGCATCCACATGCAGCATCACAAAGGAAACGCCGACCGGCCTGATGAACACGGCGACACGATCGATTGGATTTCAATTTACAAGCACGGCGAACACGGCGAGGCCGAGCATCCGCTGAAATACACTTTCCTCAGTTTCTTCCGCGAAGATCCAAAAACTGTTTATCGCGAGCTAAAACGCAAAAAGTCGCGCGAAGCCTTTTGGGGAGTCACGGAGTTGACGCTTTTCGTTTCCACGTTTGTGATTCTTGGCATTCTCAACTGGCGCTGCATCTGTTTCCTTCTTCCCTTCTGGTACTTCGGCCATTGCCTCTCGTATCTGAATGGATATTACCGGCATTATGGCGGCAATCCTGATGAGCCCCTGGCGTGGGGCGTAAGCAGTTACGAAAAGATTTATAACTGGCTCTGGTTTTTCAATGGCTATCACGCGGAGCATCATTTTCGTCCCAAAGTACATTGGACACAGATGGAGAGGTTACGCGATAGGATCGTGCACCAGCAGCGCGCGGCCGGAGTGCGCGTCATCAAACCGCCGCACGCGCTCGCTTTTTTTGATCCGGATCTGCCACGGCATGGGTCACGCGTAGCGGACGCTGTTGCGGCGGTTGTACCACATGCCGAATCCAAAGAGACAGGCGCCTGAGACAAGCCCCTCCGTACTCCCGATGGGAATAACTTAGGCTTGCGTGTGGCGTGCGTAGTGTCGCGCGACGCCTTTTGGCAACAAGCGCTTACGACCTCGCTGCCGCCGGCGTGCCAGTGTGGCCCGACCGCCTTTCGTGCGCATCCGTGCACGGAAGCCATGCTGGCGCTTTCGCGTTCGCTTTGACGGCTGGTAAGTTCGTTTCATAAAACGGCACGGCCTCGCGGCGCGTTCGGAGCGGTTACGGTAGAAGTGAGTGAGGCATTGTCAATGCGCGCAGCACCCCAAATCTGCAGGCTGCGATTCAGGTTGCCAGCATGACGGAATTTTGAAATAAGGACAGCGGGCGATGGGTGAACAAGATAATGTCGTGATCGAGCCGGCGACTGAGGCCGATCTGGATGAGCTGTCGGAGATGCTCGGCGGATTGTTCGCTCAGGAAGGGGACTTTCGGCCGGACAAGCACAAACAACTACGCGGGTTGCGGCTCATTTTTGAACAGCCCAGCCGCGGACGCGTTTTCGTGCTGCGGCGCGACGGCGCGATTGTCGGAATGATCAATCTGCTTTTCACCATCAGCACCGCCGAAGGCGGCTTTGTGATGCTCCTCGAGGATCTGGTGATCCACAAGGCATGCCAGGGCAAGGGCTACGGCAAAAAGCTCCTCGAACACGCCATCGATTTTGCGAGGAAGAAGAATTTCCTCCGCATCACGTTGCTGACGGATCGACCGGAAAATGTAGCGCAGGCGTTTTTCCGAAAACACGGCTTCGTCGAGTCTTCGATGATTCCGATGCGTCTATGGATCGCGCCTCAGCAAAGTAGCGACCACTGAAGCTGTCGTTACCCAGTTCGGAGGTGGGAATCGGTTTCAGTGTCCCGGCGTGTCGCCGATTCGCCTCGGAACTGCTTTCTGCTCGTTATGCGGCCACAGGGCCGTGGCTACATCGTTGGCGGTTTTTTGCTGTCGAGCCAACTGTTCAACTGAATCGTGAGACGTTTTTTGAATTCGGAGCGGAACTCGATTTCATCAACAACTTTGGCGACTTCAAAAGCACTGTCCGCACGCAAATTGTTTTTGGCGTAATTCTTTAGTTCATCGGCGCGTGAAGGATCCGAGAAAAACGTGAACAGACTCGGCACGTAACGATTTGCGCCGAGCGCGTCAGTTTTCGCGAGCAGCGCCTTCATATTTCCCTTGGCAAAATCCCAGGCGATTTCGGGACGCCCGCTCTCGAGCGCTACCTTTGCCACCAAAAAGATCGCACGACTGGTTGGGAGCTCGTCGGTAAGTGCGATATCAAGCGTCTTCTTCACCAGTTTGGGATCAGTCGCGCACGCGAGCGCGTTATAGTAATTTTGCTTTTGTTCGATGCTTGCCGTTTTGCGGCCGAGTTCGTGGAGTTTCGTCCAGGTCTTTGCGTCAGCACAACGACCGACAACTGCGAAGACGGCTGGCCGCAGATCAGGCGCGAGCGACGCCGGATCGGAAAGGAATGTTTGAAATCGTTCGCGACACCTGGCGATGATTTCCGGGTCATCGAGATCTCCAAGCGAATTGATCAAACTGGCGCGGAGGTTACCGGAAGTTGGCGGCTCGCTCTTTTTCGGCTCCCAGCCAAGCGCGTTAAACGTGCTACGCAAAATCGAACGTGCGTAGCGCTGAAATTTGTCGCGTTGCGGGCTGCGGACGAGCAGGCCATTTATGAAATCCAGCACGTTGATGATCTGTTCGCGCTCGGCAAGATTGGTCGAAGCGGGCACCTTCTCGATCAACTCGAAATATTGCGAAATGGCTGCGCGATTCGCCTGAACGAGAGCCCACGTGTCGCTCAGAAGGTTCACTCGATCGGCGTTGGTGAGCTTTGGCAGAGCCGCCAATAAAAGAGCCCACGACGGCTGATCGTACGCGACGCGATAATTTCCAGCGCCATTTACGTTTAGTTTCAACGCGCGACCGGCTGGAATTTTCTTCAGAACATCTGTCTTGCCACTCATGAGCAACCCCGCAGGGGCTTCGCCAAGAAGTGTGTAGGTGAGAGGAATTTGCCACTCTGCAGGCGGAGCATTGTTGAAGTTCACCGTGAACCGCTCCTGCGTTAGCTGAACCTCTTCATCCACCGCCCGCTTCACTTTCACGAGCGGAAATCCCGGCTGCTCCGTCCAACCGGCTGCGATCTCGCCAATCGGTTTATTGGAGACTTCCGAAAGCGCGTTCCACAAATCCGCAGTGGTCGTATTCGAATATTCATGCGCGGCGATGTATTTGCGGATGCCGTCACGAAATACTTGTTCGCCGAGAAAATTCTCCAGCATCCGCAGAAAGGATTGGCCTTTTTTGTAGGTGATATCGTCGAAAGCACTGTTCGCTTGCGCTTCCGTTGCGATCGGCTGTTGAATTGGGTGCGTCGTCGATCTTGAATCTCCTTCCATTGCCTGCTCTTTCGCCATGCCGACGCGCCGGCTGGGATCACGCGGCAAATTGCGGCGAAGCGAGACTTCCCATTGTGGATTGAAATGCGCTGTGCATTTCGTGCCCATCCACGAGGCGAACCCCTCGTTAAGCCAAAGGTTGTCCCACCACGCCATCGTTACCAGATCGCCGAACCACATGTGTGCCACCTCGTGCGCGATCACCTCATAAATGTTCTGCTTTGTTTCGGCTGAGGAATTATTTGGATCGAATAAAAGCGCAGACTCGTAATAGGTGATCCCGCCCCAGTTTTCCATTGCGCCGCCAAAACCGCCTGGAATAGCGATTTGATCCAGTTTTGGCAGAGGGTACGCGACGCCGAAATAATCATTGTAGTACTGCAGAATCTGTGTGGTCGCTTCGAGCGCGTACCTCCCGAGTTCCGCCTTGCCTTTTGTCGTGATAACCCGGAGTTGGGTTAGACCGGCTTGCGATTGAACGACATCCAATTCGCCCGCTACCAACACATTTAGATAGCTCGACATTGCCGGAGTCGCGGCGAAGCGAACCTCTTTCCCTTCAGCAATTCTTTCCTCGCTTTGGACGGGCATGTTCGATATGGCGAGCCAGTTCTCCGGCACGACGACAGTTAGTTGAAAACGCGCTCGGAACACCGGCTCGTCCCAGCACGGGAAAAACCGCCGCGCATCGGTCGGTTCGAACTGTGTGCCCAACATTATTTTCTGCGCGCCGCTGCCCTGCTCCTGGTAACGCATATAGGACAGCCCCTGACCCTGGGGATTGATCTTGCCGGAGAAGCGAACCGCCAGCGTGTGATCGCCAGCCGCGAGTTCGGATGGCATGTTCAACGTGGCCAGTTCCTTCTCGTTGTCGATTTTTATTGCGGATGGCGACAACTCCTGGCCGTCGATAGACAGTGCTTCGATTTTTAGTTCCAGCGTATTCAGGACAATCTGCCGAATTGGACTGCGAACGTTCAACTTAACCGTTTCTGTTCCACTGAACGTGAAGTTGTCGATGTGCGGGACGATGCGAATCGAGTAGTCGGTCGGTCGGACCGTCTTCGGCAGTTTTCCCGGTGTGTCGTCGAAACTGAATGGCTTTTCCGCAGGCATGGCGCAAGGCAAAATAGCGGAAACGCCGATCGCAGAACAAAGAAAGAACGCGCGCATGTTTGGGCTACCTCAAAGCCTCCGACGTTACATAGCTAACAGATTCGCTTCGTCGCCGCGAAATGTATCGCGCTCGGAAAGCGTCATCCACCTACTGAACGACCAGCACCAGCAGCAATTGTCCGCTGCCGATCTGCGGACCTTTTATCACCAAGGGGCTGCGCTTGCTGAGCTTCGCATCTGTCTCGAGCAACAGTTCCTTTTCTTTATAGAGCTTCAAGTTGAGCACATAGCCTGCCTCGTTCTCTCCGCGGGCATCAACATGCAGGCCGAAAAATTTGCTGGTCGCCAGCCAATCTTCCTGACCGGTTTTGAGAGTCTTTTCCGAATGGCCGATCACCTTGAATTGGTTGTAACCGAAGAACGTCTTCAGCGATCCTTCGATGCGCGTCAGCTCCGGGGGAACGGGTGATGGCTGCGGCACATTCTCCGCGATCACCAGTCCGCTCCAGATCGTCTGTGCGGCGTTGGCGGATGTCGCACCAAGCGCAAGAACAATGACAGCAATTGCAAACGCCGGAAAACGAACCATGAACAATTACTTCGCTGCGTAATCGGCCGGCAAAGTTTGCAGACCCTCTGTCCAAAGCACCGTAACGCGGTCTTGTTTTACTCCGAACATGGACACGGAGGCATTTGGGCTGACGACCGGATCCACGCGCGCGTTGAGAATCTGAGTGACGTACTGCGATTCTTCAGTCGGCTTTTTCTCCTGCATCACGAGAATTGTGCAAACCAAAAATATGGCGAGCGACAGAGAACCGGTCCACAACATGCGTGGAATCGTCCACCACGCGGACCCTCGGGCGCGGCGACCATCAGTCCGAAAACCTTCGCCATTTTCCCGGAGGATCCGTTCGCGAAGCTGGTGACTGAAAAACTCTTCGTTATTTAAAACCTGCGCGCCCAGCTCGCGCTTCAAAAGGTCGCGAAGTTTTCTTGCCTGCTCTTTTTCGGCTTCAGCGGCAGCTTTGTCCGGTAGTGAGCATTCGAACTCCTGGAGTTCTCGGCCGCTGAGCTGCCCGTCCAGCCACGCTGTCCACTTTTCCTCAAACGTTTTCATAAACGTCCCTCAGTAGGTTTTGCAATTTCTTTCGGGCATAAAACAGGCGGGACATGACGGTGCCGATGGAGCATCCCAGTGCCTCTGCGATTTCATGATATTGCATATCGTCAATCTCTTTCATCAAAATGACTGCGCGATGTTCCGGCGACAGCTGCGCGATTGCCTTTTCGATTCGGCCGCGAATCTCGTCGCGTTCCATCATCTGATGCGGCAATGCTTCCGTTTTCGGAACAGTTTTGGATGCCGGGTCAATTTCCTTTAGCTGAATTGCATCGTCGAACTCTGTACCCGCGCCTTTCACGTGCTTCTTGCGAAGCCAGTCGATGGTTACATTCATAACGATGCGATAAATCCATGTGTAAAAGGACGAGCGCCCACGGAAACGCTTTATGGATTTCCACGCCTTGAGGAAGCTGTCTTGAGCCAGGTCCCATGCGTCCTGCTCACTATGGACCATGTTGTAAATCATGCTGAACACGCGTGTGCGGTAGCGGGTTACCAGCTCGTCGAATGCTTCGGTGTCACCAGCCTGGCATCGTCTGATCAAGTCCAGTTCCGATACATCGGCCTGAGCCGGAGTCGCTTCCGTTTGCATGGTTGGACGGAGCGGGCCCTTATTTCATTCAACTGCGATAATCTTCAGAACCAAACCGGAGCCGCCATTCGCTGCGGTATTCGCCCATCATCGTGACGATACCGTCTCGCACTTCGAATAGCCGTTGCTGCAGGACTATATATTGCGAACGGGTGATTTGTTTCGCGGTGTTTCGCAATTGTGTCGCTGCATCCATCGCAATGGTAATCGCCTTCAGTGCACGCTTCAGATACGCGATAGTCATTCCGATTTCGTCGACGTTGTCGCCACTAAGCGCCGCTGCGAGTTTGGCGCTGGCCAATGCGGCGTGGGTAGCCAATTTCACCGCTGCTGGTTCGTTCTGGAGCGAAGCATTTTCGTCGAACAGTTGATCGATCCAGATCGTGAGAGCGAAGGCAGCGCGATAAAGCTGATGCTCTTCAAATGTTTCCGCCGACGTGCTTGCGTCGCCTAGGTCGCTGTCATTCTCCTCCGGTTGGCCTTCATCGAGCAGGGCATCGACTTCTGCGCTCCAGTCCTTGTCATCCAGTAGCTGTGTCCAACCCATTTCGCGCGCGATGATCTCGTCGCGTTCCGGATCATCCAGGTACGTCTCGAGCAACTGCATGTACTTTTCCGTCTTACCGTCCTGCTGCTGAAGGAAACGCTCCCACTCGTATTCGTCCCAGATGCGTCCCGGTTCACCCTCGAACTCAGCCATGTTCGAACTAAAGGCGAGCTTCGTCGTGCGTGCAAAACTTTTCTCGGGACGTATTTGTGTCAGTATTGATCGCTCGGCAGTTGCATCAGCAACCCGCCTGACTAGCTTCGCCTCCGTGATCAAACGCGCTGCATCGGTGGGCGTCGCGACGTTCGTAATCGCCTGCTTGTTCTCGGCGTGCGCGTCGCAAGGGGACGAAGCGACGGCGACCACCGGATCGGCGTCTCCATCAACGGCTAAGGTGCCCGGAGAAACAGTTCCGGACGAAGGCCGCTTTGCGCCTGGGACGGCGCCTGGAACGAGCGGCAACGTGCGATGGTAATCACATGCTGTAGCCGCCCCGCTGTGTCGAGGCGTCGCGGCATTCGCCATACAGAGGCATCGGCGACAAAGCGACGTGGCTACAGTTCAGCGTCGATTCACGAAGTGCATCAGCGCCTCGTGAACGCCGCCTCCATGTTTTCTCTGCGCCACGTAACCGCCGGCGCCGCGCACCGCACGTTGAACTTCTGGAATCGCGTTAGCTGGACAAGAAGGCATTCCCGCGACTTTCCCGTCCAACATCGACACATCGTTGTGATGATCGCCTGCCGCAAAAATGTTTTCCCGGGGCACGGCCAGCAGGCGCGCCAGCTCGGCAAGAGCCGCGCCTTTGTGGTAATCAGCGTGACAAAACCGCAGATAAACGGTGTTGCGTTGGTAGTCAAGCTTCGGATGCACCGTTCGGGCCCGTTCGATAAAGCTTGTAATGCGTTCCATTTCGTCCTCGCTCTCTGCGATGAGTCCTTCCAGTCGCTCGGCATCGTAAATAAGGCGTGCTTTGGTTTCGCGCGTCACAAAATCAACAACTTCAGCCAGTACCGCGTTAGCTGAAGAAAATAGCTCCGCGTGGTGGCGCGCACAGCGCTCATTCCAATTGCCAAAAGGCTCCCACTCTTCCCCGTTTTGGCTGGGGCGGAAAACATCGCGCTCGGTCGTAAGTATGAAATCCGGTCGGAGCGGAAAGGCGAAGTCAATCAGTCCAGATTCAAGCAGATCAACAGAACGGCCGGTGTTGATTGCCCAGACAGCACCGGCCTTGCGCAAGTCGCCGATGACTTCCATGCACCGTGCATCGAGGACCGGTTCGCTAACGCGCGAAACAAGTGTGCCGTCGAAGTCAATGCTAAGGAGTTTGATTCGTGAATGCATGTACAACCAATTTAGAAATTGATTTTGAACGCGCAATGCGTCGATTGCTTCAGCAACGAAAATCGAGATGAAATCAGCTTACGAATTGGCTATGGAGCGACTCGAGAGAACGTCGCCTTCCTTGTCGCTGACTGAAAATCAGAAAAAGCAGCTCGCGGAAGTCGATGCGACTTTTCGCTCAAAGATAGCCGAGAAAGAGCTCTTCCTCAGAGGGGAGATCCAAAAGGCGCAGAGCGCAGGTAAACTCGACGAAATAGAACCGTTGGAAAAGCAGCTTGCGTCAGAAATTCGGCGACTACAGGAAGACTGCGAAACAAGAAAAGAAAAACTCCGCGCCGAGTTCGCCCGAGCGTAGGTTTATCGATCCGACTCCGCCAGTAGCAGCGTTCCTATCTTGGGAATGCCTGCATCTTTGGCAGATATATGGCGGCAGCATATGGGCCGCGGCGACTTCGAAGCGGCGTGGCGAATCAGCGACCGAGCATTAGAGAAACGCGGCCGGCACGTTCACGTTGGCAGTTACCAGGAATCAACCTGGCGTGGAGAACCGCTCGACGGAAGGCGAGTGCTTGTCCGGTGTTGTTATGGCCTCGGCGACACTTTGCAATTCATCAGGTATGTGCCCCTGTTGCGGCGGGTGGCGCGTTCCGTGATCGTGCAGGCGCAGGCGCCGATCATACGCGTGCTCGAGCATGTAGATGGAATCGATGTTCTGATTACGAGATACAACGCGGTTTCGCCCGATCATTACGACGTCGCCATCAATTTAACTGAACTTCCGCACGTTTTCCGAACGAGTCTGAAAACGATCCCGCCTCCAATTCGATGCGCGAACATCGTGCCGCGGCAATGTGGGCCGACGAGCAATGTCCGCGTGGGAATTTTTTGGGAGGGCAGCGACTGGGATCAACGCCGCGCGGTGCCGTTAAACCTGTTCGCGGGGTTTAACCGCATCTGCGGTATTACCCTTCACGTACTCCAGCGCGGGCGCGCGTTGCTGCAGCGGTCAACTGACTTTGGAATCGATTCAGGAAGCGATGACGTTTACAAAGCGGCGCGAACAATCGCTGGTCTCGATTTGATGATCACAATCGACAGCATGCCCGCGCATTTAGCCGGCGCCGTGGGCGTGTCGACCTGGCTATTGTTGCATTCCGATTGCGATTGGCGCTGGATGCACGACCGAACGGACTCGCCGTGGTACCCGGCGATGCGGCTATTTCGACAGAATCACGCCGGCGATTGGCAGCCCGTGATTACGCGCCTGAAACAAGAACTCGAACAACTGGGGAGGGCGCGATTTTCACGGCTTTCCGTGGCTGCCTGACTGTCACAGCGTCTCCGTGAGACGCGAGAACGCGAGGGATACAAACACCCGGCGCCTCGGACAATGATGCGGGTGCAACTATCGCACCAGCGAAGGAGCCCTCTTCGTATCTTGATCTGTCTCGCTCTGCCCTCGCGTCGGCAGATCGGGATCGAGAAAGCCGAGCATGTGCGCGCGCCTGATCGTGCGCACGCCTTCCTGCTTCTGCAGATCGGCGATGCTCTGGTGAAAGCCTTCCATCTTTGTCCAATGCACCTTCGGACGGAAATGGTGCTCGGCGTGATAGCCGTTGTAGAAGAACAGCCAGTTGTAGATTTGTCCGTAGCTGCTCACGCCCCAGGCGATCGGTTTATCGGGGTTCGCGCCGTAGTGGCGGTAATAGCCATTCAAATAACTGAAACAGTGACCAAGGTACCAGAATGGCAGGAAAAAAAGTATGAATCGCCAGTTGATGAAGTGAATCGGCCAAGTCGGGACAATGATCGCCATTACCAGAAGCGTGGTTGCAAACGCCGCCAACTCCAGATTGCCCCAAAATCCGTCGCCATTCTTGCGCTTTTGCAGTTCCTTGCGAATCGTGCCGACGTCGTCTCGAAAGAAACTAAGGAACACGTAGCTCCACGGATTTTCTGCTTCGCCCTCGTGCCCGTGGCGATAAATCGACAGCCAATCAATGGTATCACCGTTATCGTCCTGGCGATCTGAATTGCCTTTATGATGCTGCATGTGGACAGCGTCGTACATGGTTTGCGAGAAACAGCACGCCATTGATTGAGTCACTCCAAACAAGCGGTTCAAGAATTTCGAACGAAAGAACGGGTTATGAATGAAGTTATGCCCAACGCCATTGATGTTAGCATTTACCATTAGCGAATAGATGAATCCGAGAATCAGCATCACCCACAGAGGCACGCGCGGAAAAAGGAAGTAGAGCCCCAGGAGAAAAGCGAGATGAAAAAGGCCCGCCGCGACCGGCAGAGTGTCCCAGCGCGTGTGCGCGAAGAGCCGTGAGCTCGTAATCGGGCGTTCTATTCGGATTGCGTCGGTACTCATCAGATAAATCGTCGCTGTGAACTTTCGCCAAAGAAGCGACACCCGCAACTTTTGAAGATTGCCAATGCGCTTTCTGCATGGCTAAGGTACGCGCTCGCGATGTTTGCACTTCAGCCAGAACTGAAAATTTTTAGCGGCACTGCCAATCGCGAGTTAGCTGAACGCATTTGCAAATATGTGGGGGTACCGCTGGGTCAGGGGACGATCAGCTCGTTTCCCGACACTGAGACGTACATCCGGATCGAGGAGAACATTCGCGGCCACGACGTGTTCATTGTTCAGCCGACGTCGCCGCCTACAAATCAGCACTTGATGGAGCTGCTGATCATGGTCGATGCGGCGCGGCGCGCCAGCGCGGACCGGATCACGGCTGTCATTCCTTTTTTTGGGTATGCGCGCCAGGACCGCAAGGATCAGCCGCGCGTTCCGATCACGGCGAAGCTCGTAGCGAATTTGCTGCACGCTGCTGGGGTGAATCGCGTGCTCACGATGGATCTGCATGCGCAACAGGTACAGGGCTTTTTCGACATTCCGGTAGATCACCTCTATTCGGCGCCCGTGCTGATCAAGTATTTGCGCAAGAGAATGACGGGAAAAACAACTGTCGTTTCTCCCGATCTCGGCGGGCTAAAAATGGCTTCGGCGTACGCAGAAGCGCTCGGCGCCAACCTCGCAATCGTGGCGAAAGAACGCAAAAGCGCCACTGAGACTGAAGCGCTTTATCTGATCGGCGACGTGGAGGACCACGATGTGCTGCTGGTTGATGATCTCACTGAAACGGCGGGCACGCTCACCTCGGCGGCTGCGATAGTAAAAAAGCACGGCGCACGCAACATTTACGCTGGTGTGGCGCATGCCGTTCTGGTGGACGTGGCGATTCCGCGGTTGCAAAAATCTGAAATCACGGAATTAGTTACCACCAACAGCACGCCGGTGCGCACCGTAGACGGATTTAAGACCACGGTGCTATGCGTCTCCGAGCTTCTCGGGGAAGGCATCAAGCGGATACATAACGACGAGTCGGTGTCGTCGCTGTTTAACATCGAGAACGAAAAAGATGGCAAAACAAGTTAAACTCAAAGCAGAACCGCGGGATAACGTGGGACGTTCCGCAGTGCGCCAACTGAGAGCGCGTGGGTTGATTCCGGCGATCGTCTACGGCGGCAAGGACAAACCGCAGCCGCTGCAAGTCGCAGCGCGTGACGTTAACGCGATGATGAGTCACGCATCCGGAGAAAACGTTTTGGTCGAACTCGAGATTACCGGCGACAGATCAACGCGCACCGCCCTTGTGCAGGAGGTGCAACATTCCCCGGTAGGCGGAGAGATTCGCCACATCGATTTTCACGCCGTCTCCATGGATCAGATGATCCAGGCGGAAGTCCCTCTTGAACCGACCGGCACCGCAATTGGAGTCAAAACCTTTGGCGGATTGCTTGAGCAAAGCCTGCGGATGCTGCCGATCGAGTGTCTACCGGGTGATTTGCCGGACCGAATCACCGTTGACGTATCGAACCTGAATATTGGCGATGCCATTCACGTTCGCGACATTCAATTCCCTCAAGGTGTCACGCCAAAAGTGCCGGTCGATCTCACAGCGTTTTCTGTCGTCGCGCCAGTTGTTGAAGAAGCCCCCGTCACCGAAGCGGAAGCCGCTGCTGCGGGACCGGAGGTGATTACCGAGAAAAAAGAAGAACCCGAAGGTGCGGCGCCTGCTTCCGCTGCGAAGGAGAAAGCTCCGAAAGAAAAAGAGAAGAAGTAGCGGCCCTCGCGAGTTGCGGACTGAGCGGGTGTGGAAAATCCAATTCGTCTCGTGGCCGGCCTTGGAAATCCCGGCCCGGAATACGCAGCCACGCGTCACAACGTCGGATTCATGGTCGTCGATCAGCTCGCCGCGCAGTTTGGATCCAGTTGGGAGAAATCCACAAAATGGGACGCGCTCACAGCGAAAGGCGGCGCTGTGCGTCTGGTCAAACCGATGAGCTTCATGAACCGCAGTGGATACCCGCTTTTCGCCATTGCGCAGTTTTACAAAATTCAGCCACAGGAACTTCTGGTTGTGCTCGACGATTTTGCGCTGCCGCTCGGCCGTCTGCGCCTGCGCACGCGCGGCGGACCCGGCGGGCATAACGGCCTTGAATCACTCATCGTGCAATTCGGGAGTGAAGAGATCCCGCGATTGCGCGTCGGGATTGGCGCGGCGCCGCGCGAAGGCGCTGTCGATCACGTGTTGGGGCGCTTTTTCGACGAGGAGAAACCTCTGGTGAGATCCACAATCGGCCGAGCTGCCGAAGCGGTGAAATGCGCGATTGACAACGGCGTCGTTTCCGCGATGAACACGTTCAACAAAGACGAAGAAATATGAAGCGACGTTACGAAGCGCTGCTGGTGCTGAACGCCCAGGGCAAAGAGGATTCTGTCAGAGAAATCATTGAGCGACTGCAATCGGACTTCCAAAAGGAAGGTGCCGAGGTTGAGCAGGTGCAAAAAATGGACAGGCACCACTTCTCCTATATGGCTGGCGCGCTCGATTCGGGCTACTACGTGAATTTCATTTTCAACGCCGACCCTGGGCTCGTCGCGAAGCTGCGCACGAAATTCAAGCTCGATCCGGAAATTTATCGGCAGAATTACCAGCGGCTGCAGGAGAAGAAAGAGAAGCCAGCGAAAAAGATGGCGAAAGGCAAGTGATCCCGGTATAAGGCGGGCATGGCCAGCTTCAATAAAGTTATTCTCCTCGGCAATCTCACGCGAGACCCGGAAGTGCGATACACCCCGAAAGGCAGCGCAGTCTGTGATCTTGGTATTGCCGTTAACCGTGTTTACACCACTGACAGCGGCGAAAAACGCGAGGAAGTCACTTACGTTGACGTTGTGCTCTGGGCACGTCTCGCCGAAATCGCTGGCGAATACCTGAAGAAAGGTCGGCCGGTTTTCATTGAAGGCCGTCTGCAAATGGACAGTTGGGATGACAAGCAGACCGGTCAAAAGCGAACAAAACTCCGCGTCGTCGGCGAGAGTATGCAGCTGCTTGGCGGTCGTCCTGGTGGAAGCGGTGGGGTAGGCGAGACGGGGACAGAGACTCGGCAAGCAAGCGCGCCGCCCAAGGCAGCAGCACCAGCCGAGCCCGACGAGGACGAGATTCCGTTTTAACGCTTGGGTAAAATTTTGTGCGTAGCGTTGTAGCGGCGCTCGTGACAAGCACCGAACTTAACAAACAGACGCTTGGCACAAGCGCCTCTACAAAATGAACGCGACTGAAGCGTGCATCGTGCTCAACATGCTTCCGACCGTCGGCCCGGTCAGGCTGCGCAAATTGCTGCAGGTGTTCGAGGAACCGCAGCAAATCCTCGCCGCGAAACGCGCAGAGCTTCGCAAGGTGGAAGGCATTGGCAATGAGGTCGCGGATCAAATCTCGACCTGGGAATCGACGATCGACCTCGCGGCTGAGCTTAAACGGGTGCACGATTTCGGAGCGACTGTTATTATCCAGGGCTCACCATCGTATCCGCGACCGCTGCGCGAAATCCACGCGCCACCGATCGTGCTTTATGTTTGGGGGGAACTGCACGAACGCGATCATCACGCTATTGGAGTTATCGGGGCGCGGCGCACCACCCATTATGGAAGCGAGTCGGCGAAAAAGCTCTCGTACCAACTCGCGTATGCGGGATTAACTGTGATCAGTGGCCTGGCGCGCGGGATAGATACCGCCGCTCACCAAGGCGCACTTGCTGCAAAGGGGCGCACCATCGCGGTGATCGGCTCCGGCTTGGCGAGGCTTTATCCGCCGGAGAACGCTGCGTTAGCCGAGAAAATTCGAAGCGGAAGTGGCGCGATCGTGTCTGAGTTTTCAATGGAGATCGAACCTGATCGACAAACGTTTCCGATGCGTAATCGCATTATTTCTGGCTGGAGCCACGGCATTCTTGTAGTGGAAGCCGGGCTCAACAGTGGCGCCCTCATTACCGCGGCGCAGGCGCTCGAACAAGGCCGCTCTGTTTATGCCGTCCCTGGTCACATCAACGCCCCGAGCGCAATGGGATCGAATCGCCTGATCCAGCAGGGCGCGAAACTCGTCATGGATGCCAGCGACATTCTGGAGGATTTGCAGATTCTTCTGCCTGAAACGAAGCCGTCACGGGAGGCCGCCGCGCGTCCGCTGCCGCCGCTGTCCGCCGAAGAACGCCGCGTCTACGACGCGATCGACTCGACGGAAACATCAATTGATAATATCGCGGCGCAGAGTGAGTTGCCGAGCGCCGCGGTCTCATCGACATTGTTGCAGTTGGAGTTGAAACGCCTGGTCAAACAGCTGCCGGGAAAATACTTCGTTAAGTTGAGCTAAGGCAAAAACTTACGCGCCGCCGTGGCGCCCATAAACCGCTCCGACTTGCAAATACCGCTCAACTAGGTTCGATTGCTGCCCCATGTCCAAGTCCCTCATTATTACCGAGAAGCCGTCAGTCGCGAGCGATATCGCGAAGGCGCTTGGCGGATTCAAGAAAGGCAAAGATTACTTCGATAACGAGAAGTACGTGATCTCGTGGGCGGTGGGCCATCTCTTTGGACTAGCGGTGCCTGCTTCCATGAAAGAGCAGGACAAATGGGACATGAAGAAGCTGCCCATCATGCCGGCGGAATTCGAGCTCGAACCGGCTGACAAAATGACCGGCCGTGTCAACGTTCTTCGCAAGCTCATCAAGGACAAAAATGTCTCCGAAATTATCAACGCGTGCGATGCGGGTCGGGAAGGAGAATTGATCTTTCGCTACATCGTTCAGTACGCCGGCACGAAAAAACCCATCAAACGTCTCTGGCTGCAATCGATGACGTCTGACGCGATCCGCGATGGATTCGCCCGGTTGCGCAGCGACGCTGACATGCAGCCGCTTGCCAGTGCTGCTCGCAGCCGAAACGAGGCGGACTGGCTCGTCGGCATTAACGCTACGCGCGCATTTACGTTGCGCCTGAGCGGAGGCCGCGGGAGCAGTGTGACTTCACTTGGCCGCGTTCAGACGCCGACGTTGGCAATCATCGTCGAGCGGGAGAATAAAATTAAGGAATTTAACCCGCGCGAGTTGCACGAAATTATCGGCACATTTCATCCCGCGACTGCGGGAGGGGAATACGCAGGCCGCTGGTTCGACGAAGCGTTCCAAAAAAGCGAAGATGAAATTGACCGCACCAGGAGACTTCTCGCTCGGCTCCAATTGAATCTTTCCGATGCTGAACAGCGCCTCGGTTTAGAAAATGGCTCGCTCTGGGAAGAGCATCGCTCTGCGCCGCGACTGTGGCATCGTGAAATCGCCGAGGCAATCCAGCGCAAGTGCAGTGGCAAGAATGGCGTCGTCGAGTCGGAAGAGAAAAAACCCAGCATTCAAACTGCACCGCCGCTATACGATCTCACCGCTTTGCAGCGCGAAGTGAATAGCCGCTTTGGGTTCTCCGCAAAGCGCACCCTGCAAATCGCCCAGGCGCTTTACGAGAGGCACAAAGCCATTACCTATCCGCGCACCGATTCGCGCGCCTTGCCGGAGGATTATATTCCAACAGTAAGATCGACATTGGCAAAGATCGATAATCCGTTCGCTCGAAAGGTGCTCGATAACAATTGGGTCAAGCCGAACAAGCGTATTTTTAATGACGCAAAAGTATCTGATCACTTTGCCATTGTTCCAACCGGCACCATTCCCCGTTCGCTGGACAATCACGAACGCGCCGTCTTTGACATGGTGACAAATCGCTTTGTGGCTGTGTTTTTTCCGCCGGCACAATACGAGAACACCACTCGTATCACACGCGTGGAAGGCGAGCCGTTCAAGTCCGAAGGAAAAATTCTCGTCGCGGCCGGCTGGCTGGAGGTTTATGGGCGCGAAAGTGCCGGTGAAAAGCAGGAGGAAAATCTTCCGAGAGTGGCGCAAGGCGAACAGGTCCAGACTGCGCGCGTCGAAATCAAGACCGATGAGACGAAGCCGCCCGCTCGCTACAACGAAGGGACAATTCTCGGCGCGATGGAAGCCGCGGGGAAACTCGTTGACGACGAAGAATTACGCGACGCAATGAAAGAAAAAGGGCTTGGCACCCCGGCGACGCGCGCTTCCATCATCGAGACGCTCATTACAGCGCATTACCTGGTGCGCCAGGGCAAAGAGCTGCAGCCGACCGCCAAAGCAATCCAAACAATCATGCTCTTGAAGAGTGCCGTCCCTGAGTTGACCAGTCCGGAGCTAACAGGTGAATGGGAGTTTCGGTTGCGCGAAATCGAGCATCGCAAGCTCACGCGCGACGCGTTCATGCGCGACATTCGGGACCTCACCAAGGACATTGTTGGGAAGGCCAAACATTTTCATCCTGACGATCACATGCCCGACACAGAACCGTTCGGCCAGTGTCCCAAGTGTGGCTCGCCGATTGTCGAGCGTTTCAAGAGTTTCACGTGCACGAATGAGGAGTGCGATTTCACGATCTGGAAGACGATCGCAGGGCGTTTGCTGACTCGAGATGAATTTGAAACTCTCGTTCGCGATAAGCACGTCGGGCCATTGAACGGGTTCCGCAGCAAGAAGGGCAAACGTTTTGATGCCGTGCTCAAGCTAGGTGATGAGTTCAAGGCGGAATTCGATTTTGGTCCGAACGGTCAGGAAAACGGTGCGAGCCAACCAGTGGATTTTTCAGGCCAGGAGCCGCTGGGGAAATGTCCAAAGTGCGGCGGACGAGTATTCGAGGTGGGAATGAGCTACGTCTGCGAAAACTCAGTTGGTCCGAACAAAACCTGCGACTTCCGGTCGGGCAAAGTCATCTTGCAACAATCCGTGGACCACGCGCAGGTAAAAAAACTACTCGATACTGGGAAGACTGATTTGCTCCCGCGCTTTATTTCCAGGAAAGGCAGACCGTTCAAAGCATTTCTCGTGTTGACCGACAAAAAAGATGTCGGCTTCGAATTCGAAAAACGCGAACCGAAAGCAAAAAGAGAACCGAAATCCAAAGAGCCGCCGGCTAAGATAGATTTCACGGGCAAAGCTGTCATTGGCGAATGTCCAGTGTGTGGCGGCAAAATTTTTGAAACTGAGATCAACTACATTTGTGAGCGGTCGCAGGCCGACCGCAAACGCTGCAAATTCAAACTGAGCAAAACGATTCTCGGTCGCGAGATTTCCAAAGAGCAGGCGCAGAAACTCCTCAGCAACGGAAAAACCGGTCTCCTCGAGGGTTTCATCTCAAAACGAGGGCGGCCGTTCTCCGCCTATCTAAAACTGGAGGATGGCAAAGTGGGTTTCGAATTTCCGGAGAGAACGACAGCAGCCAGCGAATCCAAGCACACGAGTTAATTGCGTACGAAAGTCGGGCGCGGATTTGGCCGGACTCCGATAAATTTTGCTGTAGCGGCACTCGCTGCGCCGAGCGCCGAATCTTAAAAGCCAAGGCGTTTGACACAAACGCCTCTACAACGACATGAAACGCGCGCTAGCCACCGGTTCCGCAGGCCTGATCGGTTCCCACGTTGTCGATCTTCTCGAGCAGTAAGCCTGGTACGTGCGTGCGCTGGATATCTCGAAAGCCTGCACAGGCCGGGCTGTGCCTGTTGATGCGAATGGGTTAGAAGGCAGCGACTTCGCGCTTCACATGATGGCGGCCCAACCTACAATCAAGCCGTGCGGAAACCAGCTGTTGTTGTCTTTCTTCTTATAACGCTCTGTTACATACTGGGACTGGTTACCGCCTCCTACTTCACTCGTCACACCGCTCATCTCGGCGCAGTCCTGACGAGGCTACTTCATGGAAAAGTGATGCCATTGGTAGTCAGGAGAAACTTCAACGAAACGATCTATTACGCGACGGACAGAAAAGAAGGTCCTCGTACGAACGGAAATATCAATTACGTTGGTGATTATGCGGGACAAGTCTCATACGGACTCATAAAGCTGCAAATACCCGAAGACCGTTTGGCAGGATCCGAGATTAGCGATGACGTGATTAAGAAAGTGGAGTCGATGCCCTATGAAAACTTTGTCAAATCCCTTCAGGACCAGGCGGCAAAGCCATTAGTGATTTGGATCCATGGCTACAGGCCCTCGTTTGACCTCAGTGCCATACATTGTGCTCAACTGGCGCATGACTTAAACATCGATGCCAACATAGTCGCGTTCGATTGGACCAGCAGCGAATCGAGCCTTGGCTACACGCGCGACTTGCTACAAATACCTCGATCGACAAAGCACCTGGTGAACCTGCTAAAAACAGCAAGCAACGATGTTAAGCCGCAGAAAATTATTGTTGTCGCGCACAGCCTCGGCTGTCGATTGGTATGCCTGGCACTCCATAAGTTATACAACGATCCAAGCGCTAAGAATCTCAAGCTCGACCAGGTGATATTTTTGGCTCCTAACGTCGATAAGGAAGAATTCGACGAAGACTTTAAATCCGAGCTGCAAAGCCTGGTAAATAGGATCACAATCTATGTCGCTTCCGATGACAATGTTCTATTGTTAGCCAAGCTGTTGTATAACGTCGATTCGATTGGGCTGGCAGATCACTTTTCCCCGAACACGAACTTGGACGAGATCCAGACCTTTCTTTATTACAAGAAGGCGCTCCCCGATAAAATTGATCTCGTCGATCTGTCATTTTTTTCGAAGAAAGACTCTCTCAAGAAACACCGCGTTTTTCTCGAAAGACCTGTGGTCGACGACCTGTTCTGGTTACTTCACGATTATCCGGCTTCGAAACGGCATCTGTTGAAGTACGGCGAAAGCGAGAGGCCGAGTAATTATTGGGTAATCCCGCCGTAACATTTTGATGCGTCATACACCCGCGAGGGAGTGGGTGTTGTTCGACGGCTCGACGCTTTGTTGGACGTGGTGCACCATCGCCACTGCACCAATCAAGACAATGCCTGCAATGACCTGGTGCGGATGAAGACTGGCATGGAAGAAACCCCATGTGATGCATACAGCAGCGAGTGTTTGCATCATTTCGAAGTAACCAGCGGTTGATGCGCGCGTGAGGTGCAGCCCTTGAAAATAGATTAGGAGCGGAATTCCACCCGAGACCGATGCAAGCAGAATCAGTAGAACAACCGCCTTCGTTGCGTGCGGCTGCGCAACTGCTGGCCAAAGCGCGGCGCCGTTCAGCTTCCCGTACGCCAGGAGAATCAGCGTCATGCAAGTGAGTCCGATGACGATGCGCATGCTTGAGGCGAGTCGAAGGGACATCCCAATCATCACGCCGCGTCCAGCGACCGTTGAAAGTCCCCAGAACAATGCGCAGATCAACGCGTATGCGGTGCCGAGATTCAGGCCAGCGCGTTCGAAGGAGACTCCGATCATCGTTGGATTCGCGACGGAGACGAAGATGCCGGCCAAGACGGCGACGCCGGCGTAAAGGAAGAAGCGCCGCGCAAGGCGATCGCTAAAAACTAGGAAGGCGCCAATCGTTGAAATGACAGGCTGAATGTTCAGGATCACGTTCACCACGGTTGGGTTTCCGTATTTCAGTGCCAATGTGAAAAAAATTGTTCCCACTGCCGAGCCCGCGAAGCCAGAAAACAACAGGTAACCCCACGTGCGTGCGCGAATCTTGGGAATCTCATGCAAACGCGGGATCAGAATCGGAAGGAACATGATCAGGATGAAAACGTGTTCCCAAAACACAATCACCTTCGCATCAAACAATTCGTTGAGCGGGATGCGCCACGCACTTTCGGTCCCCCAAAACGCAGCACCGAGGCCAACCAGCCATGGACCATACATGGTGATCCGACTTGTGCGGTTTTGCATGCAAATGGCTGTAGCGTCGCGGCGTTAGCCCCTCAACGTGCCGACCATCTTCACCTTGCTTTAGAGACTCAATGCTCGATGAAAAGCGATGCGAGGACGCATCGCACTCCAACTCCGAAAGCGTTCGCGAGTCCAGCACTTTATGCGAAATCCAAAAAGCCTCTTCGATTTTGCGAAAGCTTTGGGGAGTGCGCGCGTCATCGCGTCGCTTTTTACATATGCGACTCTAGTGAAAGAAACGTTGACACCACAACTTATGGTGTGGTAATTGGCGTTTCCATACTATGCGTTGCCCCAAGTGCGGGTCTCGTGATGACAAAGTCATCGATTCCCGTCAGTCGCGCGATGGCGCCAGCATCCGTCGGCGCCGCGAATGCCTCAAGTGCAAATACCGTTACACGACGTACGAGGAAATTGAGCGGTCCGACCTGCGCGTGGTAAAGCGCGATAGAACACATGAACCATTCGACCGGCGCAAACTTGCCGGCAGCATTGCCAAAGCTTTTGAAAAACGTTCTACCAGTCTTCTCACCTTGGAAGATATCGTGGAGGAAATTGTCCATGAACTGGAGACCGGCGGACGCGAAGTTCCATCATCGGTCATTGGCGCCAGGGTACTCGAAAAACTTCGCGCCATTGATGAGGTGGCGTACCTGCGTTACGCATCGGTGTATCAGCGATTCGAGGACGTGGATCAGTTTGTAGATGCGATCCACACTCTAGGGCGACGTGTTAAACCGAATGCGCTCCAGCGCGAGTTGTTTCCATCTGAGTCCGAACAAAAAACCGCGCCAGGATCGCGCAATCTCCCAATAAATAAAAACCATGGTCGCGTTTAAGGAAGAATTCCCCTATCTCCGCACCGAGTCCGGCCAGCTTTTTGAATTTAATCGCGATTGGCTCTGTGCTGCCATTACGCGAGCAGCTGATGAAGCTGGTTACCCGAGTTGGTGGCTGACCGACCACGTGACAGAAAGCATTGCTTTTTATCTACACCTGCGAAATGACGAAAACGTCGTCGCATTCAATCAGTTGTCGCAAACGGTGCGGTATGTCCTGAACGCGATCGGTTACAAGGAGATTGTACCCCATTTTGCGCCGTCGCCGCCGCCGATTTGCATCTCGTTGCTCGACATTGCTCACCACGCCGGCGCAGGTTATGAACTCGCGTTCTTTGATCTTCTGGAAAAAAGAATCAGTGCGCTGGTGGCAACCGGCGCGGATAATCTTCAGCTTTGTTCGCTTCAGGCGTGCGTGAAGCACCTTCGCGGCGTCAGGATGTGGACGCGAGCTTGCGATGCGCTGCGCGAGGAGATCGTTTGCTTCGTGCGGGAAAGGCTTACCGCGAATGATTGCCCACGGTTAAATTGTTCATTGCGTTGAAAGGCTTGTCTGAGTCGATGCCACTGTCGCAGCTTTCGGCTTTGAATTAGTATCAGATTGCGCAGATTTACGGCGGCGCTTTTGCTAACCATCGATGCCTTCCAGACATCATGACCATTTTTGAAAAAATTATCGCGCGCCAAATTCCGGCCAACATCATTTGGGAGGATGACGACGCAGTCGCCTTTCATGATGTCGATCCGCAAGCTCCCGTGCATGTATTGATCGTGCCCAAAAAAGTCGTTCCGCGCCTGAGTGCGGCGACGGAGAGTGACCGGGCGTTACTCGGCAAATTGCTTCTGGTCGCGAGCGACTTGGCCAAAAAGCTCGAATTGTCGAGCGGCTATCGTGTTGTGATTAATTGCGGACCCGACGCCGGCGAGAGCGTGCCGCATCTGCACGTTCACCTGCTGGGCAAACGCGCGCTCGGCTGGCCGCCGGGATAATTTCGTCGGCTGTGTGCACTGTCCTCAGCGCATCAACGGCAGGCACCAGGCAAACCTCCGTTGAGGACAGCGGACGCTACAGCACTTCGCGCCACTACTGGCGCACTAACGCCCAGTCGATGCCGACGATGCGTTTATCAGCAGAACCCTTTAGCGACTTCGGAAACACGAGATAGCTCGCACCTTTTCGTTCTTTAAAACCAACCATGCCAAAATCTGTGCCACTCTCGGTTTTTTGTACCGTCATTACTCGGTGATTTTTCAATTGCGCCTGGAGGTGACGATCGCCAGACGGTTTCTGCCACAGAGTGTAAACTTGCGGTTTTCCACACTTTTCGACCACGTGCAAAAAGCGGACGGTCTTTGTTTTAAGGAGTTTCATCAGGGATGCGTAGCCAGTGCGCCCCGCGGTCGCGCCCTACCAAAGCAGAGTCCGCCAGAGAACTACGGCAAGGAGGATCAGACTACCGTTGCTGCATTCCTGCCCTGGCGGGGTTCGTAAGTCCTCAATCCATAGTCCCTGACGGAAAACAAACTTTCCCGCATAATCGTTAGCACGCAACCTGAACGGGTTCGGGAAGAAATCTGCGAATTGACAAGACATCACGCTTTTGTTTCCATCGCGGCCATGAAATGCCTGGCTATTCTTTTGCTTGGTTGCGTTTTTGTAGCAGCTAGCTCCTGCACCACGTTGGTGAACCGGCGCGATCTTTACAGCCCGGAGCCTGCTCCTGACTCATTAGAAGCAGCCAGACAGTGGTACGGGGTAACCACGACCAAAACAACTACAACAACTCGAACCGCTGGGCTGCCGCCGGAAGGGCAGTACTAAACAGCACCGACCCATTTCCGGAGCGCCGCGGCGGTGCGGTTACCCAAATGGCAGATTAGCCTTTATCCGCGCCACATCGGTATTATCGACGCGTGCGACTTTGGCCAGCCTGCGCTTGCGCTTCGCACTCTTACTGGACAGCAAGTGGCGACGGGCTGAGTGCGCCCGCAACACTTTTCCGCGGGCAGTAATTTTAAAGCGTTTTGCTACTGCTTTGCGAGTTTTGCTTCGCGCAATGGACTTTGGCATACAGGATGCAAAGATAGCACAACTAGCGATTTAGCGAATTAAAGACTTAACGATTGACCGAGAAATGACCGAAATTTAACGATGCCTCACACGACCAGGCTAATCGCTAAACGCTAAATCGTTAAATCACTGAATGAATTCAAAACCTCAGGTCGTCATCGTGGGTGCCGGTTTTGGCGGGCTAGAGGCGGCAAAAGAATTAGCCTGCGAAAAGGTGAGCCTCACAGTAATCGACCGAACCAATTACCATCTTTTCCAGCCTCTGCTTTATCAGGTCGCAACGGCAGCACTGTCTCCGGCCAATATTGCTGCCCCAGTGCGATCAATTCTGAGCAAATGCAAAAACGTCGAGGTGATTCTTTCGGAGGTAGAGTCGGTGGATGTCAACGCGAAGAAGGTGAAAGCGGCCGACAGGGAAATCGCTTACGACTATCTCATCCTCGCTACCGGCGCGCGTCATTCCTACTTTGGACATGATGAGTGGGAACGGCTTGCTCCAGGGTTAAAAAGCCTCGAGGACGCCGTCGAATTGCGTCGGCGCATTCTCATGGCGTTTGAGTACGCCGAGAAAGTGACAGATGAAGCGGCGCGGAAGGCGGCAATGAATTTTGTCATTATAGGCGGTGGACCAACAGGTGTGGAGATGGCCGGCGCCATTGCAGAAATCTCACGCTACACGCTGGCCAGAGATTTTCGGCAAATTAACCCGTCAGAAGCGCGCGTTATTCTCATAGAGGGGGGGCCGCGGCTGCTGAATGGGTATCCTGAAGATTTGTCAGCAAGCGCGCAGAAACAGCTTAGTGATTTGGGGGTTGAGGTGCGGACCGGGGCGCGTGCGACGAACGTCACCGAGACAGGCGTTCAAGTGAACGGCGAATTTATTCCCTGCCGCGTGAAAATTTGGGCGGCTGGCAACACCGCATCGTTCGTCGGGAAAACACTCGGCGTACCGGTTGATCGCGTTGGTCGCGTAATCGTGAATGAGGACCTCACAATTCCCGCTCACCCGGAGGTGCAGGTAATTGGCGATCTGGCAAACTTTCCGCATCAAACGGGGGAGCCGTTGCCGGGAGTCTCACCGGTTGCGATGCAACAGGGCCGCCACGCCGCGCATAATATTCTGGCGATGATCAAAGGAGATAAACCGCGACCTTTCCGGTATTGGGACAAAGGCACTATGGCGACGATCGGCCGAAACAAAGCAGTCGCAGATCTAAAGTTCATGCACCTGAGCGGGCTTCCGGCGTGGCTGGCGTGGCTGTTTATACACATCATTTTCCTTGTCGGCTTCCGCAACCGTTTGCTTGTCCTTCTTCAATGGGCGTGGGCGTATCTGACCTTCGATAAAGGCGCGCGATTGATCACCCGCAACTTTCAGTCAGAGCAAAGGCCGCCGACGTGAAAGGTTTAGCGATGGAAAAATGCCTTCCGCAGATTAGGGTGCGCAATCTGCAGCGAAAAGTTCGCGTCAACGTTACGGCGCTGCAAAACCTCGCGGCGAAAGCAGTGTGCCGTTGTTTGCAATTACACAAACGAAAACAAACAGAGTTAGGCAAACTGCACGACGTTTTCGTCTGGTTGATTTCCGATCGCCGTATGTCGCGATTGCATCGGCAATTTCTGGGGGAACAGGGAACAACAGACGTGTTGACGTTTCAGCACGGAGAAATTTTCATCAGCGTTGAAACGGCAAAGCGCAACGCGCGCATTTTTGCGACCTCGTTAATTCGCGAGCTGCAGCTGTACATCGTTCATGGTCTTTTGCATCTGCACGAATTCGATGATCGAACTCCAGCCAAAGCGCGGAAAATGAAGCAGGCGCAGGAAAACATCCTCGCCGACTATAGCGGCCCTCTTTGATCGCTGGTGCAGGTTTGAACTGAGGCGTGCCTATGTTAGCCTTTTACGCATGAGTCGCAGGGCCTGGCAGTACCGAGAATGCCTGGCGGAGATCAAAGCAACAGTAACAATTGTACGCCCGACGAACGAGAAGACGGGCACTGTAACGACAGCAGATCCGACGATCGAAAAAGAAACCGGCTCGGAAGAAGCTCTCGACCTACCGTGGCAGGTAGTGGTTCACAACGACCCGGTGAATTTAATGAGTTATGTGACCATGGTTTTTCAACGTGTCTTTGGCTATCCGCGCGAGAGGGCTGAAAGGCACATGCTCGAGGTACATCATAAAGGCCATTCGATCTTGTGGAGCGGGATGCGAGAACGCGCCGAACTTTATGTGCAGCAACTGCATGGCTATCTGCTGTTGGCGACTCTCGAGAAGATCGGCTGAACATGGAAATTCGTCGGCGTAACGCCCATATCGAAATCTCCGAGCTGGACCCGTTCCTTATCGAACTGCTCCGGCAGATTCCGGCAAGCGCGGATCCGACCGGAGTAGCAGCTGCCGAACAGCGCCTTTTCAGTTCGCCGACCACTGGGAATGAAAGTGAGATGTGTGCAGAATGGAAGACCTACGTCGAACCTGAGTTGCGGCGCCTGTTTCAAACTGCTACGCAGACGGTTGCGGAGGATTTGCAACAACTAAATGGCAACGAAAAATTATTCGCCAATCGCACGCTGCGCATTCCTTCGAAACATGCTGATGCCTGGTTGAGCGCGCTGAACCAGGCACGCCTGGTGATTGCCACTAAAAACAATTTCACCGAGACCGAGCTGAACGACCACTGTCGCTCACCTATCGGTTCGCGCCGGGACCTGAGTCTGTTTCAGGTCAATTTCTACGGGTTTCTACAGGAATTTATTCTCCGCGAGCTCGCCGCTTGAATGGATGACGCTACGCCGTCAGCCTTGCTGCTTGGCTTTGACCATCGCCATCAGACGTTCTTTGATGGCGGAAGATGCTTTCGCCGGGCGCAAGCTCAGCGCAAACGCTTCGTGCAACGCGTAAGATTTCGCGATGAAGTCTTCGCCTTTTTTCCCGAATTTCTGCCGGGCCTTTTCGAATTCCTCTAATTCCTCCGACTCGAGTGCGCCGATGACGTAGAGTCGCGCCTGATTCTGGAATTCGCTAAAGTTCATCGCGGAACTCCTTGAGACCTTCATAGATTTTTTTCAAACCCAATTCAAGCCTCGTTTTTACCGTGCCTAACGGTGTATTCGTTTTCGCCGCGATTTCGCGCTGGCTCATGCCTCGAAAAAATGCCAGGTCGATCGCCTGCTGCTGGGCGGGCGGCAGGCTGCTGATGACTTTGCCGATAAGCTGACGCGTGTCGCCCAACACAATTTCTTCTTCAGTCGCGTTATGGACCCAGGCGTCCGGCTGCTGTTCGGTCTCGGCCTGGAGACGTTCTTCCGCACGCGCGTAAGCCTGTTTTTTTCGCAGGCCATCAATTGCGCGTCGGCGTGCCAGCGTAACCATCCAGCCAAGAGGTTTGCCTTTTTGCGCGGAAAAGTTTTTGGCCTGGTTCCAGATTTCCATGAAAATTTCCTGCAGGAGATCGTCGGCCTCGGCTTCGTTATGAATGACCCGGAGAATCAACGCCTTCAAAATACCGTTATAGCGATCGTATAACTGCGAGAGCGCATCGGCGTCTCCGGCTTGAATTGATTTCATCAATTCAAAGTCGCTTGGAGCTCCGCGTTCAAGCTGTGGCACCACCGTGTGCACGCGCGATTCTGACGTGCGAACGCGTTTCTTTGGTTTACCCCCAGCGGAAGCAATTACTTTGGATAGTGCCACGTGTAATCAGGAGTTACGGCATTAAACACAAGATTCGAGCGGAGGAGCGCAATCGGCTGTCTTAATTCGAATAGGCGATTTCGTCCATCAGTTTTCCGACAGCGAAATCGGTTGATTGCGCAGCACGCTTTTGCATCAAAGTTAATCGAATGGCACAAGGGCCAAATGACACACCTGTCGATCCGTTTTGGTACAAGGATGCGATCATCTACGAGCTGCATGTAAAGACATTCCATGACAGCGACGGCGACGGAAGGGGGGACTTCAACGGACTCATTGACAAGCTCGATTACCTTCAGGAGCTCGGCGTCACAGCGATCTGGTTGTTGCCGTTTTACCCGTCGCCGCTCCGAGACGACGGCTACGACATCGCGGACTATTTCGATGTAAATCCAAACTTCGGCACGCTTGATGATTTCCGTGCGCTTCTCGATGCCGCGCATTCGCGTAACCTGCGCGTGATTACGGAACTCGTGATCAACCACACGTCGGACCAAAATCCGTGGTTCCAAAAGTCAAGACGCGCTGTTGCAAGATACGGAGTTGCAGCGGCAGGCGGCCAGGGCGCCAGAATAAACCCAAGCGGGGTCAACGATCCCAGCCGCAGTGATGACGACCTCCCTTACAGAGATTTCTATGTGTGGAGCGATACACCGGAAAAATACAAGGATGCCCGAATCATCTTCAAAGATTTTGAGACGTCGAATTGGGCATGGGACCCTGTCGCGAAAGCGTACTACTGGCATCGGTTTTATTCGCATCAGCCGGATCTGAATTTCGATAACCCGGCCGTGCACGACGCAGTTGAGAAGGTCTGCGACTTCTGGTTGTCGATGGGTGTAGACGGGCTTCGCCTGGATGCTGTCCCGTATCTGTACGAACGCGAAGATACCAACTGCGAAAATTTACCTGAAACCCACGCGTATCTGCGCCAACTCCGCGCTCACCTCGATGCAAAGTTTCCGAACCGCATGCTGCTGGCGGAGGCGAATCAATGGCCGGAAGACGCCGCTGCTTATTTTGGAAAAGGCGACGAATCGCACATGAATTTTCACTTTCCGCTTATGCCGCGCATGTTCATGGCCCTGCAGATGGAGGATCGGTTTCCGATTATCGACATTCTGGACCAGACACCGCCGATCCCTGAAAATTGCCAGTGGGCGATGTTTCTTCGCAACCATGATGAGCTCACGCTCGAGATGGTGACGGACGAGGAGCGGGACTACATGTATCGTGTTTATGCCGCCGATCCGCACGCCCGGATCAATCTCGGTATTCGTCGACGCCTGGCGCCGCTGCTGGTAAACAGCCGCCGCAAGATCGAGCTGCTGAATACTCTGCTGTTCTCGATGCCCGGAACTCCGATCATCTATTACGGAGACGAGATCGGAATGGGTGATAATTTCTATCTCGGCGACCGGGACGGTTGCCGCACCCCGATGCAGTGGAGCCCCGATCGCAACGCCGGGTTTTCGAGAGCGAATCCGCAGCAACTTTATCTGCCGGTCACGATCGATCCCGAATATCACTACGAAGCGATTAACGTCGAAAACCAGCAGAAGAACCTTTCATCGCTGCTGTGGTGGACGCGCCGTGTCATAGCCATGCGCAAGAATTTCAGGGCGTTCTCGCGCGGTTCTCTCGAATTTCTCAATCCGGACAATCCAAAAGTTCTGGCGTTCCTTCGGCGCTGGAACAACGAAACGATCATAGTAATAGCAAACCTCTCGCGGTTTGCGCAGGCGGCAGAATTCGATCTATCGCGTTTCGCTGGTTGCGTTCCGATGGAAGTTTTTAGTCGTAATCTGTTTCGGCCGATCAGGAAATCGCCGTACGTCATTACGCTCGGCCCGCACGCATATTATTGGTTCGCGCTGCAAGCACCGGCAGAAACACGCCGCACACATAAGAGATACGTCGTGCCAACACTTAAAATGCAACCACAGCTGAACGTGCTTCTAGACAACAGTCAGCGAGAACAACTCGAGCGCGAAGTTTTGCCTAGTTATGTTCAGACCTGTCGCTGGTTTGGCTCGAAGGCGCGCACCTTTCGACAACTGAAGGTAGTCGAGCAGCTCGCCGCCCCAGGCGAACCGAACGGTGCACAAATGTGGTTTATGGAGATCAGTTACCTTGACGCTCCTACCGAAATGTACGCGCTCCCGGTAAAGATCGCCTCGGGCGAACCGGCGCGATCGGTTTCGCAAAACGCGCCGCACGCCGTCGTTTCTCGGTTTACAGGGCGCAACGGAGCCGTCTTGTTCGATGCGATCTGGGATCAAGTCTTTCGCTCACAGCTGCTCGAAGCAATCTTGCAACGGCAAACAATTGAAGGACACCGAAGCGATCTGGTCGGCATCGCCGCCGCCGACTTCGACTTGAACGAGCTGGCGGTCCCCGGCGACTCCCATGTATTGGGCGCAGAACAGAGCAACTCTTCAATGCTGTTCGGTAATCAATTGTTTCTTAAGCTCTATCGCAAACTCGAAGATGGCGTGAATCCCGATGTGGAAATTACCCGGTTTCTCACGGAACGTGCAGCCTTTCCAAATGTGCCGGGTTTTGTCGGAGCACTGGAATATCGGCGGGAAAGGGCCGAGCCGACCGTCGTTTGCCTCTTGCAACGTGCGGTTCCCAACGAAGGCAATGTTTGGACACTAACTGTAGATGCGATCGGCCGGTATTATGAACGAGTGCTGGAGCGCAAAGGCGATCTGCAAAATGAGAACACGCCGCCGCCCGTCCTTCTTGATGAACTAATCGGGGGAGTTTTTCCTGAGAAGGCAAAGTTATTAGGACAGCGCACCGGCGAATTACATCTGGCGCTCGCCTCGAGCACGACTGATCCAGCCTTCGCGCCCGAGCCATTCAATGCAATGGCACAGCGGTCTGTTTACCAAAGCATGCGCGCCACACTGCGGCGCATTTTCATCCTTTTAGAAAAGAAGTTGGCAGATCTGTCTGCCGAGTTTCGCGACGAAGCCAGGGAAGTGCTCGCTGAAGAAAACGAAATACTCACGCGCGAAAAACGGCTGCTCGATCGTCGAACTAATGCCGCGAAAATCCGTATCCACGGCGATTATCATTTGGGGCAGTTGCTTTATACCGGCAAGGATTTCATCATACTCGACTTCGAAGGCGAACCGGCCCGGCCGCTGAGCGAACGCAAGCTAAAACGTTCCGCGCTGCGTGATGTCGCTGGGATGATGCGCTCATTTCAATACGCGGCTTACAGCGCGCTGTGGCAGCCGGCGATGCGTACAGAAGACGTGCCATTCCTGGAACACTGGGCTGACATCTGGTACCGCCAGATGAGCAGCGTCTTTCTGCAAAGTTATCTTCAGACAACCACTGACGCGATTTTCATCCCGAACAACAGCGATGATCTGCAGATCATGCTCGAAGCGTACTTGCTCGACAAAGCCGTCTATGAAATTGGTTACGAGCTAAACAATCGCCCCAATTGGGTCGTCATCCCCATCCGCGGCATCAAGCACATTTTGAAAGCCAGGTGATTCGCTCGTTTCGACGGTCATCGTCCTTTCGCTGGCGGTTCTTCGCGCTCCAAACACAATGAACGAGAATACTTGTAAACGAGTGCATCATTCCTTCGTCCCTGTCGGACTCGCTTTGTATGTTAACACGGTTGACCGAGCATTAAAACGCTGGGCTATTGCCACAAGGTCGTACTAAAGCACTTGCAGTGATTTAGCCTGCGCTTATAAGCACACTGAAATCCAAGGACGAATCCCATGAATCAATATCTCGACGAAATCGATCAACGCGTTGCAGCGAAACATCTGTTGAAACATCCGTTTTATCTCGCATGGACGCGGGGCGAACTGAGCAGGGAAGCGCTGACCGATTATGCACGGCAGTACTACCACCATGTGGCGGCGTTTCCGACGTATTTGTCCGCCGTGCATGCCAAGTGCGAAGACCAACCGACCCGCAAACAACTGCTGAGCAACTTAATCGACGAAGAAGCCGGATCGCCAAATCATCCCGAGCTTTGGCTGAACTTTGCCGCAGGCATCGGCGTTTCCGAAGCAGACGTACAAAGGGCAGAACAGTGGCCGGAGACGAAAAAGTTGGTCGACACATTTCGATCGGTTTGCGCCGACGCATCAACCGCTGAGGCTCTTGCCGCGCTTTACGCCTATGAAAGTCAAATTCCAGAAATTTGTGAATCGAAGATCGACGGGCTGAAGAGACACTACGGCGTCACCGACCCGGAGCATTATCATTATTTCACGATTCACGTTGAAGCGGACCGCGAACATTCTGCCGGCGAGCGCAAGATGTTGAACGCGTACCTCACCGAGGAAAATTTCAACTCGGTAAAAGCTTCCCTGAACAGGGTGCTCGATGCACTGTGGGAAATACTGTCGGGCGTTTGCCGCCGCCACGCCATCGCGTGTTGATGATTTATCTGCTGTAGCTCACGCGCCACACAGTACCGTTTCCATCTTCGCTGATGAGGAGACTGCCGTCTTTTGCGGTCGTGATCCCAACCGGGCGGCCCCAGACCTTGCCGTTCGGTGTGACAAAACCAGTCACAAAGTCTTCGTACTCGCCGAGAGGTTTGCCGGTCGCGTGATCGAACGGTACCCGCACAACTTTGTAGCCGGTGCGTTTCATGCGGTTCCACGAGCCGTGGAACGCTGCGAAGATGTCTCCTTTGTATTCGGCAGGGAATTGGTCGCCTGTGTAGAAACACAAGTTGAGTGAAGCCGAATGGGCTTGCACGAGCACATCGGGAACAATGACTCTGCTGGCAATTTCAGGATGCTTTGCTTTGTGGCGCGGGTCGGGATGATTGCCGATGTAAAACCAGGGCCAGCCGTAGAACCCACCGGGACGCACGCTGCTGATGTAATCCGGAGGCAAATCTTCGCCGATTTCGTCCCGCTCATTCGTGCTCATCCAAAGCTCGTTGGTGCCCGGTTGAAAGGCTATGCCCACAGCATTGCGGATTCCCCACCCGTAAACTTTTTGTCCGCTGCCGTCCGGATTAAACTCGAAGATTCGCGCGCGATTTTGCTCTGCGGCGGTGTCCGACACGTTCGAGCGCGAACCGATCGACAGGTACATCTTTTCCCCGTCCGGTGAAAAAACAATATCCCGCGTCCAATGTCCGCCGCCGCGCAACAATCCCCCGGGTGAGAGATGCGCGGCCAGCTCCTGGGCTGGTCCGCGTGCTTTAACGTCGCCACTGCGGTAGGGAAAACGAATGACGCCGTCAGTGTTCGCGACGTATAGAAACTGCGGATCGTCACCTGGCGGATAAAAGGCGATGCCGAACGGTTTGTTCAGCTGGCGTTCGGCAAAGATTTCGGTGAGATCCGGCTTCGCATCGCCGTTGTTGTCCCGCAGTACTTTGATTTGATTCGAGCGACTCTCGACGACGAAGACGTCGCCATTCGGTGCGGGGAGCAGGAATCGCGGGTCACGAAAACCGCTCGCGTACAGCTCGATTTTGAACCGGGCTGGAACTCGCGGCTGAGCGTCCGGCGGCCTTGTCGCGACCCGCGCCAAATTAATTGCCAATGCGTTCGAAGTCGGCGGGGGCAAATCCTGAACGGTAATCTTGCGCCGTACACCTGGCGCGTCGGTTTTCCAATCGCCCATGGCGGCCTTACCCGTGAGGAGCGTCTCGTTGTCGGTTGCGGGAAGAGAATTGGCAGCGCCGAAACCGGCTGCGATCAAAATCCCCAAACAAATATCCCGCAGGGCAAAGCGATTAGGCATTACTCCTAAATCGCCGCGCGTTCCGAAATCGTGTGGATTCCGGATAGAAGCCCTATCTTAGCGGCCCGATAATAGTTCCCAATTTTTCCACCAGCGTCGCAGTCTTCTTGCGATCGTTTATCACGAAAGTGTTGTTTTCTCCGAGAGTCGACCATGGACCGCGGGGAACTTCACTAAAATCCACAAACCTCCAGTCGGTGACGTCTGTTGGTTCCATTCCGAGGAAATCGCGCACGGCGGGCGAAACATCGAGACCTGCGCCTTTGTTTAGATTTGGTTTCGGCCGCTCGTTGCCAAATACGTATTGCCAATGATCGGTGCGAAATGGTCCGGCATCCTCCCATTGCGCGTACGCAACACGGTTGCCCTTGCGAATGGCGACCCAGCGGCCTTTGCAAGTCGAAACAGCTGGACCCTGATAAGCCTCATTGAACCAGGGAACAACGCTCGGCGCTTCTGGGCGATGCCCCTCCCTCGCTTTGTCATTGTAAGGAAGCGCAACATAGAATGGATTCTGTCGCGGCGTGAAGTCCACAGGAATGTAGTTGCTCCGACGAGCGGGATCCGGCTCGTCAACGCCGCCGTAATTTTTCGTCCATTGTGGATCCCAGCAGCTTACCCGGTTTGGAACAGGATTCTTAGGAGCCGGTTTCTCGCCGATCCAAAACACGGTGGTCACGATGTCTTTCTTCCACGGGAATCGCTGGCCGGGCTCGGGTTGATCTGCCGCAAGTTGGCCAGGCGTGAATGCGAGTGAGGTGACATTGTACGTGCGGTCCTCGGACGATTTCTGGGATTTTTTACTGAACTTGGTTTTTGCCGGCTCCACTTTTGTAGCAGTTCCGTGTGCGAAAAGAGAAGTGATCGACGAAAGGATCAACGCGATCGTGTGACTAAGTTTTTGAAATTTCATTGGCTCGATTTCTTAGGCAACGCCAAACGAAAGACGTGAGTCTTTCTTATTGGTTCGTGGCCGAGGACGCGGATGCGCGTCACTCGCGGCGAATTCGAATGCGACCGTTAAAGTGCGCCAATGTCATCGCTAATGCTGCGGAGTCAACCGGAAAATCAGTTCACGATTACAGGATCCCATTAACACCTCGCTTCACCGAGGTGTTAGTGGACCACGGTTAAGGCTAACCGCTTCGGCGGTTTCGACACGAAAGAAACCCGCTCAAGCGATTCCGTTTACTCTCGCGCGTGCCACCTCGTTGAAGCGAGGTGTTAATGACGTCCAATCCGCATCACGCTAGTCACCTCGCAAAGATTCGCCGTCGAGAAATTTTCCCGGATTCAAAATGTTGTTAGGATCGAGAACCTGCTTCAGTTTCCGATGTACGTCGCGCGCGACTTCGCTCGTTGCCTCCGGCCACCATCGCTTTTTGGCGAGACCGATTCCGTGCTCCCCAGTGATTACACCGCCCCATGCCAGCACCTGCGCAAACAGATCATCCAGAGCGGACTCGACTTTTTCGCGAATAGCCGGATCGCGATTATACCTATCCGCCATGATATTGACGTGAATGTTGCCGTCGCCCGCATGTCCAAAGCACGCAATCGGGAACCCGTGCTTTGCCTGTAATGACTCCGCGAATTCCACCAGATCGACAAGATGACCGCGCGGCACAACAACGTCTTCGTTCAATTTTGTAAGGCCAGTTGCGCGCAGCGAATTGCTGAACTGCCGTCGTAGTGCCCAGAGTTTTTCGCAGTCCGCTTCTGTGTTAGCCAAGTCCAACGAGTTGGGTTTTCGTTGCTCAAGCAATTTACGAATGGCGGCCGACTCGCTGCGAACACTTTTTTCTTGCCCATCGAGGTCAACAAGGAGATGGGCGTTACCTTCGGGAACAATCGTTATGCCTGCGTCGCGCCGCGCCGCTTCGAGTGTGAACTGATCGGCGATCTCCAATGACGCTGGGAGGAATCCTGCCGCAAAGATCGCTTGCACTGTTTCAGCCGCTTGCGCAGCCGTGGCAAAAGCAGCCGACAAAGTCGCCCGCGCCGGCGGCAATGGCAGCAAACGCAGCGTGACTTCAGTGACGATGCCGAGCATTCCTTCCGAGCCAACGAACAGGCCGATCAAATCGAACCCCGTTTTATTTTTGTGCACGCGGCCACCGGTCCGCAACACATCGCCATCCGCCAGCACAGCTTCCAGACCAATCACATAATTGCGCGTCACACCGTACTTCAGGCAGCGAGGGCCGCCTGCGTTCGTCGCGACATTTCCCCCAATCGTACAATCCTTCATGCTTGCCGGATCCGGTGGATAAAACAATTTTTGCGCGCGCACGGCCGATTTGAGCTCAGCAGTGAAAACACCCGGTTCCACGACCGCGACGGCGTCGACAAAGCTGATATCTTTGACCCGATTCATCCGCATCAGAGACAACACGATTCCGCCGCGCACAGGCACGCAGCCACCCACGTATCCGAAGCCGCCGCCACGCGCTGTTACCGGAATTCCTTCCCGAATGGCGAACTGAAGGAGTTTGCTGACGTCATTTGTAGAGGCTGCGAAGACAACAGCTTGTGGCTGATGCGCTGCGAACCATTTATCGCCGCTGTGCGCGGCGAGCGTTTCGGAATCATCAGCAACGGCAGCGTCGCCTAACAATTGGCGCAGGTTTGACGCGAGGTTTGTACGCATGCGGTGATCGTGCTCGTGCTCGACGTTAACTACTCGATCACGAGCAGGAGCACGAGTGCGATTAAGTCACAATTCGATAATGCCGCGCCTGCTCCATCCGTGCAATGAGCGCCTCGGCTTTGGGAAAAATCACTGGCTTACTTTCGTCGTCGCCCGCAAATTCTCTAACACCGTTCATGGAATCGAAGCGAAGAAGTGTGACGAATTCGACTTCCTCGCCGTCTTCGCGAATGAATAACTCAGCGCCGCGATAGCCGTTGATCTTTCGCGCCGCAATGCCCGGCAATATTTCGCTCCGCAACATATTCTCGTACGTCTGCGCGTCTGCGCACTTCGTCCAGCCGTGCCAAATTCGCGCGATCATACGTTCCTAAGAGGGTAGGGCGCGACCGCCGGGCGCGCCGTTCCTATTGCGCTAACGAGCACGCTCAGGAGTAGGAAATAAGGGCCAGCCGATCACATTCCCATAATTTGGTAGCCGCCATCCACATAGATTACCTGGCCGGTAATGGCTGCCGATGCGTCGCTGGCGAGGAAAACCCCTGTGGCGCCGAGCTCGGTCGGATCGCAACTGCGCTTTAACGGCGCCCGTTCCTGGTAATGCTTCAGCATTGACGTAAAGCCGCTGATGCCGCGCGCGGCCAGCGTTTGAACAGGCCCTGCGGAAATGCAATTCACGCGGACGTTTTTGGGCCCGAGATCGTAAGCGAGATAGCGCGTGCTAGCCTCGAGACTGGCCTTGGCTACGCCCATGACATTGTAGTGAGGCACCACCTTCTCCGACCCGTAGTAGGTCATCGCGACAACGCTTCCACCGTTCGTCATCAGCGCTGCTGCTTCTCGGGTCAGCGCCACCAGCGAGTAAGCGCTAATGTCATGCGCGACGCGAAATGCTTCGCGCGTCGTACTCACAAAATCTCCCTCCAATGCTTCCCGGGGAGCGAACGCGAGTGAGTGAAGCATGAGATCAATTCGATCGGTTTGACTGCGCACGTTGTCGAAGAATGTTTTGATCTCATCATCGCTCGAAACATCGCAGGGAAACATTGCCGTTTGCTCTCCGAACTCGCTAACGAGTTCCTCGACATTCTCTTTTAATCGTTCGCCTTGATAGTTGAAAATCAGACGTGCGCCTGCGGCGGCCCATGCCTTAGCGATCGCCCACGCAATGCTTCGCTTGTTCGCGACCCCAAAGACCAATCCATTTTTTTCTGCCAGAGTCTGCTGCATCATAAGTGAAGAAGATAGCCCGGTTTAGTACCGGACAAACAATCAAACATTTTCGAGTCCTGGTTGTTGGCCTTTAAGCGGCCAGCTGCTGGGTTACCGCGGCCTTTCTTTTCTCGAATTTTCCGCTGACACCGCACTCGATCGAGCGTTTAAGTTGTGAAGATGCCGGCAATTGGAATCACTGGCGGAATTGCCACAGGGAAAACAGCGTTTTGCGATTGTCTTCGTGAAATTTTGCCCGGTGCGGAGTTTTTCAATGCCGATAAGGCGGCGCGCGCGCTTGTCAATGTTCCCGAGGTTAGGAAAGAAATTCGGCTTACGTTCGGACCGGGCGTGTTTTCGGACGCCGGCGACTTGAATCGCGAGGGACTTCGCACGATAGTATTTGCCGACGCGACCAAGAGACGTTTGCTTGAGCGCATCCTCCATCCGCGGATTCGACGGCAATGGAGGGCCGAGGCGACAAGGCACCGCAATTCCCCGGATTTTTTCATTGCTGATATTCCACTCCTTTATGAAGCCGCAGGTGAAGACTTGTGTGACACGGTCGTTGTTGTGGCGTGCTCGTACAAGGTGCAATTAGCGCGATTGGCGCAACGAATGTCGCTCAAGCAGGCAGAAGCTGAACAGATGATTAAGTCACAAATGCCACTCGAGGAAAAAATCAGGCGCGCAGACCACGTTGTTTGGAACAACAGCGATCGGGCGTTACTGGCCGAACAGGCGCAATTTCTGATGTCACTCTGGCAAGAGCAATCATGGATGAAAAGGTAGAGTTATCAGCTCCCGAGACCGACGACGCGCGCGAAAGCGAGTCGAAGGGAGCTTTGGATGCCACCGATCCAGCGCTGACCACACCTCCGCTCTCGCTGGATCTAAACGAGCTGCAGGAGTGCTCCGATAAGAAATTAAAAGCTTTAGCGCGTGCGTTGGATTTGTATTTGCATCCAGTCCGCTCCCGCCATCAGCACATGCTGGACATCGTCCGTGCGGCATTAGGGCGAGGAGCAACGCTCACAACAGAAGGTTTTCTCGATCAGGTAAGCGATTCCTTCGCAATGCTGCGCTGGCCGAAGCTCAACTTTTTGCCGGTTCCCGAGGATGTATGCGTGCCGCGCGTGTTGGTCGAAGAGTATCATCTGCGGCCGGGGCAAAAGGTTGCCGGCACGGTCCGACTGCCAGTGCAACGTGAGAAGTTTCTATCGCTCGAGACGGTGACCAGGATTGAAAGCCAACCCGCCGAGGAGTGGAGCGAACCGACGCACTTTGATAAGCTCACGCCACAATTTCCACAGGGCAGGATCATTCTCGAAAATCCGAAGGACAACTCGATCAGCGCGCGTGCGGTGGACCTGCTAACGCCGCTCGGGCGCGGCCAACGCGGTCTCATTGTCGCCCCGCCGCGTGTCGGCAAGACGATCTTGCTAAAGGAAATCGCCAAAGCGATTCGTATAAATCAACCCGAGATTGCGCTCATCCTGCTTCTGGTAGATGAACGTCCGGAAGAAGTCACGGATTTGGAGCGGGAAATCGACTGCGAGATCTACCATTCGAATTTTGATGAAAGTGTGCATCGGCATGTGCAAGTCGCGGAAATGGTGCTGGAACGCGCCAAACGCCTTGTCGAACTCAAGCAGGACGTCGTGTTGCTGCTCGATAGCCTCACACGGCTGTCGCGTGGCTATAACAATCTTGAGCCGGGCAGGGGACGCATCATGTCCGGCGGCGTAGAGGCGAAAGCCCTCATCAAGCCAAAGAAATTTTTCGGCTCAGCGCGCAACGCTGAAGAAGGCGGCAGCCTGACCGTTTTGGCGACTGCTTTGACCGAGACCGGCAGCCGAATGGACGAGCTGATTTTCGAAGAATTCAAGGGAACTGGAAACATGGAGCTGCATCTCGACCGCGCGTTACAGGAGAAGCGAATTTATCCGGCAATTCATCCGCTTCTCTCAGCTACCAGACGCGAGGAGTTGCTCTATCATCCTGATGAATGGGAGCGCGTGCTCATGTTGCGCAAAACGATGACGGCACTTCCGCCTCTGGAGGCAATGGAAAAGCTGATCGACAATCTGCACGCGACGAAGACAAACGCGGAACTGCTCTTGAGCGGATTGAGGTGACGGCAAGTTGATTGCGAACGCTGCGCAACTGGCGCGCCTGAGTCAGCAAATCGCATCCGCAGATCGGGTCGCGATCGACATGGAGGCAGACAGCCTTCATTGCTATCGTGAGAAACTTTGCCTGCTTCAGATCAGTGTGCCGGCTGTAGCCGACATCGGAGATGTCGGCCCGGATGTAAAAACTGCCTCCAACAACCGGGATCAGCGATTCCCGCTACAATGTCATGACTTCATTGTCGATCCCTTGGCTGGTGTAGATCTTGGGCCGTTGCGCACAGCGCTTGAGCCGCGCGAAATCGTTTTGCACGGCGCCGATTATGACCTGCGGATGCTGCGTCGCGGCTTAAATTTGACGGCGCGAAAAATTTTCGACACGCTGATTGCCGCTCGCCTCCTTGGGATTCGGGAATTCAGCCTGGCTGCGCTGTTAAAGCGTTATTTTGACCTGGAGCTTCCGAAAGGATCGCAGAAAGCGAATTGGGCAAAACGACCGTTGCCCGATCGAATGGCAGAGTATGCAATCAATGATGTACGCTATCTACTCCCGCTTTCTGAAAAATTGCAGGCGGAGCTGGATCGCCACGACCGCGGCGACTGGCTGCGGCAATCGTGTCAACGTGCGATCGAACAAGCGTCGATGTCGCGCGTCCGCGATGAGGACGAGCTCTGGCGCATTCCCGGATCCGGCTCGCTTCGAGGACGAGCGGCTGCGGTGCTTCGCGCTCTTTGGCAATGGCGCGACCGAGAAGCACAAAGGGCAGATCGTCCTCCGTTTCACGTTTTGCGAAATGAACATCTTCTAAACGCTGCGACAACTTTCGCTTCAGGCGGTATGCCTGATTACAAACATTTCTCGCCACGCCGACGGCAGGCATTTTTGGACGCGGCGCGCAGAGGCCTCGACGAACCTGAATCGAACTGGCCAGTTTTGCGCCTGCGTCGCGGTGTCCGCCCGAGTCCTGACACACTGAAACGTATTGACGAACTGCGGCGTCGCCGAGACAAAGCGGCTGATCAGCTTGGATTGGAGCCGTCATTCATAGCGCCGCGAACTGCACTCGAAGCTGTCGCCGCCAACAGCGCTAGAGCGGCATCGCTACTAGTTGAGTGGCAACGCGCTTTAGTCGGACTGCCAGCGTGAAATTGTAGCCGGCATCGGTGATGCCATCCCGTCGACCTGGCTCATCCTGTCGCGATCGCCAATCGCGGCTAGAACGCAAGCCGACACTCACGGAATGACCAAGGTCTGACCTACTGTCAGATCTTTCGGATCGCGAATGCTCTTTCGGTTTGCTTCAAGAATTTGTTTCCAGCGCTTCGGCGAGTTGTAAAATCTTCGTGAGATGGAGAAGAGAGTGTCACCCGACTGGACAACGTAAGTTTGGTTTGCCTTCTTTGTTGCGCTTTTTTTGGAGCCGGGATCATTGGTTGGCGATTTTTCCGCAGCGAGTCGTGAAAATGCTGTGCGCGTTTCCAGCTCCTTGCGGAGACTGAGATTTTCGTTCCGCAACCGCGCCATTTCGGAGCGGGTGATGACAGAATCCCCGGATAAGGCGGTTAGCGCAGCGATTTCATCACGTTTCACGGATCTGTTGACGTCTTTCGCGTGAGGGCCGTTCGGACTCAATTCAAGATAGCGCTTGAAATGATGCAGGGCACTGACTGGATCGTTCAGTTTATCGTCATAAAGAAGCGCCAGTTTGTAGTGAATCTCAGCGCTTCGCATGGTCTCCGAATCGGCGAGTGCGGCTTCATACAAGTTAATAGCCCGCGCAAAATCGCCCTGTGCCGATTTGTTGTCAGCATCCTGCATCAACTGCGCGTGGCGCGATCCGCCCAGCTGATCGCAGCCCGCGCATACACACATCAACAATGTCGCGAAAGTGCAAGTCCTCAGAATCATCGAACGGGCCAAGCGAGAAATCGAGTGACGCAGAGCGGACCAAAGGTTGTCAGCGGACGACATCGTCGGCAATTTGCTTACTTGTGAACGTGCGCGCACTTCAATTCTTTTTCGTTGCAGCGACGTCCTGGTGCCTGGGGGATGCGCTTGCGCACGCATCGCTTTCGAGCGGTGTGACCTACTCGTTTAATTTCACCGACATCGACGGGAAAAAACTTTCGACTGCTGAAGGGCATATCACGCTGTTGGTGCTGGCGGGAACGGCCGATGGAGAGAAAGCGCGCGCCGTCGGAGAGGGAGTACCCGATCATTGTTTAGGCAATGCTGATTACAAAATGATTACGATTATTCGTTTCGCCAGAAGTCATACTGCGGTCGGGCGCCGCATCGCGACCGTCTTCATCCGGCATCGCATCAACACTGCCGCAAAACGCCTCCAGGCGCGGTATGACGGACAAAAAATTGTGCGCGACGCGAGGGAAGACATCTTCGTCGTGCCGGATTTTGACGGAACAGCCTCGTCACAACTCGTCGAGCAGAGCAAGGGAACGGAGTTTCAGGTCCTGGTTTTCGCGCGCGATGGTAAACTGCTGGCGCAATGGACAGATGTTCCAAGCCCGAAACAACTCGCTGACGTATTGAAGTAATCTCATTAACACCGCGTCTTCAGCGCGTTGCTTCAGCGCAACTCGGTTGGCAGCCGTTTCAACTGCTTCGCAACTGTGGAAAACCGTTAAAACGGTTCTCGACAGGCACTTGCTTAATGCCGGGCTAAAGTCGCGGTGTTAATCTAAGCGTGTGCGGAAGGTGCTCTACCCGACAGAAGCTGCGTCAGTACTTTGGCACGGTTGAATCGATTTCATCCGACCAGGCATCGATGCCTCCATCAAGATTGTACACGGTCGTAAAGCCGCGCTGTTGCAGCAGCCGCACCGCCTGAGCGCTGCGCTGCCCGCTATGGCAATGAACCACGATTGGCTTCTCGCGCGGCAGCTCGTCAACACGTTCCGGGATTTCTCTCAGCGGGATCAGCCTCGAGCCTTGGATACGTGCTAACTCATATTCGAATGGTTCTCGCACGTCGATTAGCTGGAATGCTTCGTGCGCATCGATCTTCCGCTTTAGCTCGCTTACGGAGATAGCTGGCACTGTTCCATCCGGCCGCGCTCCGCAGAATTGATCGTAATCAATCGGCGCGAAAATGGTCCGACGCTCACCGCACACCGGACATTGAGGATCGCGGCGCAGATTTAGCTGGCGAAATTTTACCTTTAGCGCGTCGAAGTGAAGGAGACGTCCAATCAGTGGTTCACCGATGCCGAGAATCAGCTTGATCGCTTCAATCGCCTGCAACATTCCAATGATTCCTGGCAAAACACCGAGCACGCCCGCTTGCGCGCAGTTCGGGACTGACTCCGCTGGAGGCGGCTCTGGAAAAAGGCACCGGTAGCATGGGCCGCCGAGATGTGGCGCAAATACGGTTGTCTGCCCTTCAAATCGGAACACCGAGCCGTATACATTTGGTTTTTGGGCAAAAACGCAGACGTCGTTGGACAGGTAACGCGTGGCGAAATTATCTGATCCGTCCACCACCAGGTCATATCCCGAGGCAATTTCCGAAGCGTTTCCGCTGGAGAACCGGCAGTGATGCAATTCGATTTCGATCTGTGGATTGATATCGCGCAGTCGGTCTCGGGCCGATTCCAATTTGCCGCGTCCAATGTCCTTTGTCCCGTGAAGTATTTGCCGCTGCAAATTGGAAAGGTCGACGGTGTCGAAGTCCACGATGCCAATTGTTCCCACGCCTGCTGCCGCGAGATAGAGCGCTGCAGGGGACCCCAGTCCGCCGGCGCCTATGCACAACGCGCGCGCTGCCTTTAGGCGGCGCTGCCCGTCGGCTGTCACTTCGGGCATTATAAGGTGGCGCGAATAGCGTTGCAGTTCCTCAGTGCTCAACTGCACGTCGCTCACTCGTTGGTCATCGATAATGCTTTGCGTCATTCGCCGAGCGGAATTTTAGCACAAAAATCCTGCGCCTGTAGCTGCGATTGGTGATCCCGGCTGACGCAGAGGCGCTCTTGTGCAGTGCCGGCATCGCCGATGCAGGCTACAACGATTCGTGACCGTGCCGCAGCCTTACGCGTTGTCGATTCGTCGGACCTCTGGGATCCGATCTGCCGCGGTCACTCTGTTACGGTCACCGGCGTTCCTACCGGTGCATGTTCGAAAAACAGACTTGCCATTCCCTTTGGTACGCGAATGCAACCGTGCGATGCAGCAAACGGTGGAACATATCCCTGGTGCATCGCGTAACCGCCCCTGAAAAACATCGCGTACGGCATCCGCGCGCCATCGAAGTGCGAGCCTTTTGGGCGGGAATCTTTTCTTGAATCAATATTTGATCTCACCACGCTGCCATAACTATCAACATAATCGCCGAACGCGGTTGAGACATGGTCTACATCCTTTGATAGGACCGTGTAGTGACCTGGTGGAGTGCCAAAACCGGGTTTACCCGTGGAGACAGTCGTTTCGCCGACCAACGTTTTTCCCTTGTAGAAGTAAGCTTTCTGTTCGCCGATATGCACGATGATTTTCGGCGAGCCGGAAACGCCCTCCTCATGCCACCAACCCGCTGGAGCGGCGCGGGGATAAAAGCCAGCCTGCGGGTAAGGTGGTAACTCCTCGCAACTCCACATCACGAACGCGATGAGGCTGGCGGCTGCAATCTGGAATAAGGGGCGCGGGTTCATGGAAGGGGATATTTATGTGGTCTTCCTGAAGGCACTTCAACTCTAAAGTCGATTTTGGCAGCGTTAACGGTCGTTTCGTAAGTGGGGTCGGGGAGGGGACGCCCGGTAGCCAACAGTTGCCATGGCCACTCAATGCCGCCGGTTTGACGCTTTCCTCGCGCCCAAATACCCTCTTTGCCATGACCACTGTGCAACCGCCGATTGACCTGGAGAGCTGGATCGAAAAAAACGCCGACAAATTTCAACCGCCGGTAAGCAACCGTTATCTGTATGATGGCCGCGATTTTTTTGTGATGGTGATTAAGGGCCCAAACGCTCGCAACGACTTTCACCTGGTCGATTCCGAGGAGTACTTCTACCAGTTAAAGGGCGACATTAACGTGCGGACCCGCGAAGGGGACCGGATCGTCGATCATGTTATCAAAGAAGGCGAAACGTTTTTCATTCCGCCAAACGTTCCGCATTCGCCGCAGCGCCCGCCGGATACGGTTGGCGTGGTAGTCGAGCGACGCCGTCCGCCCGGAGAAAAAGAGCACGTAATCTTCTACTGCGAAAACTGTGGTGCGCTGGTTGAAGACATTCACTTCGACTGCGCCGACATCGTCGAGCATTTCAGCCAGGCGATGCTCGATTTCTGGAACGATGACGCGCGCCGCACTTGCACAAAATGCGGGACGAAAGTTCAAAAACCACAGCCGATGAAATCACTATAGAGCGTCTGTAAGTCCCCGAATGCTTTCGGGGTTCACAGATACGCCCTACAATTTTGCGAGTGAAGATCGACCTCCATACTCACATCCTGCCGCGCAATTGGCCGGACCTCGACCAAAAATACGGCTATCCCGGATTCGTCAGGCTGGAACACTCTGACCCGTGCTCGGCGCGGATGATGATCGGCGGCCGTCTCTTTCGAAAGATAACCGACAGAGTTTGGAATCCTGAACGCCGCATCGAGGACATGGACACGACTGGTGTATCGATGCAGGTGCTCTCCACCGTTCCGGTGATGTTCAGCTACTGGGCAAAACCGCGCGACGCGCTTGATCTTTGCCGACTGCTCAACGATCACATTGCCGAAATCGTACGCCGGTATCCGTCGCGCTTTGTCGGCCTCGGTACCGTCCCCTTGCAGGATAGCAATCTTGCCGCGGAAGAATCGACACGCTGCATTCGCGAGCTCGGTCTGCGCGGAGTCGAAATTGGGACTCACGTCGATCCAAACGATCACTGTCACGGCCCGGATTGCCGCAATCTCGATCATCCAGCGCTCGACATCATTTGGAAAACAACCGAGGAGCTGGGCTCTGCGGTTTTCGTTCATCCCTGGGACATGATGGGAAAGGAGCGAATGCCAAAATACTGGCTGCCTTGGCTGGTCGGCATGCCGGCTGAAACCTCTCTTGCGATTTGTTCCATGATTTTCGGCGGCGTATTTGAGCGTTTCCCCAAGCTGCGTGTCGCCTTTGCTCATGGCGGTGGCGCATTTCCCGGGACGATCGGTCGCATCGAACATGGATTCCACGTTCGTCCGGACCTGGTCGCAATCGATAACAAAACGAATCCGCGAAAATATTTGGCGACCGACGGACATCCAGCGCGGTTCTACGTGGATTCGCTAGTTCACGACGCGGACGCACTGAAGATGCTGATCAAAATTTTTGGCACGCAACGCATTGCACTTGGCTCGGATTACCCTTTCCCGCTGGGCGAAACGAAACCGGGACAGCTCATCGAATTGATGAAACTCTCCGCTGAACAAAAAGTGCAGCTGCTTTCCGAAACCGCGCGAGAATTTCTTGGGTTAGCGCGTGATTCGTTGAACCGTTAAAGCGGCTTTCAGAAAATGACGGCTGTCCAAGCCTCGCTCCCTCATTTCCGCTTGAACGCTACAACTCTTCAACCGTTCAACCGACCATCAGCGTTACAGCTCGTGCCGAATCGCCCATAGATCGTGGAACACCGGCCGGAATAGTGATTCTTTCAGAAATGGCACGCCAGGCGAACCGCCGGTACCTTTCTTCGCGCCTATCGTTCGTTCAACCAGCTTGATGTGCCGGTAACGCCACTCCTGCAACCCTTCATCGAAATCGGTCATCAATTCGAAGAGAATCGAGCATTCAGGCGATTGTTTATACAGGCGAAGAATTTCCTTCTGCACACGCTCGTCTGGTCCATTTGGTTGCGTCACATCACGATTTTTCACGTCGTCAGGAATCTGTGCGCCGCGCGTTGCCAGGAATTCGTAAAAATGATCGACAACAGTTCGTTCGCCGACGCGAGCTTGCAGCCGATCTGCACCCGGAAAATCCGGCTTTACGTGTGCGAGGGCGACGGGACGTTTATAGCCCAGCAAAAACTCTAATTCACGAAACTGCACCGACTGAAATCCCGACGCGGTTTCAAGGCGGTCGCGAAAGCTCGAGAAGGATGACGGCGTCATTGTTTCGAGGATATCGATCTGACCAACGAGTGTCTTCATGATCGTCCGTGTGCGTTTGAACGAATGGATCGCACCGAAAAGGTCGCCTGCAGAAAAGTCGCCTTTGATCTTCTCAAACTCATGCAGCAGCTGCTTGAACCACAGCTCATAAGTTTGATGAATGATAATGAACAACATCTCGTCGTGCTCCGCGGGCTTGGAGCGCGGGTTCTGGAGCGTAAGCAGTTTTTCGAGATCGAGATAATTGGCGTACGTCAGCGGCGGCATACGCTCCATGCTCGCTTCAACGCTTCAACGTTTCAACGATTTAACGATTAACGTTGCGAGCAGAGAGAGCAGGAGATAATAGCCCGGTCCGGCCTGCACTAAGTTTTCATCCGCTGCAGGTAATATTCATCCCACGCCGCCGGAACGCTTTCGCGGGCCGAATAGGGACCGGGTTGGTATGCCCGGGAGGCGATGCCTTGCTGGCTCAATTCGCAGACGTGCCAGTCCTGTTTGTTCACCATGTCCCAGAATTCGATGGCATCGTGCGGATTGAAATCTTCTCGTCCGAATGCGTCTGGGTGAAAAAACCAATCACACAAAATCAACGTGCGGTCCGGTGCTAGCGGCTGAAGCTGATGCACCATGACATAATCGGGATGCAAACTCAGCAGCATGTTCGGAAAGATCGAATAGTAAAACACTCGACTCTTTCCATCGTCCTCATGCTCGTGATCGTTTTCGATTTCTTGCGACAGATTTCGATCATGAGCAGGAGCACGATCACCAGCACGACTGGAATCTGCGATTCCCAAGGCGCACTCGTTTCCGCTCATGGTCAGGCTCTTGCCGGCATTAATCTTCATGAATCCACCGAGGAACGGCCCTTCCGTGAGATCGTTCTCTGCGGAATCTGACGGCGAAATCTTTGAGAGCTCAGGATGTACGCCTGCGCAGTGATAGCACTCTGAATAATTTTCAAAAATCAATTTCCAATTGGCGCGAACGTCGTATTCGATTCGTTTCGCTGAGCGCAACACTGGCAGATTCCACCGTGAAAATTTTCCCGCCAGCGGCGCGAACCATTCCTGCACGCTGTAGCCGCCCCGGTGTGTCGAGGCGTCTCTAAGATTTACAAAAACAAACCCTTCCCAAATTCCGAGGTTTACCGGATGCAGCGAATAATCGGTTTTATTAAAACGTGGCACATCGTCCATGTGCGGGCCGCCGAGCAGTCGTCCATCGAGTGCGTACGTCCAAGCGTGATAGGGACACTGAATCGCGGCGCAGTTGCCGCCGTTGTCTTCGATCAAGCGGCTGCCTCGATGCCGGCAGACATTAAACAAGCCATGAATTTTTCGGTTTTTATCCCGAATAACAATTAATGATTCTTCGTTGATGGTCTGAACAATGTAATCGCCTGGTTCCGCGATCCGGCTCTCGTGCCCGACCAACAGCCATTCCTTCAAAAAAATCTCAGCACGCTCCTTCGCAAGAATTTCCGATGAAATAAAATAGCGTTGCGGCAGCGTCTTCGCCGCGGCTGCGAAAGTCTCGGCGGTCTTGCGAAAGCGCGGTGCGATTTCTGTTTGAATGGGTGCCATTTCACCATGCTCCGCGCCGCGAGCATTCACGTCAACGCAGTTGTAGCGGCGCCTGTATCAAACGCCTGAGTACCCAAGCGCCGCAGCGGAGACGTCTCACCGCCGAAACAGCCTAGGCCAGCACTGCTCGGTGGAACTCGTACCAATCGTCGAGATTGTTCAGGTTCACCGCGTCTTTCGGCGCGGAAACGTCATCGGCCATGCCGCATGCGCCCAGGATGCCGCGCCGCGTTTCATCATCGTGGTTGTAACCGCGCACCGACGCGTTGTGTTTTTCGATGGCGTCGCGACTTAGAGACTTGGTATTCTTCTTTACCCAAGCCTCGAATTCAGGATAGGTCGGTTTGTTCTGCTTGATGTAATCTCTCACCGCCTGCTCTTCGAGTCCGACCGCGGCGAGGGTCATCGCATCGAAACCTTGGCCGACGCCAGGGTAGCCGGATGCAAGTTTGCCGTTCTCCTCCAAAGAGACCTTCTGCCAAAGCCGCGGGAGATGTAGAACGCCAAGTGGCCCGGCAACGCCGGAACTGATCAGCGGAACATATGTGTCGCTCATAATGAGGTGATTGTAAGCCTCTACAATCAACCCTCAACTCTCAACCTCTTCGAGAGCCAGCGACGCGAAAACAATTCAATTCGACTTCGCTACGGTTTTACGACCTGTGTCCCGATGTGGGCGGCGTTATAAAACTGGCGCGCTTTCCAATAGGGCATCCTGATGCATCCGTGTGATGCGGGCACGCCGGGCAGGTAACCCTGGTGCAATCCGTAACCCAGCGAGAATTCCAGAAAGTAGGGCATCGGGGTGCGCACGAAGTGTGAATGCGGCGGTCTGCTGTCACGCCTGCTATCGACGTTGGCCTTCACGATACGACCCGAGTCATCAATGTAGTCACTATAGAGACTAGAGCGATGATCTTCGTCCCTACGGATGACCCGAAAGCGACCAATCGGAGTGCGGTACCCTTCTCGGCCACTGGATATGCGCGACGACGCGGTTCTATATCCTCCGCGGTAGAGATAGGCTTCCTGTTCGCGCAAGCTCACGATGATCGATGGCCGAACGGAATGCCGCTCCGGCAACTTCGACGTGACCAGGTCGCTCACGGTGCCGCAGCCGCTCAAGGCCGCGATCGTCGCGGCGAGAGCACAAAATTGTGAAAGTCTATTCATCATTGGGATTACACCAAGGGCATGAAAAGTCGAAGCATCGGTTTGCATCATCAACACCGTTTGCCGCGCACTCGACGAAGTTATCGACGGCGAGGTCGACATGAAACTTATTCGCTCGATTTACGGCTTGGGTAGCGGCCTATTTCGGCGGACCCGATTTCGCCCTGAGCACCCTGTGCACTGCCAGAGCGTTGATAATCTCCGGATTGCCTTGCGCCCACGCGTTGTCGATTATCATGCGTTTGAAACGCCATTTCTCGCCGTCGCGTGTCAGCTCGCAATCGTAGCGATTCATCAGGAGCGCGTTTTCCGCGCCCGGTTTCGGACCTTGTCGCGGCATGAAATGTTGCGCCAGCACATATCCATAGAGCGTAGCGGAATCGTCGCTGATCTCGATTTGAAGATTGCTGATGGTGTGACTGGTATCGAGCGGGCCGAGCAGCGGAATCAGCGCGTCGACGATCGCCTGGCGTCCGCTCAATTTTGGATAATCCAGCCCCAGTTTCCTGCCGGCTGGTCGAAAATCGAGAACGCAATTTTCTGTGAGCGTTGAGGCCAGCGAATCCGCGTCGCCATGATCAAGACCGAACGCGAAGCGATGCAACGCGTCGGCAATTTCGTAACGATCGGCGGCAAGCTGCGCGAGATCGGCACTCATGCCCGGCAGCTTAGCCGCTCAGCATTGCAATCGCAAAGCTCAGACGAAGCGCAAGATTAACAGCCCGATGATTAAAACGATTGCAACCAGCGCCGTGTACACGATCGCGTCCTGTGTTCGAGCGCGTTTGGCGGCGATTGCGTATGGAATTCGCGTGAACGTGACCATTGTATAGAGCGGCAGATAAATTCCGGGTAGCGCGGCTTCAAGGACGCGATCGAGTTTTTTCTTTGCCCGGAATGTTTTCGACGCGGTTTTATCGCGCATCTCTATGAAATTTCCGGTCGCAAGATCGGCGAGAGCGTCGGCGTTTACTTTCCGGCGGGAAAAGTATTCGCCGAAGGCACGCTCGCGATTGTCTGGAAATTCTTCAAGGCATTCATCGAGCACGACACAATCTTCGAACGCAGCATTCATCCCCTGCCCATAAAACGGCACGACCGCGTGCGCGGCGTCGCCGACGAGCGCCACCTTGTCTTTGTAACACCATGGTGCACACCGGATGGTTACCAATGATCCAGTTGGATTTTGGCGAAAATCTTCGAGCAACGTTGGCATCAACGGCACCGCGTCTGGAAATTCCTCATTAAAGAATCGGCGAACCGCGTCATCGCTTTTTGTAGTGGCAAAACTCCGCGGCGCTTCGAATTCCCAAAACAGTGTGCACGTGAAGGACCCGTCGGGATTCGGCAGTGCGATCATCATGAAACTTTTCCGTGGCCAGATGTGAAGCGCGTTCTTTTGCATGCGCCATGAACCATCCGAGGCCGGCGGAATGGTCAATTCTTTGTAGCCATGCGCGAGATAACTTTCATCGTACTCGAAGCGATTGATCTGCATCTGCATCGATTGTCTCACAGCCGAGAACGCGCCATCGACGCCGATCACCGCATCACCGTGCGCGGAGACGACTTTTGAATTTGCCGCTGAGACAGCCGCCTCTACAGCGCTGTCGGTTTTTTCCAGATGTGCGGTCGCGGTGTCCAGATCGACACCAGTGCATTTGTGATTGAAGTGGACGCGCACATTTGAATATCGCTGCGCTGCTTTGATAACAGACATGTTGAGCGTGCCGCGTCCGATCGAGTTGATACAGTTTTTTGGATCAACGTCGTACGGGCTGAAGTGCAGCGCGCCGGATTTATTGTGAATCATCCGGCCGCGCATCGGAATCGCGTGTTGCAAAGCTTCATCGGCGATTCCGATCTGTTCGAGCGCATGAATTCCGCGCGTCGAGATCGCCAGATTGATCGAACGCCCACCGACAATGTTGCCTTCGCGCGGATCACCGCGCCGCTCATAGAGGTCGACGTTAAATCCTCGCCTCCCCAAATACGCAGCGAGCAATCCACCCGCGAGTCCGGAACCAATTAGGACGAATTTCGCCACTCAGTTAGAATCTATGAATCAGGAAAGGAGGGAAGCAGGAAAGGAAGGCTATTTCCTCGTGAACGTGGTTGAAGTTGCCGACAAAACGGCTGACAATTCACGCGAAGAACCTTGCACAAGGTCCGCCAAGGACACAACGTAGGCCCCCCCTATGAACAACCGATTTTGCCCATTATTCGTGTTCATCACTTGCATTTGCGTGATGAGCCATTCGTCGGACGCGCAGACTCCCGAACCTGGTAAGCCGACTCCCGAACCCGTCAAGCCGAGAGAGTTTATCTATGTGCTAAAACTGGTGCCACGTTTGCACGACAGCAAGAACTGGACAAAAGCCGATAATGCAGCGTTGGAACAACATTCGATTCGATTCGAGGAAGCGACGAAATCCGGTCAGTTGATTCTGGCTGGACGCACAAAAGAGACAGGTGATAAGACCTTCGGCATTGTCATCTTTAGGGCACCCGATCAAGCAGCCGCGACCGCGTTCATGGAAGCCGATCCGACGGTCTCGGCAGGATTAATGACTGCAGAGCTGCATCCGTTTGCAGTGGCGTTCGAGCACGCGAAGCCCTAGCCATCACTTATGCCTGGATAGATTCATGGTGGCGACGCCACGCAAAGTTTTCCAGCGGTAGCAGGCGCTAATAACGGCCGAGTTGCACCGGTTCAATGTTGCGTTCGAGCATCGGAATCCCTGATTCGTAGCTCCGATGGCGGATCCGCAAGATCCGCAGGTGAAGCGGCTCGGCGTGAGGCAGTGACTTCTTTTGGCTTTTCCTCAGTGTTGTCCTTATCCTGCAGCCAGGCGCTCCATTGCATGTTTTCTCTCCATGTTGTGATACCGGAGTGACCGTAGTGCTGTTCCACTTCGTATTCGTCGTCTTTTATCACAGGACACCAGAATAAGCGGCCAGCACGGCGCCAGCCGTCGATGATGATTCCATCCTCGAAGCGCTGGTTACGCGCAGTGACGACGATGCAGTTGTTCTCGCTGGAGGTTTTGTCAAAAGCGACGCCCCAGTGGAGTACGAGCGTCTTAAGGTTCAGCTCTTTCAAATGCGCGCCGATGTCCTGCGCCCAATGTCCACACCAGCCACGTTTGCGTTTTCCGATGTTGACGAGAAACACGGTGAACTCTGGGTTTAGCACGACGCCGTAATCGCGCGCGAGCTTACGGGCGGTGGTATGCGCGGTTACCGACAATGACTGTGCTTCCGCTGGGTCAACATCAGACCTGAGCGCAACCAGCGCCTTGGTGAGGTCTTTGATTGATCGCTCGTCTTTGGCCGCCGCTGCATGAACCAGAAGCACAAATGCAAAAATGAAAGAGAGACTGCGCATGGTTTAAAACAGTTGTGGCGGGAGACTGAACCTGCGGTTGAAGTCGATGCAACTAAATTTCCAATGAAGTCGCGGGCACGGCCGACTGATCCCTGGCAGTCTCCAGTGCGACGGTTGAAAGCCGCTGCTCCTTTCTGCTAATCCTTGTGCCGAATTGTACCGGCGCCGGTGACATGTTTTTCAATGTTCGGAGGATTGCCTGTGTACGTGACTTTTCCGGCGCCAGTAATCGCCACTTTCAAAGTTTCGGCGACGGCGACGTCCGCGTCGCCCGCACCGGTGGTGGAGATCTCTGCCGTCTTTGTTTGCAATCCGGTTGCTGCCAGCTCGCTTGCGCCCGTCATATCGGCCAACAATTGGCCGACGTTTCCGTCGAGCGAGACACGCGAGGCGCCACGTGCTTCCAGTGCAAATCGCGCGCCGTTCAACTGTTTCACCGTTAATTTCACTGCACCACTAATCTTTGCGCCTGTGCGTGCCGGGCTCGACATAATCACTTTGACACTGCGACTTGGCCGAATCTGCTCCCGCGTGCGCAGGCGAAGCGTGTCGCCGGAAACTCCAGTGTCGATGTAGCGAAGGAGATTTTCGTCCGTTGTGATTTGGAGAGAAGGCGCTCCATTTTGCCATTCAATTTCGAAGAATCCTCTGACATCGATGTTCGCAAAGGCGCTTACAACCCGTTCGTCGGTTTTAATATTGCCGTTTCCCTGAACTCCCGGCCATCGGCAGCCGGACACCAAAACAAGGCATGCAGCCAGCGTCGTGAAGATGATGTTTCTCATTTGAAATGAATTTCCTGTTGTTGTGATGCGGCGACGGCGCGCATTGGATTCAAATAATTAGAGCCCTGCTTTCAACCCGGGCTACGGAGAACGGGCAGGCGGCGCTCCTTGTCACTGCACAATCTTGAGCTTCACAGCATCAGCTAAAACGTCATCCACATAAAACTCCACGCGATAATCGCCGATGGCCCAGCCGTCTTCTGGTCGGCTTAGTGTAAATGCTCCCCGAGCCCTCGGCCCTTCCGCGATGGCCCATGCTTCGTCCACCTTGAAATCCCGCGGAAAATCTTCGCCAATGTTCTCCGCGATCCATGCGGCCTTCACTTTTGCGCCTTTGCGCAAACGATTTCCCTGCCAACACGCATAGATCTCCGGTGCGTTCGATCTAAAAGTTGTCATCGGTTTGCCGAAGCGCTCGGCTGCCACACTTACCGAAAGCTGCTTCGGCGCCGCCTCCGTTTTCACTTCAGGGCGCGCTGTAGTTTTCGGGCGTTCGGTGAGTTCCAGCGATACACGCTGGAGCAAATCGCCGTTCGCTGCGCGCGTTGTCGTCATGTCCTTTACGATTCCAATGCCTGTCGCGAACCAACGGTCGATCGTCATCCGGTTCGGTGCCGTTTGCTCTCCGTGAATGTGGAACGTGTGGAATTCGCCCGCCGGCACCTCGACGTCTTCCTCGTCGACCAGAGTGTAATGCTGCCGCACCTCAAGCTCGCCGGCGCGCCCGTTAAAATCCCAGCCAACACCCTTTCGAAGCGGATTCGCGATTATCGTTTGGGGCGGATTCAGTTTAACGAATTCGCCATCCAGATTGATCCGTGCCCAGCAAATCATTCCCTGCTCGTTGATGCTCACTAGATCTGTATTCGTGATTACACCGGCGCGGTGCATTTCGAACTTGATAAGATCTTTTCCGTCCATGTTTTCGGTGGCATCGATTCGATACAAAACGGGCACACGGATCTTGCCGTCCGCATCCGCTTTTACGCCACGCACGTCGAGGCCTTTGCCGACTTCTTCTGTCATGTTGTATCGCCAAGCCGTTCCAATGGCAGTGGGCATCAACTGGCTGCCATGCGCGACAGCAATCGACAATGCTGCAACAATCAACGCGCCGATTTTCATGTTGCACTTGGAAAATCTGAAAGGTCTCGCAGCGTTGACGTGGTCTGCACCTGACCGCATTCTGACACGAGATCGTAACTTTCGTTCAACCACTCTGGAGTTTATTGAGAGTCCCGTACGTGAATCTGAGGCGGCGGTTCTTAATCAGTTTTGCCATCGTGTGCTGGCTTTCCGCCCCAGCTTTCGCCACGGAACAGTTAAATGAATCCCGCCACGTCGTGATCGTGGTGTGGGACGGCATGCGGCCAGACTTCGTCAGCGAACAAAACACGCCGACACTGTGCAAGCTTGTGCATGACGGCGTCACTTTTCGAAATCACCACGCGCTGTATCCAAGTGCGACGAATGTTAACGGCACGGCGCTTGTCACCGGCGTTTATCCCGGCAAACACGGCATCATCGCAAATCACGTCTACCGCCCCGAGATCGATGCAAGGAGAACAATCGACGTCGAGATTCCTGCCGTCGTTAAGAAAGGTGACGCGCTTTCCGGCGGAAAATACGTCTCGGCTCCAACGCTTACCGAACTTGTCCCGCGCGCCGGCGGGCGCACCGTCGTTGCGAGCGCAAAAACTGTCGGGCTATTGCTGGATCGCAACGTAGGGCATGCCTCTGGCTTGCCTTCCGCAGACAGTGCAAGCGGAACGCATGCACCATCGTCGCAAGACCGTGCAAAAAACGGCATTGCTCTGTTCGCAGGCAAATCACTACCGCCGGAAATCCTCGCTTCGATCGAGGAAAAACTTGGCGTATTCCCCTCGGCTCACGTTCAACGAGATGCCTGGACAACGAAAGCTCTGACCGAGTTTCTTTGGAAAGATGGAGTGCCGCCCTTGTCGATTTTGTGGTTAGGCGAACCCGATCTCACGCAACACGAAAAGGCGCCGGGATCTTCGGAAGCGTTGGCGGCGATCAAATCCTCTGACCAAAATCTTGCCGCCGTCCTGGCGGCGCTGGATCAGCGGGATGTACGCGCATCAACAAACGTGTTTGTCGTGTCTGATCATGGCTTTTCCACGATCCGACGATCAGTTGATCTGCGAAAAATTCTGAGCGATGCGGGTTTCGCGGCAAAGCTGGAATTCAACGGCGAACCACAACCCGCAGACATCATGCTGGCCGGGAACGGCGGCAGCGTTCTTTTCTATGTTGTTGGACACGACGAGAAACTTATCCACCGTCTCGTCGAATTCTTACAGCAGTCGGATTTCGCCAGTGTGATTTTCACAAAGAACCCGATGGATGGAACGTTCAGTTTGGACCAGGCGAAGATCGCGACTGATCATTCGCCTGATGTGGTGATGGCATTTCGCTGGAACGATTCAAAGAATCAGTTTGGTATTCCAGGGATGATCGACGCCGATTGGCAACGAGGAGCAGGGCAGGGGACGCACGCCACACTTAGCCGGTTTGATATGCACAACACCCTCATCGCCGCCGGACCGGACTTTAAACGTGGCGAAACAGACGATTTGCCGAGCGGTAATGTCGACCTTGCCCCAACGATTCTGCAGATTCTTGGAATTAAGCTGCCTAATGGGATGGACGGCCGAATCTTGTCGGAAGCGCTGGTCAACGCCGGTCCTACAGAAGTGAACCTCAAGCCTGAAATAAAAACGGCCGAAGCTGTAAAAGATTTCGCGTCGGGCACGTGGCAACAGTCACTTCAAATCTCACGCGTTGGCTCGACCGTTTATTTCGACCAAGGCAACGGCGAATTTTTGGCGAAACACGGAACGCCAGATACTACGACCAGGTGATCAGGCGCAGTTCGTGCGGCTGCATCAAACAGGGGTGTGTCGGCACGACGCGGACGCTGAAACCGTAGGTTCCGCTTTCAGTTGCAGGAACGCTTCCCTGATAAATGTAAGTGCCAGCGCCATCGGCCTGGCCGTTTTGATTGAGTACAGTCGCGGCGGGGTTGTGGAGGTCGCCATTGTCGAGTTCGCCGTGATACGCTTCAACGCGCACGTGTCGCGGGTCGACTGCGCCCAGATGCACGCGCGCGCTGATCTGCAATGATTCGCCAACCTGGATGGTTTGCCGATCTTTGTTGCTCACTTGCACCTCGGAAATCTGGACCTGCGGCCAATCCTTGCGCATCTGCGTTTTCCATTGGCTTAGTTGCGTTGCTGCGCCGCAGCCGTCGCGCGCGAAATTCTCGTAGCCCTGAGCTGCGGGAATGTAGAGTTGCTCAGTATATTCCTTCACCATTCGCTGGGTGTTGAACACAGGCGTAACGCTTCGAATCGATTCGCGCATCAATTGCAGCCACGCGAGAGGAAGTTTGCCGTCGGGTTTGGCGTAATAGAGCGGCACAATTTGGTTCTCGAGCAGTTTGTAAAGACTGCTGGCGTCCACTTCATTTTGGAATTCCGTGGTGCCATTGTCGATCTCCGCGCCTATGGCCCAGCCGTTGCTGCCGTTGTAGCCTTCGCACCACCAGCCATCGAGCACACTGAGATTAATTCCGCCGTTCGGCGCTGATTTCATTCCGCTGGTGCCGCTCGCTTCAAGCGGTCGCAAAGGGTGGTTCAACCAAAGATCGACGCCCTGCCCAAGCCGGCGCGCAATGTAGCTGTCGTAGTCCTCGACAAACACGATCCGATTCTCTAGGCCCGATTCGCGGCTGAGCCTGTAAACCTCCTGAATCAGCGCTTTGCCAGCCTCATCGCGAGGGTGGGCTTTGCCTGCAAAAATGAATTGCACAGGTCGAGTGGGATCATTGATGAGTCGCTTTAGGCGTTCCTTATCACTGAACAGCAGCGTCCCTCGTTTGTAAGTGGCGAAGCGACGTGCGAACCCGATCGTCAAAATCTCCGGATCCAGAATGCGATTGACGTTTCGAATCGATTCGGGGGACTCGCCCAGGCGTTCACGGCGATATCGCTCGCGGTCACGCACAAAATCGATGAGCCGGCGCTTAAGTTGTTGATGCGTCTCCCAAAGCTGGGCGTCTGGAATATCAATAACGCCGCGCCAAAAATCCGGCTCTGTGAGATGTTCCTCCCAATCGCCGATGTGTTTGCGATAAAGTTCCGCGAATTCCGGCGCCATCCACGTCTTGGTATGCACGCCATTGGTGATGTTGGTGATTGGCACTTCGTGCACCGGCACGCCCGACCACACATGTTTCCAAAGCGAACGAGTAACTTCACCGTGCAATTTGCTGACACCGTTGGCATGTCTGCTGAGACGCAACGCGAGGATCGTCATGCTGAACGGTTCGTTTGGGTCCAGTCGCGTGTGCCCAAAGGAGAACAATGTGTCGAATGGGATGTTTAGTTCCTTAGCAAAAGTGCCGAAGTACTTTTGCATCATCTCCCGCGAGAATGAGTCGTGTCCGGCTGGAACCGGAGTGTGGGTGGTAAAAACATTGGCCGCCGCTGCGAACTGAAGCGCCGAATAAAAATCGAGCTTCTTTTCAACCACATTGAGCCGGATTCGTTCGAGGGAGAGGAACGCTGAATGTCCCTCGTTCATGTGAAACACAGACGGTTCGATGCCGAGCGCGCTGAGCACTTTTACACCGCCAATTCCCAGCACGATCTCCTGTCGCATGCGCATCTCGAGATCGCCCCCATAAAGCTCGGCCGTAATCCGCCGGTCCTCGGCGTTGTTTTCAGGAATGTCGGTATCGAGAAGGTAAAGATTTATTCGACCGACGCGCAATTCCCAGACTCGCGCAAAAACTTGTTTGTCCAAAATAGGCACTGAAATCAGCAACTTCGTATCGCCACGCCGAACTTCACGAATCGGCAGGTGATAGAAATTTTGGTTCAGATTAATGGCGGCCTGAACCCCTTCCTTGTCGATCTGCTGCCGGAAATAGCCGTGCCGATACAGCAGACCGATCGCCACGAAATTCAGGTCAAGATCGCTCGCCGATTTACAATGATCGCCGGCGAGAATGCCGAGGCCGCCCGAGTAATTTGGGATCGATTCGTGGAAGCCGAATTCGGCGGAAAAATACGCGATCGGATTCTTGATCGCGCTTCCTGTGCCGGTTTTTCCATATGTATCGTGGCGTCCAAGATATTTTTCGAACTGCTCGAATACTTGCGCGAGCTCGCGCACGAAGTTTTTGTCCTGCGCAAGTTCCTCCAGGCGCGATTGCCGCGAAAGTTGCAGCATTCGGACGGGATTATGATTGGTGCGGTCCCACAGCTCGTGATCGAGATGACGGAAAAGGCGTCGCGCATCCGGTTCCCATGTCCACCAAAGATTGAAACTCATCTCACGGAGCGGCTCGAGCGCCGCCGGCAGAATGGGCGTGACATTGTAAGGTTGAAAATTCGGCATGCGAGTGTGCTCAGTGTAGCTGCCGCCCCGCGTGAAGCGAGGCAAGTCAGCTTCCAAAGTTTAAGGCGTTCCCATTAGATTTGTAGTGGGGAAAACAAACAGACCTAATGAATCGCGAACGCTGGCGCGGTCAAGAAACGCTGTCGATCAGTCAGCTTCTGCCAGCACTAACCATCCCAGATGCAGCTGGCGGCGCGAGAGCCAGTCCGAGAAAAAACCCTGCGATGAGGCCGCACATATGGGCCGACATACTGACCTGTGGCGTCGAAAGATCGAAGACGATCTGGATCGCAACGATCATCGCGATGTTTGCCAGACGTTCTTTGGCTTGTGGTGCATGCCTGTGTCGCAGCAGAAATCCTGCCCATGCGCCAACGATGCCCAGGATCGAACCTGATGCACCGACAAGCTCAGATGGTTGAACGAAGCCGATCAAAGTCAACACAATCACGCCGCCGCCTGATGCCAATCCGGAGATCAGATAACAGAGCACGAACCGGATCGTGCCCAAAGTGCGTTCAAGTTCAGGGCCAAGAACGTAAAGCGCAAAACAATTGAAAGCGAGATGGAGGAAACCAGCGTGCAAAAACAACGCGGTCGCAAGACGCCAGTATTCGTGCTGAACGACAACTGAGTTCAAGCTGACTGCGCCGATGCGATGCAAAACCTCGGGGTCGCTCCAATCGCCCACGACGATTTCGCCAACAAAGGCAGCCACGTTGAGGAGAATGAAAATGAAGACAGCCGGCGCGTTGCGAAACTGCGTGTTCGCCGCGCGACCGGTGAATTTACGTTCGACGGGAGCCGAACTGAAAACTTGATCGCGCGGTTGAGATTCCAAGTGACGGAACAATTGGACCTGGTCGCGCAGATCCGCGCTGGGATGAAAAATTTGAAGAGCAATACCAAGCTTTCTCGCGGACCGGTAATCGCCACGCGATGCAAGTTCGGTCATTTTGCGCAGTCCGATCGCCGGAATAAAAAGCAGAATTAACCATGCGCAGCCGCCAATGTATCCCGACGCACCACGCCAGAAAACCCAGGCCACGCCTGTGACTACCAGCACGATAATCGCACCCATGCGCCAGCCCTGATAACCCGAATTGGGCCGCCATGCCCTTGCCAATACCAGAACTGGCGAAATCACCGCTATGAAAAGGAGAATGTGATTGATTTCCACGATTCTGGGCTTGCACAGACGCACGGCGGATTCATCGAGCGTTGGGCGTTGAACGTTAAGCGTTGAAAGTTAGGTTCAGCAAACGCCCAACGCTCAACGTCCAATTCAGATTATGTCTGTCACCATCACTAATTATCTCGACGTGATTTCTTCATGGTGTTTTTGGGCCGAGCCAGCTTGGGCCGAATTGAAAAGGCGGTACGAGGACCATGTGGAGTTTCAGTGGAAGATCGCCTTGCTCGACAAAAACGGATTGCCGACTTCGCGCGAGCAGGAGCAATGGTTCTATCGCCGAAGCGGGATGATGATGCGGTCGCCCTTCATGTTGAATACGGACTGGTACGATCCCACTCTGCCCGAATGGCTCGCTCCGAATTGCGTGGCCGAAGCAGCGAAGGATTTTGGTTTTACCGACGACCGTGTTCGCCTTGCTCTTGCACACGCCGCATTGCGCGAAGGCAGGAATGTCGGCGATTGGGATGTTTCCGTTCAAGTTGGCGCTGAATCCGGCGGAATCGATGCCGGGGAATTGCGCAAGCATGCGCGGTCGGCAAAAACAGAGAAACGTGTTCGAGCCTCAACGGCCGAATTTCACGCGCTGCAGATAACGCAACGGCCGGCGTTCGTGATCGACACTGCCATTGGCGATCGCGCGATCTTTTCCGGAGTAATCAAACTCGAAGCGTTAACAGCAACAATCGATTCAATGCTGGACGACGCAGCCGTCTACGCTGCACACAAAGCGCATTTTGGCGACCCGCCGAAAAGTTGATTATTGATAATTGCGTCTCAACATTCGCCCTTGCCAGCGCAAGATTACTGCCTACAACTTCACCTCGGCTCGCTAATGGCGAGCACTTCGTGGCGGTCCATCGCAGCCGTGGCGAAGCATGAGTGCCTCTGTCATGGGCAACCGCCCAGGCTCGGAGATGCGATAACGGAAATACGGCGGAACGGCGCACTCCCGTTTTGCCGGTCAGGAGCTTGATTTAATCTGCAACCACAAATTCGTGTAAACGGCCGCATTCGCGCTCGCGAAGTGCGAGTCATTATGGGGTCGAGCGGTGAACAGCTGGGCGTCATGAAGTTGACCGATGCCTTGCGTAAAGCCCAGGGTCTTGGGCAGGATTTAGTCGAAGTCGCGCCAATGGCCAACCCGCCGGTGTGTAAGATCGTCGATTTTGGCAAGTTCCGGTACGACATCTCAAAACAGACCAAGGACAAGAAACCGGCGAGCTCGAAACTGAAGGAAATCAAGTTTCGCGTAAATATCGACGAACACGATTACCTCACCAAGGTTCGCCATGCGGAAGAGTTTCTTGATCGGGGGAACAAGGTGCGGGTGCAACTACAATTTCGCGGCCGCGAAATGGCGCATCAGGAATTCGGGATGCAGCTCGTAGGGAAAGTCCGTGACGACCTTGCCGGAATGTCCCAAGTCGAAATGGAGCCGAAGATTACCGGGCGCAACGTTACGATGACTCTAGCCCCTCTGCCCGCAAACCGACGTAAACGACGATTTGCGCTGCCAGAGGAAACAGGCGACGAAGGCGAACCAGCAGTTTCGCAGGCTGAAGCGTAGATCGCAGCCAACGTTAGGGCGTGCGACCAGCCGCTGGCGATCTTCGCTGTGAGGCAGGCGGAGGCGGAAGCGGCGCATTTGCAGCTTGTCGCGCCTCCACACGCTTCTTGCGACTCAAAGCCTCCTCGTTCTTCGGATCGACCTTGAGTACTTTTTCGGTATCCGCCATCGCATTTTTCAGGTCGACCTTTGTCTCATAGATGTAAGCGCGATAATTGAGGTACCGAACTTCGTTTGGCTTAAGCTTGATTGCTTCGGAGTAGTCGGCCAGCGCTTTGTCAGTATCATTTGCTTTCATCTCCACCGCCGCGCGTTGTTCGTAAATACGCACATCCTGAGGAGTTAATTTCAGCGCTTCGCTGTAGGCGGTGATGGCATCTGGATATCTCTGTTCGCTTGCGGCGGCGTATCCCTGCTGTTGATACACCGCGGACAGCTCATCGCTGTATTTTTTGTCAAGCGCCGTGGCTTTACGAAGCAGGTCGACAGCTTTGTCCCACTCCTGGTTCTTGGCCGCATCGGCACCTTCGCGCGCGAGCTTGTTCGCTTCGTTAACGTTTTTTTTGGCCTCGGCCCGGCAAATCTGCGCACCGCACAGCGCCATGGCAGTCAAGAGTATAAGAGCAACGGATTTTTTCATGATTTATTAGACGTTAATGTTCCTAGACAATTCGAAAATGACAGGATGAATAGTTGGCTCGAACCCGACCGTTTTAAGCCTGGTCGCGCGAAGGCGTCTGTTCTAGTTCAACCTTCAGCTCTGGCTCGGATGTAGTGGATTGAATCGGCCCCCGCTCATCGATTCGTGTGATGCGCACGGCGCGGCCGGTCGTTTCATCAATTTCGACGAAAGCTCCCCGCAGCCGCACCTCACCGCCGGCTACTGGAAATGATGCCGGAAGATTTGAGACGAAACGATTCATGATGGGATCGACGGCACGGCCGAGAATGGAATGCACCGGACCGCACATGCCCGCGTCGCACAAAAAAGCCGTTCCGCCGGGAAAGATTTGCTCATCGGCTGTCTGAACGTGAGTATGAGTGCCGATCACGGCGGAAACTTGTCCATCGAGGAATCGTCCCATGGCGATTTTTTCACTCGTGGTTTCGCCGTGCATATCCACGATAATGTTTCGCGTTTCCTCCCGCATCTTCGTCACTGCTGCTTCAGCAGCGCGAAACGGATTTTCCAGAATCGGTTGCATAAACGTGCGGGCTTGGACGTTCAGCACCCCAATTTTACCTTTGGCAGTCTCCAGGACGATTGATCCAGTACCCGGCGCGCCTTCAGGATAATTCATCGGTCGCAATAGACGCGGTTCAGTTTGTATGAACGAGAGGATCTCTTTCTGGTCCCAAACATGATCGCCAGTCGTGATGACTGACACTCCGGCGCGCAAAAGATCTATCGTAATTTTTCCGGTGATGCCGCGTCCGCCTGCGGCGTTCTCGCCGTTGACGATGACGAAATCCAACGCGTGCTTTGATTTGAGCTCGGGCAACCGTGCAATCACCGCGGTGCGCCCCGGCTCGCCAACAATGTCTCCAAGGAAAAGAACGGTTAACATAAGAGGCGTGGTTCGTTGAATCGTTACATAGTTACATCGGCTTTGCGATTCAACGATTTAACGGCTCACCGCTTTAATGTGGCGAAGTCCGGTCTCATTCGAGCTTCGGCCGTTTTGCTCTCGGCGATTTTGCTAACTGCTGTTCAAGCGGCAGAAAACGTCAGCGTTCTCGGCAGCAAACCGCGGTGGAGTGTGCTGGAAAGATACCAGGAGACGATCACGCGCGATGACTTTACGCGACTGATTAAAAACGTCTATTGCACACACGGGCTCGCTCCGGATTTGATTGAAATCAGCGACAAGAGTGCCCGCATTCTAATGAATCGTGACGCGCAGAAATTTTTCACTCTGCGGTTTGCCGATACTGACGACGCGCGGAAACCGGTGCCGCGCCTTTGGCGACCGGCTGAATTATTGCCGCCGGTAAAA